>CAJOEO010000150.1 GCA_905233535.1 uncultured Treponema sp.
GGAGTTGCCTTTTTCCGTTTCGCGTAAAAAAATCTTTGGAAAAATCGACCAGCCAATAGCGGTTTAGGACGCGGGCGAAAGCGTCGAAGAATTCGTGAAAAACACGAATCTTTCGGGAGCGTTTACGATTGCGGTTGACGCGGCAGTGCCGACGCTTTGCGCGCTGAACATAAAGATCGACGCAATCGTTGCAGTGGAAGCGCAAAGCGCGATTCTTCCGTCGTACATTGGGGCAAAAAATAATCACTGTACAAAAAACGCGCTAATTTTTGCAGACATTTCGTCGCGGGCAAACTTAGCACAAAAAATCGACCGAGAAATCGCGTTTTTTGCGTCGGAATTTGCGAAAACCTCATTTTTTTCAAATCTTTCTTCAAAATCATTTTTTCCGCCAAAAGTTCCGCCACTTGGTTCTGTCGGATTGACGGCGACTTATCTCGCGCTACTTTTGCGAAAAAATACGGACGTGCCGATTGCCGTTGCGGGATTAGATTTTTCGTTTTCAGCGGGAAGAACGCACGCACGCGGAACGCACGCGGAAAACAGACGACTTTTTGAAAAAACACGGCTCAATTCTGACGGCGCGTTTGGCGCGTGTTTTGGTGCAAATGCAAAAATCGAAAACGGAAAAAGCGGAAAAATCTACACGGACATCGCGCTTTTTTCTTACGCAAAACTTTTTTGCCACACGTTTGGCGCACAAAAAAATCTTTTTGACGCAGGAAAATCTGGGATTCCGCTAAATCTTCCGCCACTTTCAAACGGAATTTTTGAAGAAAAAACAAAATCTAAAGAAAAAATCGACTTTGAAAAAAATGAATCGCATTTTGAAGAAATTTTGAAATGGCTAGAAAACGAAGAAAAATCGCTGGAAAGATTGCGCGAATTGCTTTCGTTTGGCGAAGAAGTCGCGAAATGCGGCAAAAGCGCGAGCGACGAAATCGCGGAAATTCTTTTTGAACGTGAATACTTGTATTTGCATTTTCCAGACGGCTGGCAATGCAAAGCGAACGACATTTCGTTTTTAAAACGAGTTAGAACCGAAATCGATTTTTTTCTAAAAGACATAAAACGTTCGATTTCACGCATTTCAAATCGTCGTTGCGAAAATCCGCCGAAACTGCTACAATTTTCAAATAATTTTCATTGAAAAGGAGAACCTACAATGACTGTTGCTGACATCAAGAATGCCAAAATCAAGGCATGGATTGAGGAATGTGTCAAAATGTGCGAACCAGACAATGTTGTGGTTTGCGACGGCTCAACAAAAGAATACGACGCGCTTATGCAGAAATGCGTTGACGCGGGATTTGCGACACCGCTCGCAAAAAAGCCGCACAGTTTCCTCTTCCGCTCGCTTCCAAGCGATGTTGCCCGCGTAGAAGGACGCACGTTCATTTCTTCAGTTAAAGAAGAAGATGCAGGTCCAACAAACCACTGGATTGACCCCGTTGAACTCAAAGCAACGATGAAAGGTCTTTACAAAGGCTGTATGCACGGACGAACGATGTATGTTATTCCGTTCTGCATGGGACCGCTCGGCTCACCAATCGCAAAATACGGCGTTGAGCTTACCGATTCTGAATATGTCGTTTTGAACATGGACATTATGACACGCGCAGGCGAAAAAGTTTGGCAGTATCTTGACGACAATTTCGTTCCGTGCTTGCACTCTGTTGGAAAACCGCTCAACAACGGCGAGAAAGACAACGGCATTTGGCCTTGCGCAGATGTCGAGCATAAATACATTTCGCATTTCCCAGAAGAGCATTTGATTTGGTCTTACGGCTCAGGCTACGGCGGAAATGCATTGCTCGGCAAAAAATGCTTTGCTCTCCGCATAGCGTCTGTTATTGCTCGCGACGAAGGCTGGCTCGCTGAACACATGCTCATCTTGAAACTCACCAATCCAGAAGGAAAAGTCAAGTATGTTACAGGCGCGTTCCCGTCAGCGTGTGGCAAAACGAACCTCGCTATGCTTATCCCAACAATTCCAGGCTGGAAAGTTGAAACAATCGGCGACGACATCGCTTGGATGAAATTCGGCGAAGACGGAAGATTGTATGCAATCAACCCAGAGGCTGGATTCTTCGGCGTTGCTCCTGGAACCTCCGCAGAATCGAACAAGAACGCTCTTGTTTCCGCAGAGAAGAACACAATCTTCACGAACTGCGCTTTGACAGAAGACGGCGATGTTTGGTGGGAGCAAATCGGCTATCCTGCGAAAGGCAAACTCGTTGACTGGAAAGGACAGACACGCGACGCTCTTCCAAAAGACAAATCTCCAAAAGGCGAAGACTTTGCGCACCCGAATGCACGATTTACCGCGCCAGCAAAGCAGTGTCCGTGCATCGCTCCAGAGTGGGAAGACCCGAAAGGCGTTCCGATTTCTGCGATTTTGTTCGGTGGTCGCCGTCCGTCTACAGTTCCGCTTGTTCATCAGGCTCGCAACTGGAATCACGGCGTATTCCTCGGCTCAATCGTCGGTTCGGAAATCACTGCGGCTTCCACAATCAACGCGGCAGAAGTCGGTAAAATCCGACGCGACCCGTTCGCAATTCTTCCGTTCTGCGGTTACAACATGGGCGACTACTTCCAGCACTGGATTGATGTGGGCGCAAAAGCGGACGCGGACAAATTGCCAAAAATCTTCTATGTAAACTGGTTCAGAAAGGACGAGAACAACAAAGAACTTCCTGGCGGATTTATGTGGCCTGGCTACGGCGACAACAGCCGCGTTTTGGCGTGGATTTTTGACCGCTGCGACGGCAAAGACAACTGTGTTGACACTCCGATTGGATTTATGCCGAAAGACGGCTCAATCAACACTGACGGATTGGCGGACTACTACAAAAAGACGCTTCCTGAAATCCTCAAAGTTGACCGCGAAGGCTGGCTCAAAGAAGTCAAAGACATTCGCGAGAATCACTATCCGAAATTCGGAAAGCACTTGCCGAAAGAACTTTCAGAGTGCTTGGACGACTTGGAAAAAAGACTTCAGGCGTAATTTAGCGCGATAAAAAACGGCGGTTTTCGGTTGCTAATTGCAGTCGAAGTAAAACCGCCGTTTTTTTTGTTTCTCTTTGAATTAAAAAAGAATGTCGAACTAAAACATTTTTCTTAAAATAGTCTAAAATAAAATTTTATGATATAATATAGAAATATGAACAAAAGTATAATCGAATCGGTTATTGAAAACGTGAACGCGAATATGGCTATGGAAGGAATGCGCAGTGCTAACTCGGCTAATGACCTTGAAGACTTTGTTGTTGAGAGGGACAGCGTTAATTTTCTCGATGAGCAGCGTCCGGCAGTCCGCATGACCGGAACATATCGCAAAATTCCCATGTACCAGAAGCAAGTTATGTTCTTGGCCGAAAACTACATCCTCAACATAACTGCTACCAGCGTGGGCAAGGACAGGACGGACGAAATGCTGTCCATGTTCCGAAAGTCCGACAGCAACTAAAATACTGCCTCCCTCCTAAGCGTGGGAGGCTTT
>CAJOEO010000151.1 GCA_905233535.1 uncultured Treponema sp.
AAATTTGCGGTAGCAATTTGGCAACTGAAAAAATTTTGGCGAATGAGGAATAATTTTCTTAAACGTCTATTTTTTTTTGCAGGAAAAAATTTGGGCTTGAAGAATGTTAATAGCAAACAAAATCGGGATATTTTATTCTGTTCATTAAAAAATTTATAAAGAGGTTGTGGTTTAATTGAAAAGTTTAAAAGTTTTTGCTGCGTTGTTTCTATTAACATTTGCAATGGTTTTTTCAGGTTGCGGCAGCGATAACACGCCGGTTGTTGTGAATGATCCGCAAAATAAACCGGCGGATCAAAATGCAAATGCAGAGGCGAAGTACAAAATTTACCTCATTACAATGGACTATGTTGACGATTTCTGGAAGTCGATTGACAAAGGCTGTAAACAAGCCGTTGAAGAAATTGGCGGTATAGATTACAAATGGATTGGTCCCGATCAAAATTTGGACGGTCCGCAAATGGAATGTATAGATCAAGCTGTTGCTGACGGCGCAAACGCTATTCTGCTTGCCTCAAGCTCCCCGCGTGGCGTAATTCCCGCATTGGAAAGAGCCACTGAAAAAGGCGTCAAAATTGTTTACGTCGATAATCCCTCTGAATTTGACGCACTTGCATTTTTGGCAACAGATAACGAAGCCGCAGGAAAAGTTGCCGGCGAAACGCTCAAAAAGCACCTCGAAGAACAAGGAATTACTTCCGGTACAATCGGTCTTAGCGCAAACAAAGACAACGTTACAAGCACAAACCTTAGAAACAAAGGCTTCAGCTCCGTTTTTGAAGGCACAGATTACACCCTCGCAGATATTTTCTTCATGGAAGACAACGATCAATCTTTGAAAGATTACGCCGCCGCTCATCCCGAATATATTGCTTTCTTCGGCTCAAATGAAAGAACCGCCCGCAATATCGGCGAACAAATGCGCGAAATTGATTCCAAGCAAATTGTTATGGGATTCGATACTTCAGATTCAGTTTTGACTTTGATTAATGACGGTTACATTTTTGCTACAATGCAACAAAAACCGGAAGTTATGGGACACGACGGAATTAAAATCGCTGTTGAGGCATTGGACGGCAAATACACCGAAACTAACAAACGTATTGACACAGGTATAACCGTTATTTACAAAGATTCTATCTGATTTGAAATTTTTGGGAAGGTGAAACGAAATGAAGTACAGTACGAAACTTTTACTTGCTAATTGCATTCCTATACTTGTCTTTGCAGTTGTTTCATTAATGATGGGTTTCGTACAATTTCAAGACGGTCTTTATAACGAAAAGCAGGGCAATTTAAAATCTACGGCGTTGGCGGCTATGGCTTTATATTCAAGTCACGGTTACGGCGATTACGGCAGAAAAGCTGATGGCAACGTTTGGCGCGGTATGAATTTTAATGTTTCGCTTGAAACTTCAGTTGTTGACGATTTGAAGGAACAAACCGGCGTAGATATAACTTTTTTCTTCGACGATACGCCGGAAATGACTTCGGTTTTTGATAGAAATGGCGCACGTTTTGTTGAAATTTCTTCCATTGATGACATTTACAATTACACTTTGAAACACGGCACGCAGCTTTGGTGTCCCGAAACTGTAATTAACGGCGTTTCAAGTCAAGCTTACATTATTCCAATTCGACAATCCAGCGACGGCTCAATAGCGGGCGCACTTATGGCGTCACAATCTACTGAAGGTTTTGACAGAATCATTCAAAACTACATTACAAATACATTCTTGATTGCATGGGTAGTTTTGGGTATTTCATTCGCCTTTATTCATTGGTACGTCGGCAGATTTTCCAACGAATGTAAAATCAATGAGAATTTCGCCCAACGCGGCAACATCAAATCTCTTTTCCATTTTTATCTCCTGATGATTCGCGGTATATTAAAGAACTTTCAACATATTCCGTTCTGAACGGCTTTTTCGGCTCGTTGATTCTTGAAAAAAGAATCGAAATCGCTTCTTTTCCCATCGCTTGCGCTTGAATTTGAATTGTGGTTAAAGACGGGCTGACGATGCGCGATTCAGGCGAATCGTCGAATCCGCACACAATCACATCGGCAGGCACATTCAAGCCGAGTTTGCGGAGAGTCTGCACCGTGTCAAGCGCGACAAAATCGTTTGCACACACGATGACTTCGGGAATTTCGCTGCAATTTTTGATTTTTTCTTCAAGAAAATTCGTGTATTCCTCGTGCGACGGATAATCGAACCCGCGCGATTTTCCCGAAAACAGCCATTCTTCGCGGTACGGCAAACCGAACAGATTGAGCGCGCCGCGAAATGCGTCGAACCGCTCGTAAAAAGACATACAATGAAGAATCTCGCCTGCAAAGCCGATTTTTGTTTTTCCGCGCAAAGACATTTCTTTTATAAAACTGTAGATTCCGTTTCGGTTTTCCATAAGCAGAACATCAGCCTGAATCGGTTTTTCTCCAAGCGAAACCGCCTGGTCGATGAACAAAATCGGCAGTCCAAGAGAACAGAGCATTTGGCTGTATTCAATGTCGAACATTTCCACGCAGAACACTCCCGCCGTTCGATTTGCGTCAAAATTCGCTGGCAAACGCCGTTTTTCGCGTTCCTGCGGCATAACGCGGTACATCGTAAATCCGTAACCGAGACGAGATGCTTCCATTTGCATTTCGTCGAGCATTCTTGCGGAAAAATGCGAGCCGTTTAACGCCGCGCCCGTAAGAAGCACGAGTTCTTTGCTGTCCTTGCTGTTTTTTTCTTGCGTTGAAGAAGAGAGGGCAAAAAGTTTGTAGCCCATTTCCGCGGCTTTCTTGAGTATGGCTTCCCGCGTGGAATCTGAGATTATTCCCGTGCTGTTGATTGCTTTGGAAACAGTATTCCGAGAAAGCCCCATTGCTTTTGCTATATCTTGTATCGTTACTGTTCTTGGCATACTTTTTTTTGACTTTTTTGCGGATTTTCAAGAATTCGGCTCAGCAAAAATTTCCGCCGAACCGAATTTTTTTTGAATGTTATTGATTTTACTTCACAATTAAAATTGCGTCAAATGCACAAAATTATTGCGGTATTTTTACAGAAATGTTCTCAAATGTTGCGTCCGCTTCTGTTGCAAAAAGCGCGAGATGTGCGCCGTTTATCGAGTTGTAAATACGGCTGCTCAACACTTTTGCGTCGTCGATGTACACAACAACGATTTCGTTTTCGGCGACAAGCGTAACGTGATGTTTTTCGCCCGTCTTAAAATTGAACTTGGTCAACGCAATGGGGTCGGAAGACGCAACGCTTTCAAAGCCGCCGAGTTTAAAGCCTTCGTAGTGAATACAGCCGCGTTTTGCGTCAAGGGCGAGCGCGTAATAGCCCTTGAAATTCTTTTTGGGATTTCCGAACGCAAAGCCCGCAATCCCGTTTTTGCCGATGGTAACATCACATTCCAAAAGCAAAGACGCATCGCGCGCCCCCAAATCCACCGCCGCAACTTCGCCTTTTTGAGCCGACA
>CAJOEO010000152.1 GCA_905233535.1 uncultured Treponema sp.
CTTTTTCGTTTAGCGTTCCATCGGAAAGTTCGCCAATGCAAAGCGAAAAATTCCTTGAAACTAAATCTGCGGCACGAGTCCATTTTGCTTCGGCAATCACGCAAAGCGCGTCGATTTGCAACGATTTTACGCGAGAATCGGCGGTTTTCTTTCTTCCTTTCATGTAATCAATTACATGAGAAAGTGCGTTTTCTGCAAGTTCTGCCAAAAAAGTTTGAGATTTTTTTTCTTTTTGAGAATCTTTGATAACCGAAAAACATTTCGCGCCTAAAAAAATGTCGCTTTCAAAACACGCGCCCACCAAAAGAAGCGTTTTTTGTTTGACAGCGGAATTTTCTACGGCAAAGGAAAGTTTTTCCAAAACGGCAGAACGCACGTCTTCTTTGTCAAAAATCGCGAACGCCGTAACGAGTTTATCTGCAAAAATCGGGATTCTATTTGAAGGAATTGCAACCACGGAAGAAAGCGCGAGCGCGTAAAGGTCTGCGTCGTTTTTCAAAAGGTCTGCGTTTTGTATGGCAAAATCCAAACCCAACGCAGAAAGTTTTTCAGCGTCTGCGCCAGTGCTTGAACTGACGACTTGCGTTTTTCCCGCGATGTCGCTTTTTACAAAAGTGCGAACAAGTGATTCGTCCGCAAAAAGTGGTAGGGAAATCGAAAAAAAAAGGAACGCGATTTTTTTCAATGCTCGCCCCCAGAGGCAATTTTACTTTCGAGATTTTTCATCTGTTCGTCTAAATGTTCGTTTTTTTCTTCCACAGTCGGAAGCGTCGCTTCGGCAACCGCGCCGTCCAAAATCGCTTCCGCGTGAGCATTTGCGTCTTTTTCGACTTCTTCTTCGAGTTGATTTAGCGCGTCAACTTCCGCTTTTTGTTTTTCTGGCAAAATGTTGTAAACGAACGACAAAACTTGCAATCTCATAGGTTCTTCGATGTGCGCACATTCAAAATGCAATCGACTTTGATTCAGCGATTTGTTGAATTCCACCGCGCGAACAACGCCAAACATACAAACTAGTCGGTCGTCTAGGTTAAACTGGAGTTTTATGCGAATGTCTTTTTCGCCGTGTCCGCCCACGCGAATCAACGCGCCGTCTTCGCTCAAATCTTCGACTACGCATCTAAATCCGCCTTCCGTTTCGATTTTTTGAAAATCGATGTCGTCGCCAGAAATAAAATAAAGTTGCGCGTCGATTTGGCACTGCACGCGAATCGATTTTCGTTTTTGCGTTCTTAAAAGATTACTAGAATGTCGGATTTTTAGAACGGGAACGCCCACAGAAAGCCCCGTTCCAAAAACGAACGAATCAAAAACGTAGCCCGCGTCGCCTTTTCGCCACAAATAAACGCTGATTTCTTGTCCAACCCAATCGCTGTCTGGAATAGATGGATTTTCTTTGCTTTTTGGGATTCTGATAAAAAGTTCGTCTCCGTTTCCGATTACATCGGAGGCAAAAAGCCCTTTTGAAGGAAGAACGATTCTGAGTTTTTGTCCTTTTGCCAAATATTTTGTGGAAATTAGACCTTTTTTGTTTTCGTGTTCTAGGCTGATTCTTGTTCGGTAGGCGTAAAGTTTTGAAAGGAAATCTTGATTTTTTCCGACTGTTTCAGTTCCTTCGTTTTGGATTTCTGTTAAAAATTTTGAAATCGCTTGATTTACAAGTTCCAACGAATGATAAAGTTCTTCGGGGTGTTCAATGCCAACTTCTTTTGCAAGTCGCCAAAGCGCACGCGATTCCGAAAATTTGAATCCTTTGTCGTTTCCTTCGGCAAAAAAACTTATTTTGTCCTTGAATATAATTGCAAGACGAACAATGACGATTATGGCAATTATGGCAATCAATAAATCAATAATCATAGATATATCCTATTTTTTGACGGAATTGCACAATTTTATAGAAAAGTTCGTATTTTTACAATTTGTAAAATCAGCGAGAAACGTCCAATTTTTGCATATCCAAAATGTTTTCTTTTGCTTTTGCAAATCTCAACGCGGCTTCTTTTGCTTCAAGCGCGGGGTCAAAATGGCGGTCAAGAGCGAGTGCCAAATCCCATTGATGAACCGCCTCTTCTAAATTGCCTTTTGCGTAAAGTTTTAGCCCCGAAACGTAATACATATCAACGAGTTCGCGGATTTTTGCGCGTCCGCGGTCGCCCAAACGAAGCCGCGCCGACAAACTCATGTGGTTTACGGGGTTCGCCGACGACGTGAGGTCGAACGTGTAACACGCGCAAATTTTTGCCCGCGCCAATTCCACCGAGCCGCCCAAACTTACGCGCGGACTCGCGCCTTGAATCAAAAATCCTGTGTCTACGCAAAAAAATTTTGTGGCGGAAATTTCTAAACCTGCGCCAACGCTCCAGCCGCCGCTTTCAGAAAACGATAGAATGTTCAATTCTTTGCGAAATTCTGCACAAAAAAGAATCGGTGGCAAAAATCTCCAAGAAACGCCAAACGAAACGCGAGTCGGAAGTGCGTCGTCAAGTTCGATTTTTTTGCTAAAACCCGTTAAAGCCGCGCCAAGCGAATTCACCGAAAGTCCAACGCTCAAATTTGGATTTCTATCTTGGAATTTTTTTAGAACGTTGAATCTCAAAAGCGCACCAAAATCGCCCATAAGAGCGAGTGCCGATTGCGAAAGCCCCGAACCTGAAATGATTTCGCCCGTTTTGTTATCCGCGTAATCTGGAAAATTGCGCCAAGCCGCACGCGCATTTGCGCCAACGGCAAGCCCTTTGAAGTAATATCCCGCAAAAAAATTGTAAGAAAGATTTAGAGCAAGCGACGTTTCCGAATAATACGAACCGTTTACCCTTTCGCCGTATAAATCGTATTCGCTGAACGGAACGTAAAAGCATTTTACTTGCGCACCGTAGCCCAAATTTCCGCTACGAGCCGAAGCCGCAAGCGTTTCAAGTGCGCTGTCTGCAATCCAAGCGTTGTGCCAAATCGCAACTTGAGTTTCTTCCAAAACGCTAGAAACTGCGGGATTGTAATCAAAAAATAAAACGTCGTCCCACAAAGCCGTGCAAGCCGTGCCAAGCGATTCTGCGCGTCCGCCAGACGGAATTAACAAGGAACGAAACGAAGTAGAACCTTCGTTTGAAGAAATGGAAAGTCCCAAAGAATCTGCAAAATCCGAAGCCGCTGATGCCAAATCCAAAGCGTGAGCGCAAAAAGATAAAAGGAAAATCGCAGAAAAGGCAGGAATTTTCTTCACATTTACGCTCCAAAACGCACAAAATTATTGTTTTCCTATCGGAAGTTTTACTCTATTCTATTATATCCCATTCCGAAAATCAAAGAATAACGGTCAGGCAAATGAATAGAACTATATCGTTCATATTTTTGATGCTTTTTTTCTCATTTGTCGCCGATGCGCACTTGACAGGCGAGGACGTGCGCATTCTTTCACTTTCGGAAATCGACAAACTTATAGAAGACAAAGAATTCAATTCCGCACTATTTGATAGAGCGCAAGAGCGCGTTCGTCGCGTTATGAAAGAGCGTTTGGAATACGACAGAAAAGCCGAGCAACTCGTTCAAACAATGCAAAACGACAACGAAAATGATGACAAAAAAATGGACATCATCATTGAATTGGAAAATTCTGAAAAAAATCAAACTAAAACCGCCATTGATTTGACGAGGCAAGCGCGAAAAACTCTTGCTACGCGATTTTTTATTGAACGATACAATCGAATAATGTCGGCGGGCTACCACTTAATAAAAGACGAGCATTTTGCCGAAGCGACGCAAAAATTCCGCGAAGGATTTTCTTTGAAAGGCTCGAACACAGACCGCATTTTTGACGGAACGAGAGAAGACGGTATTTTGGTCGTTTACGAAGACGACATCACAGTTCCAGTTGACGAGGCGATGGCGAAAATTGCGGACAAATTGCCGATTTTGTCGTCGATTTTTGAAGAATGTCAACGCGATTACGATTTTTTTCAAGCGTCGGTAAACGAAAATAATCTTTTACAAACGATTGAATCCACGAACAGAATCAAAAATTCATTTGGAAAACTCGCAAAAATCAGAAACGAAATTACGGAACAAATCCGCGTTTTGCGAGATTTAGACCGCCTTGCAAACAAACGAAATCCGCTTTTGTCGGGTTTTAGTTACATTACGTTTACGCTTGGATTTGTTGAAGGCGACGAGCAGATTGCCGAAACGGGCGTTTTAGGCACAATCGACACGTTTTGGAATACGCGCGTGGAAAACATGAAAGAAAAAATTTACGCTTGCATTCACAAAAACATAAAAGACACGCAAGATTCTTTGCCGTTGACGCAAATTAGAAGCGTAGGCGAATCGTCTTTGAGCAAAGCGAACAACATAAAAGCGGCGGAAACATTGAGCGATTCGGGGACAGAAATTCAATCGCTTTACGATTTAATCGAAAAAGAAAACGGAAAACCGTTCGGCGAAGATTTTGTTGAATACAAAGAATCGATGAAATTCATAAAAAAATTTTCGCAAAGTATTGCAGAATCCATCAAAGATTCGTCGTTTCTTTCTGTGGCGACTTTGAGCGGAGACGCAGAAAAAATGGAAGACGGAAATTTTCTTTCGTCGTTGGATTTTATGAAAAAAAATCTTGAAACCGCAAGAAAATACACCGCCGTTGTTCAAAATGCAAAAAACGGCGAGTACAT
>CAJOEO010000153.1 GCA_905233535.1 uncultured Treponema sp.
CTTCTCATAACTCTCACATCCAAATCGCTGGTAAGTAATTTTCAGTCTTCTGTTTGTTTTGAGGGCCAGTATAATAGTCTGAAGGTATTCTTCTCCAGCAGGCACGTTCTCCAAAAGAATGCGATTCCTGAGAGATGCACTATCAGAAAGGATCGTATTCACAGTAAGCGTAGAAAGCATCCAACCTTCTATCGTGTCATCATTGATTACCTCTGGATTGCTGATAAAGTACTTGTATCCATGCTCCATGTCGCACTCTATGATGATGCCAAACATGTTGAGGATGGCATCCTTATGACGCAAGAAAGACTTGCGGTTCAGAGGCTCACCTCCAATCACCTCATCTTTCACCCATAGCTCGTTAAGCTGTTCGAGCGACAGCTTTTTGTATTGCCGTAGGGCGTTCACGATCCAAATATACTGCTGGAAAATCTTTGCTGGTTTCATCTTTTCACATCTTTGTAACTACAAGTCTCTTTCTCAAATTTTAAAATGCCATGTGGACTACTTTTTATTCATCAGCCGCTTAGTATGCTTCAACTCCTTCTTCAACAGTTCCATACGTTCTTTCAGTTGCTCTTGTGTTGGCAACATATCCTTGATGCGGATGTTATTATAGGTGGCAACGCCCATAGGTGTGCTAATTCCCTTAAATGACCACTGAACATCAGCCTTATTCATATCAGAGCATATCAGGAGACCAATTGTGGGATTGTCATCCGATTGTTTCACCAGTTCATCAACGGCATTCACATAGAAGTTCAGCTTTCCTGCATATTCTGGTTCAAATGGTTTCGCCTTGAGCTCGCAAACTACATAACAACGCAGACGGATATGATAGAACAGCAAATCTATTTTTCGAGAACGTCCACCAACGATAATCTCTCGCTGTTTGCCCAAAAAAGCGAAGCCATTGCCCATCTCAAGCAATAATGCTGTGATGTTTTCGTGTAAGGCTTCCTCCAACTCACTTTCATCATATTTCTCATGACTTACCGTCGCAAATCCAAAATCGTAGTTTTTGCAAGTTCCGATTCAAGCGCGGATTTTGCGTTTTCAAGCGCGCCGTCAAGAACGCCGTGGATATTTTTTCCCACGGGACACGCAGGATTCGGATTCGGGTGAAAATTAAAAACCTCGCGCTCTTCCTCGCCCTCGTTAATCGCCTTGTAAATCGAAAGAAGCGTGATTTCTTCCGCCTTTTTTGCCAAATGCGAGCCGCCGATTCCCGCCTGCGTTTCCACAAGCCCCGCCTTTTGAAGCTGGAGCAGAATTTTTCTGATGATTACCGCGTTCACGCCCGTACTCGACGAAATAAAATCGGACGTAACGCGGTATTTTTTTTCAAAATATTCAATGCACAAAACAGTATGCACTGCGGCTGTAAAACGAACGCTTATTTTCATAATTTTCAAATTATAGCCGATTTCGCTTTTTCTCGGTGTTTCGACTTTCGCTCAATCGCCGAACGCCGTTCGTTGAGCGAAGTTGAAACGAAAATTCAAACGAAAAATTACTTTTGGAAGAAAAATCCCGCAGTCATATCGAGATAATTCAAGCCCGAATACGAATATTTTTTTGCGACCGCGCTTTTGAAAGACGAAGCGTCCGCGTTTTTGAGCGCGATATTCTTCAAATCCGAAAGATACGCGATTTTTTCCTTTGCGTCCGAAAGATTTTCCACCGTGTAATGCGAAGTCAAAATCAAATCAATTTTGCGCGAAATAAATCCGTCTAGCTGCGAAATCAAAGCGTCCGCGTGCTGCGCTCCGCCCACAATCGAATGGACATCGTGTCCGAGCATGTGAATGTACACCGAATTGATTTCGGGGATTTCAATATCGAACGCCTCGCCAGTCCGCGTGATTTTAAGAAGAACGCCCGCAATTTCAAGCGTGTCGCCTTCAATAAAATCCGTCGTCGTGTAAATTGACTTGTCAAACGCCTCTCCGAACGCGCTCGTAAAATTCGCAATCAAATTCGCGCCGCCGCCGTTGTGATTGTAATCGTCCGCATTTTTTGTGGAAAAAACGCGATTTCCTTTCATAAAACTCGCGCCCGCCGCGTGATACGCAATCACCGTTCCCTCAAACGAAACGCCCAAATCCGCAATATATTTTTCGAGTTCCGCGATGTTGTCAAAAAAGCACGGCGACTCAATCAAAAACGCCTTGCCGTTTTTCTCCACCAAAAAACACTCGTCAGCCATCGGGTCGTTCGTTTGGTAAGCGTGAAGTTTCACCGCGCCAAAATCGTAAACCGCCATTTTTCCCTTTGAAAGCGCGACCGATTTGAAATTTGTCTTTTCCATAATTTTTTTCTCCTTGTTGTTCTAATCAACTTACAACCATGATTCTAAAACAAGATTGATGTAATGTCAATAGAACTTCTGAATTTTTTTGAAAAATAAAAAAAGCGGCGGTTTTAAAAATTCCGCCGCAAGATTTTTGAAATGATTGCTCAGATTTCGACAGGCTCGACCACCGCCGAACGCTGTTCGTTGAGCGAAACCGAAACGAAAAAGACGAATAGATTATCCATTTGAAAGGACTTTTTTTGCTTCCGCGATGTCCACTAGCGTTCCCGCGGCGTAGCGATGCAGAATGCTTCCTACGAGCGTCTGATATTGCAAGCCTTTTTCGGCGGCAATCGTTTTGATTTTGTTCAAATCGCCTATGTCCACTCGGAGCGTTATTGGCTTTTTGCTTTTGCGCGTCAAAGAAGTCGTGCCGTCGGCGTAATGGATAATCGGCGGGCGTTTTGCCGCTTCGGTGAGTTTTCTGTGCATTTCTTCTTGATTTTCGCACGGAACAAACTCGTCAAAATGGTCTTCGTACCATTGTTCTTCTTCGTCAAGTTCCGAATTTTCCCACGCCCATTTTCTAAATTCCGCCCGCTCTTCTTCGGTCGCGTTGTCGTAATCAAAAGGTCTTGAAAAATCCATAGTTAAATCCTCCCTTTCATTTTTCTGCAAAAATATGCCGTTTTCAAAAACCAGCTTCCTGTTTCCGTTACGACAAATGGAACTGCTACGGGGTAATCGTCGATTTTTACGATAACTCTGTATTGTCCTTCGTGATTCGGATTTGCCTCTGGTCCGACATATCTTTTCGCTTCTATTTCCGTCTGAATCTGCTCAAAACACAAGCCGTGCGTTTGTTTTATCAGTTCATTTTTTTCGTCATTCCATTCGATGATAATTTTATGTATGTATTCTGTCAAAAAATTGCAGAGAAATTTTTGACAGAATTGCGCCGATTGAGCGAAGCCGAAACGGCGTTTTTTAGAGATTTGCTGTATTTTCCAAAAAATCAATAAGAGAATCCTGCTGTTTTTCTGACAGGCGGTTGAATTGCCGAATAAGAAGCGATTGCTTTTCGGTTAAGACAGTTTGAGTTGCAGTTTCCTCAAAAAAGAATTGCGCGAGCGAAATATTGAATGCGCCGCAAATCTTTTCAAGC
>CAJOEO010000154.1 GCA_905233535.1 uncultured Treponema sp.
ATAAAACCCAAAACCGCATGGGCAAGCGCAAACGCGCCAACTCGGATAAAACTGATTGAATTTGAAAGATAACTAATCACAGTTTCCAAAATTTCAACGACACCTTCGATTACCGCGACACCAACGCCGTTTTCAAGAATCGGTTTTTCGCCCTCCACAATACGCGCGAGCGGCTCACTAAACGCAGTACAAAGAAGAGTTACACCTATCACAATAACGTCCAAAATCGACGGAGTTTGATGGAACGCAGCAATTCTAACAACAAGTGCGACAACGTACCAAAAAAAGACAGAACCTGAAATTCCGTTTTTTCCAAAAATCGCTTTTCCTGGACGATTTTGTGCAAACTGATTTGTAATGTTTACTATAAGTCCAATCGAATTGATAAAAAATCCAACGGCAACGGTAAAACCAAAGAAAACAAACATATTGGTTATGGACTGTCCGCCTTCGTTTGGCATAAGATGTAGGATTTGGTCGCGAGGAGTTCCAAACATTCCAGTTATTTTGCGTACAACAGGCTTCAAAATCTCTTCGTTTCCAAAAAATTCGCCCGTCAACATTCCCATAATCATGGAAGAAATGCCAATCGCAATAAAAATCGGTGCAAATTTATTCCAACCACCAACTTTTACGACTTTTCGAGCCATCAAAATTCCAAGCAAAAGGAAAACTAACCCCTGCCCCGCGTCGCCAAACATGATTCCAAAAAGCAAAGTAAAGAATACGGCAACAAACGGAGTCGGGTCAATCGAACCGTAAACAGGCGAGCCGTAACTAAAAATCAATCGTTCAAACGCGCCAACAAATTTTCCGTGCGACAAACGAACGGGGACTTTTTCTTCGCCCGCCATAACTGACAAAACTTCGCTCGGCTTGTAAACGCGAATCGCGATTCTGCCTCCTGTAATTTTGTCCATTTCTTTCATCATTTCATGGCATTCAGTTTCAGGAAGCCAACCTGTCAAGCGATAAACAAGTTCTGTGGATTCAAGCGACTTTTTTGTTTCTGCAATTTGAGAACCAATTGATAAAGACGTAACAATTTTGCTTTTCTTCGTTTATAAATTCGACTTTTTTCTCACATCCTTCGAGTTGCGCTTTTAGGCTAGACAAAACTTCGTCTGGAACGCCTTGAAAATTCTTTGGAACTTCCAGTTCGACGAATCCAAATTTCTTGAGTTCCGTGTCGAGCGAAAATCGCGCACGTTTTGAAGATGCCGCAAGAATTTTTGAACGGTCGCCCGCATTTTCGTCTGAAAGCGGAATAATTACGGCTCGCTCGCCAACCGCATCTTTTAACGAATCGAGTTGAGTCGGGTCAATTTTTCCAATTTTAAGCGAAAGAAACGAAAGTCTATCGAGTTCTTCAAACGGAACTTTGAGATTTGAAAAGGAATGCGCTTCTTCGTTTGCATCGCGAACACGCGAAAGTTCCGTCGCAGCGGCAAAAGCCTTTTCGCGAAGTTTATCAACAGAAGCCAAACATTGATTTGCCAAAGTCCGCGTCTCTTCGTTTGGACAAACCGCCTTTTCTATCAAAGAATTCGCTTCCTCTCCTGTTGGAATTTCAACGCCAAGAAAAGTACAAGCCTGCTTGAGTTTTGAGAGCGTTTCAGAATCTTCGTTTTTGTTTTTTTCTTCTGGATTTTCTTCTTTTTCAGAAGGAACTTGCGCAACTTTTGACTGAAATTGAAAATTGCGCCGTTTTCCCAAAAATTCTACGACCGAATTGATATCTTGTTTTAGAACCATCAATTCGACTAGTCGCATCGGGGTTGTCCTAGCCATAATCCGCTCCGTTTTCAGTTGTTGTTCTCGTCCGAGAACTCCGCCACTGCCATAAGTTTCTTAGATGTTTCACCAAGTCTAAGACCTTCAGCAACCGTACGAATCGAATCCAATTCGTTCTGCTTTATTTTGAACCAAGAAACAAGGCTCATCACGCTCATCGGATTTTTGTGAAACGAACGAATCGCCATACGCACAAAATCTCGTCTAAACGCTCGCTCCACCCACACGGGGTCAATTTCCCAAATAACGCCTTCTTCATGTGGATTCAAGTGGTCTGCGTACTTCCAATTTTTCCAATCGCCAAAATTCCCAACGTCCTTTTCAATAATCGAAAGAGCCTCACCAGCAAGAACGTCGGATTTTTTTGCTTTTTTGTTCGCAAACGCCAACTGCGCACGAATTTTATCAGAATCCATCTTGTAATAAACTTTTAGACGAATCACCCAAAGCATATTTCGCGACGAGATTTCTGCACCAATTAGACGTTTCGCTAAAACTCGCTCGGACGCTGGCAAAGATTCAACTGCATTCCACAATTCTTCTATATATTGTGAATCCAAACGAGAATCCGCATTTTGCTGTCCTTCAATTTCTGGAATTTCATTGTACCAAGAAACTGGAGAATCCGCTGTAATTTTTTTAAGATTCGGCCAAGCCTTGTAATTTAAAAGCGAAAATTCATGAACGTCCGCAATTTTTGGCATTTCACGCTCACCCAAACTTAACGCTGCGACAATTTCCTTTAGATTGTCGTAATCGTAAAAATGTAAAAGCGCAGAAAATATCGGCGACGGACTCGAAAAATTCTTTATAAGTTTAACAAAAGAATCGATGAACGATTTTTCTGCTTGAACTTCAATTTCTTTAGCGAGCATTGCTTCTGGGATATGCGGAGCGTCGCTTGAAAAAAGCAACGAATAAAGTTCCCGAAGCGATTTTACAGAAAAAAGTTTTTCCGCACGCGTGCCTACAAATGATTTTGAGAGAATTCCTCCTGCCTTTGCGTTTGTGTAGGCAAATGCCGCCGACGTGTCCATCTTCGCCCCCAACGTTTTAAGCGAACAAAACGCTATTCAAAAACGAATCAAATGATGCTTTTTCTATGCGAGTTTGAGAAATGCGCGAACGAAAATCCGAAATTGCGCGTTCAGTATCGGCAGAAATTTTTGCAGTTTTTTCTTCAAACAAACGCTCTTGCTCTGCTACGCTTTTTTCAAAAGCCGCACGAAACTTTTTCTCGGCTTCGGCTTTTGCAACGCTCAAACGTTTATCCGCTTCAACCTGTGCATTTTTTATAAGATTTTGCGCATTTCGTTCCACTTCAAGAAGGTGGTTTATTGTTTCAATTTCTCGTTCCGCCATTTTAAACCTCAAATTTTACGAAAGCGATTCTTCGGCACTACACAGCAACGAATGAAGACTTGTTGCAGAATCGCACGCAACCATTTTATCAACAATTTCAGGAATCTGCAAAACTAAAGCAAGCGACTTTAGAATTTGAATGTGAGATTCGGTTTCGTTTTCTGCCCCAATCATCAAAAAAACAACGTGAACAGGCTTTTTATCAAGCGAATCCCAATCGATTCCGTCGCGACTAATTCCAATCGCGCCAATGCTAGATTTCACACCATTTATTAGCGCGTGAGGAATCGCAACGGAATGCATGATTCCAGTTGACAACGCACGTTCTCGTTCCAAAAGAGCGTTTATCGCTTCGGCCTTATCGAATTCTGGGCAAATGGCGTGGAGTTTTTCAACCAATTCCTCAAAAAGTTCGTCTTTTTCGGTGCTTTCAACAGGAACAACTATCGTTTCCTTTGAAAAAACTCTCCCCAAAAACATTTATTCCTCCGTCTTTTGTGCGTCCGCAGGAACTTCTTCTGTTGCGGGAGCTGGATTTTCAGCAGCAGGTGCAACAGATTCAACTTCGACGTTCATCGGAATCACGTCTTCAACCGTTTCAACGGAAGACGCTCCACTTTCACTCGCAGATTCGTCAACTTTTTCGCTTTCAGAAATTGGAGTTTCCGCAGGTTCTGCGTCGTTTTTCCACCAATTCGACGATGATTCTTTGCCCGCCTCTGGAAGAAGACCCGCTTCCGCTGCCGCGCCCGCCAAATCGTCGCGAGATGATGGCTTTTTGTTGACCAACGCAAGGAAAAACGCGGTTATAAAAAACAAAACAACGAACACGACGGTCGTTTTTGTTAAAACTGACGCAGAATGAGAGCCGAACGCTGCCGAATTTCCTCCGCCAAGAAGTCCGCCCATTCCGCTACTTTTTTGGTCCTGCACAAGAACCAGCAAAATCAGCAAAACGCATACGATAATGAACGCAACCAACAAAACCACACCAATAGCACCCATTGTTTTACTCCAAAAAATCAAATCTGAAAAAGTGAATTATAATAGAGAATTGATACTATACGAAAAAGCCAACAAAATCAACATATAAAAAGAACCGAAGCCGAAGCCTCGGTTCAAAAATGCCTTATTTTGTTGCAAGAATTGCAATTCCAGGGAGTGTTTTGCCCTCGAGGAACTCAAGAGAAGCTCCGCCGCCAGTAGAAACGTGGCTCATCTTGCTTGCAAGGTTGAACTTGTTCACAGCCGCCACGCTATCGCC
>CAJOEO010000155.1:0-2553 GCA_905233535.1 uncultured Treponema sp.
AAAGTCATAGACCAAGCAAGCGGAATGAATGACGCGGTCGAATACGAAGTCAAAACCACGTTTGACCCACCTGCAATCGCGCTTGACACTCTCGCGGATTCGATTTCCGCAAATCCAGAACTTGACAACGTTCTTTCGCTTTTAAAAGCGTTTGCGCCACATTATCCGATTTGCGTCGAATTCTACTACGGAACGGCGACTCCGCATTTGTCGGGCGGTTCGCTTCTTACAAACGACGATTGGCAAGTTCCCGATGATTTTGAACACGTTGGACGACCGTGGTTTACAGGCGCGATTTCTAAAGGCGGCGGTTTGTACGTCGGCGAACCTTACGTTTCGCACCCAAGCGAAATTCTTTGCGTTTCTTTTGCGCGTGCGGTTTACGGCAAAAACAGGGAACTTTTGGGCGTTATCGGCGCAGACCTTATGCTAAAAAAACTTTCGGAAGTCGTGTCGAATATTCACATTTCGGAAAATACTACTGTGAACATTATAGACAGCAAAGGAATGTATCTAACAAATAAAGATTCATCTGCTATTATGTCAAAAAATTATTTTGACACATCAAAGCTAGACAGAAAAATATATAATCCGAATTCTTATTTGAGCGGAGGCGAAAAATCGTTTATTCAAGGCGATTATTTTTTTGCGGAAAAAAACATCGAAGGTACGCAGTGGTTTTCTGTAATCGAAGGTCCTGTCAACGATTTTACGGGCAAACTCAAATCGCGCATTTTTTTGATTACGTTGGTTACGATTTTTCTCGCGATTGTTGCGATTATTGCGATTGCGCTCGTGGTGAATTCCAACGAAGAAAAAGCGGGCGAACTCGGCGAAAAACTTTCCGTACAGATGGAAAAAATCAACACGGTGATTTCCGACGTTACGTCTTCCCGCGCGCAACTTGGCGAAACTGGCGAAAAAATGGAAGCAAGTGCGCAAGACACTGCAAGTTCGATTACGCAAATCATCGCGAACATCGAAAGTATGCACTCGCAAATCACGAATCAAAGCGCGGGCGTTGAAGAAACGGCGAGCGCGATGAATCAAATCGCCGCGAACATCGAAAGCCTTGAGCGTTTGATTCAGTCGCAGAGCGCGGGCGTTGAACAAGCAAGTGCGGCAGTCGAACAGATGATTGGAAACATCGCAAGCGTCAACACGAGCGTGGACAAAATGGCGGATTCGTTTGACGGTCTTGAACACCAAGCAAGCGAAGGCGCGCAAAAACAAAACGCAGTCAACGAAAAAATCTCGCAGATTGAACAACAATCGGCGATGCTTCAAGAAGCGAACAGCGCGATTGCGGCGATTGCAGAGCAGACAAACCTCCTCGCGATGAACGCGGCAATCGAAGCGGCGCACGCGGGCGAAGCGGGCAAAGGTTTTGCGGTCGTTGCAGACGAAATCCGTAAACTTTCAGAAACGTCGTCGGCGCAGTCGCGCACGATTGGCGAGCAACTTCAAGTCATTCAGTCGTCGATTATGGACGTGGTTTCCGTTTCGCAGGAATCGAGTAGCGCGTTTGCGAGCGTTTCGCAGGAAATCCAAAAAACCGACCAAATCGTTCGGCAAATCAAAGCGGCGATGGAAGAACAGAACGCGGGCAGCAAACAAATCACGGAAGCACTCCACGACATGAATTCCAGCACGCAAGATGTTCACAGTTCCGCGGCGGAAATGGCGCAAGGTTCAAAGTCCGTTCTTGAAGAAGTGAAAAGACTTCAAGACGCGACTCTTGAAATGAAGAACAACATGAACGAAATGGCACTCGGCGCAGACAAAATCAACGAAACTGGCGAAATTTTAAACTCGATTTCTATTGAAATGAAAAATACTATCGCTAAAATAGGTACTCAGATTGACCGCTTCAAAAGCGCGTAAGATTTTACGAAGACAAACGCAAAAATAAAAACGACGTAGTATCATAGCAAGGGAAAAACCCTTGCTATTTTTTTTCTCAAAATCGATTAAAAAAATGAATTTTGTTAATAACGTTTTCAGATTTTGAGAGTTTTAATAACAAAACGATTCATTCTATCGAAAAATTCGTTATAATGAAGTTATCCGCGCAAAAATGGAGATAATGGAGATGTTAATGAAGAAAATTGCGACAATCACGATTTTTTTATTTGTCGCTTTGAATTTGCACGCTACGCAAGGGCAAGGGCGTTCTATGTGGGCAACAGGCGCGGGCGAAGTTGCAAATCCAGACCAAGTGCGACCAAAACCAAAAAAAGTAACGCCGAAAAAAGAAGAGCCGAAGGTTGAAAAAAAGGAAGAACCAAAGCCCGTCGAAAAACCGAAGGTTGTCGAGCAACCTAAGGAAGAGCCGAAGCCCATAATAAAAGAGCCTGAAAAGGTTGCAGAAGAACCAAAAGACGAATATTCACGTTCGGTTGGAGAACTCAACATTTCAAAAGATACGTTTGAAACTGACAAAAAGGACATTATGCGCCTAATTGCAGACCTCGCCAAAATTATGAAAAACAAGAATTATAGTCAGTGGCTAAAATATATTGACACGGATTCTCAAACGTATTGGTCGAATTT
>CAJOEO010000155.1:2598-6347 GCA_905233535.1 uncultured Treponema sp.
AAAAGTTTGGAAGATTATTTTAAGTACGTTTTTGTTCCTGCACGAATGAATCGTACAATTTCAGAAATCCGCTATATTTCTGAAAGTTATGTTAAAGCGGTGGAAGTTCAAGACGACATTGATTTGATTTATTATTACGTTAAAAAAGCGGACGGAAGATGGGTCATAAATATTCCGCCACTAAAATAGAATTGGATTTGAAAAAAGGAGGTTTTTCAAAACCTCCTTTTTTTTCGTTCATAATTCTGAACGGAAGATTTTTGAAACGTTCAAAAGCGAAAGAGTTGACGAAACGATGTGCGCACTGTTCACTTCGTATTCCGCCCATTTTGCAGGCGTTCGTCCAAAGAAAACGATTCCGTCAACGTTGCCTTCGTTTTGCGAAAAAACGCAAATTATTGCCGAGCCTATATTTTTTTTGTCCATTTCGCGTTTAAATTCGCCCCACTCGTCTTTTAAATCGAACGGAAAATCGAATCGAATTAAATCTGTTCCGTTTAACGCCTTTTTAAAATCGTCGGAAAGAGCGAATTTTGCGTCTTTTAGTTCGTCGCGGTCGATTCCTAGAAAAAACGTGCGCGCCAAATCTTTTCCGTGGTAAACGGCGATAAAATCAAGCGCGTACGCTCCAAAAATATGGCGAAAAATGTCTTCAAACGCGACAAGCGAATCGGTTTTTACTTTTTGCATAAAATTCGCCAAATATCGCAATTCTTGAATTTCGCGACCGTCGGTTTTTACGCCCGCGTTTTGCGCTTTCTTAAAATCGTCATAAATTTTCGCATGCAAATCATCTCTGAAAAAAACGTATCTGTCGCGCCCTTTGTCTTTTGCGCGATAAAGACAAAAATCGGCTTTGCTAAAAAGTTCGTCGTAAGTCGTGCCATTTATCGGATAACGAGCCGCACCAACAGAACACGAAAGTGTCAAACCTTCAAAATTGCCAGCAAATTCGTGTCGAATTTGAAGAAGAATCGAATAAAGATAACCGCGCAAAACTTGAACGTTGCTCACGTCTTCCAAAATTAGCATGAATTCATCGCCGCCAAAACGACCCACCACGCCGTCGTCGCCAACCGCCTCTTTAATTTTTGCAGCCGCTCGCGCAATCACTTTGTCGCCCGCCAAATGTCCGTATTGGTCGTTCACGGGCTTAAAATGGTCCAAATCCACAATCACAAGCGCGAAACAACCGTTTTCGCCAGATTCGATTTTTTGTTTAGCATACGCGGAAATCATCTTTTTATTGTAAACGCCAGAAAGCGCGTCAATTTGTAGTTCGTTCAAAAGATTCGATGAATGTTTACTTCGCTGAAACTCGCTGTCCGTAAAAATGCGCCCAACCATGTACGTTTCGCCGTCAAAATCGTGGCGAGTCGCAACAAATCGCAATTTTTCCGTAATCGAACTTTTTGTACGGATTCCAGATTCGAGTTTTACGAGAAGAGATTTCGGAAAATCGCGCAAACCTTCCACAAATTTGTCGAGATTTTGAATTTGGTCTTGCGGAACGAAACCATTTTCCACAACAAAATCGCGCCACACGCCCAATTCCATTTTGTACGGCGTAAATTCAATTTTTTCGTTGTAATAAACGACCTTAAAAAGCGAATCGGATTTTCGGAACATGAACAAATATTCCTTTGAAATTCCAAGAAGTGCGCGGATTCGCCCCGCCCAAGAAACGGCGTTTTGCGTAAATTCAATCGCGTCGTAAATGTCAAAAATCTGAATCTGAAAACCTTGCGAAAGATTTTCCACAGTAACAAAATTATAGCGGTATTCGCCACTGTTTCGCAGAAGAAGAAAAACGTCAGAACGTTTTTTGTCGCTTTCTTTCAAAAAATTTTCCAAGCGCGTTTTCATCGATGGCAAAATTACGTCAAAAAGATTTTTTGCCAAATGGTCAAAATACGCAATAAATCCTTTTGTTGTGCTTGATAAAATAAAATTGTAATCTTTATCCAATAATGCAATACGATTTTGTGTAGTTAAAATCATTTTTTCCCTTCCGAAGTCATTTTATCACGTTACAAAATATAAAAAAAATAATTTTTTGATTTTTGAAGATTTGCCAAATCGATTCGCGCCTATTTCTTATAAAAAGCGGATTTTTACGCGAAATTCTGTTATAATCGAACTTCATTCACATTGGGCGAGGGGCATTTATGAAAAAAAACGAATTAACGAGCGAGCAAGAACAACAACAATTTTCGATGGCAACAGAACGAGAAAAAAATCAAGAAAATAAAAAATCAACAAAAGACGAAGTTGGCGAAATCACGATTTCTGGAGGAGATTTTGACGACGACGATGACAACGACGAAAAAAAGCCAGGCAAAAGACGAGCAAAAATCGAATCTAAATTAAAATTCACCGGAAGAACAAGCGGAATGTTGCGTTTAATTTCGATTGTGATGATTTCAATGAAAAGAACGAATTTTTCGCCAGATTCCACGCGAACATTTAAAAACGCTGTGGCAGAACTCGAAAAATATTTATCGCTAAACGAAATTCAAGTTATCATCTTTTCGTCGCTTTTCGCTCTTTATTTTGACAACACGGGACGACCAATTTCTTTCTATAATATATCTGATTTTTATCAATGCAATCCGCTGACAGTTTTGCAATATCAAGACCAACTAACCGAAATCGTTGAAAAAGGGCTTGTGGAAGAAGTTGCCCCCGACGACAGCGCGTTTGGAAAACCGTTTTATAGAATTCCAGAATACGTTTCAAATGCGATTATCCACAATGAGCCGATTCCGAGTGCAGATGAACATCGGACGCATACCATACAAACGTTTCTTCGACAAGTGGAACGAGCGGGCGACCAGCGCGTTGACAGCACAGAAAAAATTCAATGGCTATACAAGATAATAGAATCGAAAGAACGCCAACACAAAAACGTTTCGACGCTTGAAAATATAAAAAATATTCTTCCGAAAGTCGAAGACAGAACGCTTCTTTACGACGTTGCGTCGGGAATTGTAAACCACATGAACACGGAAGTCGATTTGATGGTTTTGATAAATCGTTCCACGGACGAAAATTCGTCGCGACAGGCGGTTTTGGAATCGTTTATGGACGAAAGCCACATTCTTTTTTCGTTGGAACTCGTGCAGTTTGAAAACAAATCTGCGATGATGGATTCAACAATTTCTTTGACGGACAAGGCGTTTGAATTGATTTTGGGAGACGAAGGAAAATTCTACAAAAAAAAGATTGGCGACAAGCAACTAAAAAGCCCCGAAAAAATCCAAGAAAAAGAACTCTTTTATATGGAAGAAAATGCGCACGAAGTCGAAAAACTTTCGTCGGCGTTGGAAGCAGAAAATTTAAGAAAACTTCAAGATAGATTGACGGAAAGAAAAATGCCGCGTGGAATTTGTAAGACGGGACGACAAATTATGCACGTTGACATCGGTTCGATGCGGTCGCAATGGTACGGCGAAACCGAGCAGAAATTTTCAAAATTGTTCAGCGATTACAAAAAACTCTGCGAAAGCGCGCAAAAAAATTCCACGCTCGCGCCGATTTTGCTTTTTAACGAAGCGGACGCGATTTTTGGAAAGCGCGTGGAAATCGTTTCAAATGGCGGCGGCGGGCGCGTTGACAACACGATTCAAAATATTCTGCTCGAAGAAATGGAAAATCTTTCGGGGATTTTGATTGCAACAACGAATCTTGAAGGAAATCTTGACAGCGCGTTTGAAAGGCGATTTTTGTTCAAAATCAAGTTTCAAAAA
>CAJOEO010000156.1:0-576 GCA_905233535.1 uncultured Treponema sp.
AAACGACCAATAGCCCGCGTAAAAAATCAACGAACACAATGCAAATCCCGTAAGGAAAAGCCCCGTGACCGTGTTTTTTGTAAGAATCGGAAGCCGTTTCCTCATGCTTTTCCCTCAAGAAGCGTTTTTTCGATTGTGAGAATATTTTTTCCGTCTTCGTGTTTGTAAACCACGCTATCCATGGTTTTTTTTGTAAGAAAAATTCCAAGTCCACCGACTTTGCGATTTTCCGCCGTCGCTGTGATGTCGGGGTCTTCTCTTTTGAGCGGGTCAAATGGAATTCCCTCGTCCGAAAATCGAATTTTTATTTTGAGCGGATTTTCCGTAACTTCGCTTGCGATTTCCACAATTCCAGTAATCGGAGGATATGCATAATGACAAATATTTGCATACAATTCTTCAACTGCAAGGTCAAGCATATTCAACGTTTTTACAGGAATCGAAAAAGATTCCAACTGCGCATGAATAAAATCGTTCACCGAATCAAGATTTTCAAGGCGAGCCTGTGTCGTAAAGATTTCCATTTATTTCTCCTTAAATTTTGCTCCAAAGTTTACAATACGCTTGTGTTCGTGC
>CAJOEO010000156.1:602-3924 GCA_905233535.1 uncultured Treponema sp.
ACGTGCGATTTTTAAAAGTGCGCGAATTTCCGCTTTTGTGTACCAAAACGCTTCGATTTCTTCGAGTTCGGAATCGCTTGGACGAATTTCGCCCGACGCATTTCCTGTAATGACGATGTTTTTTTCGTTTGAAAAACCGACGGCAGAATAACTTTCAAGCCAAATGTCGTCGATGTGGTCAAGGTGCAAACCTGTTTCTTCCCGAAGTTCGCGCTCTGCCGCACTCGCCGCGTCTTCTCCGCGGTCTATTAGTCCCGCTGGAAAATTGTAAACCCATTCCCCCACCGCCATTCTAAATTCGCGACTCAAAAGGATTTTTTCGCCAGTTGGGTCGTGCATTATCATTACAACTGCGTCAACGCGCCCATCGTGCAATTCGTCAAAAGTCGAAAGGTCTTTCTTACGACTAATCATTTCGTAAGATTTTTTTCGTCCGCTCGCCGTTTCGTATTCGAGATTATAGCGCGTAATAAATTTTCCTTCAAGAATTTTAGTAATCGATTTGAATTTCATAATGTTTTTTTTTCGCTATATTCCATAAATATTTTCATAATATATACAATTATGTTCACATTTTCCAATAAACGCACCCGAACAAATCGGCATTTTGCAAAGTTTTTGCGCTTCGTCGTCCGTTCTACTGATTCGTTTGCGAACGTAGCCGATTGTCTCAAAATTCGATTCTTTGCCTTTTTCAAGAGCAGCGCAAGTGTTTATCCAAACGACGTTGCAATCGTCGTGCGCACATAAATCTGAAGATTGTCTAAAATCGTAAGACCCAGTTGAAAAAGACGGAACAATAATCAGCGTAAGTTTAAAACAGCGCATAAGTTGTTCAAGATATTTTGTTGTCAAAAAATCTTTGCAAATCAAAATCGCCATGCGCCCAATTCCTTCAAAATGAAAAATGTTTACGACAAGACTAGACGTAATTCCTTCAAGATACCCCACCCCGCCATGCTCCACGCGGAACGGATTTTGTTTGCTTTGCGTGCATACGATGTTGCCGAATTTGTCAAAAATTGTTACGGTGTTTCCTTTTTTTTCCCAAAACGACGGCAAAATCAAAAGCGACGGAAGCGAATCGCGCTCGTTTTTTGGAAGGTCGCGCAATTTTTTTGAAACAAAATCCACCATTTTTGGATTTCCGAGCATTTCTGGGAAAACTAAAATGTCGCATTTTTCTTTTGATGCCGCTAAAATTTTGCTCCAAATTAAATCGTTTTCGGTTTCAAAATCTTCCTCTTTGTACGCAATTTTGAAATATTGAACTTTGTCTGCCGAGTAAGGTAAAACGTCAAATCCGCGTTCAAGTCTAAGCGGAGTCGCCGCGATTTTTAAAAATCGTCTTTCCCAAAAATTCGGGAAAAGTTCTTTTTTTAGAAAAAAATGTTTGTCGATTAGTTCGCCAAGAATGGAATTTTCCATCAAAAGCATATTGAACAAAAAATTGTCCAAGCGATTGTAACTGTGCGAAAGTCGATGTTTTCGTTCCCAAATGCACGAACAACGCGGCAAAAGTCCAACACCCGTAGATTCGCGATTGTTGTTCAAAACCACGGAAAAATCGTCTTTTTGAAATGACTCGATTTTTCGCAAAAGTTCAGATTGTAAAGCCTCGTCGAGTTTTTGAATCAAACCCGTTATTGCAAAATAATCTTTTTTTTGACGCAATTCCAAAGACAAATCGTTCAATTTTGAAAAAAATGCAGGAGTTTCATCTGAATCTGAAAGTTGTTTTACGTTTTTTCCGTCAAAAAGTTCGCTTATTCGACTTGAAACAATTTCATTGTTTCGCATTTTTTCGGAAAACGAAATACAACTATACTTTACAAAAAAATCTTCCGTACATGATGAAATAATAAAAGAACAGAGTTCTGCAACGGTATTAAAAATATTCGTCATTCGATTTCTCCGTAAGTTTTTGCAAGTTGAACAAACGCATTTTCTTTGTATAAAAGATAGCGCGTCATCGCACGCGCAGGAACGGTTTTTGAACCGCTCCAATATTCCAAAACGTCTTTCGCGCTATCAACAACGATAAGCGCGCTATCAACAGAATATTCCAAAGAAAGTTCGTGGAAAACACCTTCAGAAATTTCGCCAGTTTCCAAATTCAAAACGAAAAATCCGTGCCAACTTGAACCCGCGCTAAATTCTATTATCCGATAAATTCCATTGAAATTTGGTTCTGCGTTCGATTCTTGCAAAATTAGAGTTCGATAATTTTTCTTTGAATCCGTATCAAAAATCGGTTTTGCATGATTTCCATTCCATTTTTTTTCGTTCGGAAAATCTTTTGCCGAAAAATTCACACTTTTTGTAATTTTTTCAAATTCTCCAAAAGTAAGTTCTGGCGAATCTTTCGTTTCTTGAGATTTTTGATTTTTTGTGCAAGAAATCACGCCCAAAAACGCGACAAATGCAAAAAGAGTAAACGATTTTTGCATAATTATTCAAGAAAATCCTTTAAATTTGTTAGAGCCTTTTTCATTACAATTTTAGCGTTGCTGTAACTCATTTTAAGTATTTCCGCCGCTTCTTTTAATGTTTTGCTTTCATAATAAACAAGCACAACAAGCGCGCGCGAACGGTCGTCCAAACTCATAAGCGCACGACCTAGTTCTGTAAGAGTTTCTTCGTTTAAAACGGAATCAAACGACGTGTCTGTGTACGTCGTTTCTTCATCTATTTCGTCGAGTTGTTTTCTTGTTCTAAAAAAATCGATGAGCGTATTTTGGCTAATTCTATAAATCAAAGTTGACGGAGAAGCCTTCGATGGGTCAAAATCTGCCGCTTTTTCGTAAAATTTTACAAAGACGACCGCCGACAAATCTTCTGCGTCGGTTTCGTTTACGCCCTTGCCGAGAAAATAGTAAAAAACTTTTTTACTATACTGACGATAAATGCTGTCTTTTTCTTTTTGTGTCATTTCGTTATTTTAGCAACGTTAAAAACGTATGCAAATACAACGATTGAACGAAGCCGTTTTTCGACTTCGTTCTGTCGTCAAATTAAAGCAATTGTTTATCAGAAACCATGCCGCGAACGTTTCCGCTAACAGGTCCTGCCGCGTTTACAAAATCCAACTCGCTTTCGTCAAGTTCCATAAAACCTTGATTTTTAAGAGAGTTGATGTAATTTTGCGCACTTTGAATCGCAAACCCAAGAGAAGCATTCTTCTCAAACTTCTGGAAATCGAATAATTGTTTAAGTTTTTTGTCGTTCATATTTTCACCTCACTTATTTATACGAACAAACTCAAAAAAAGGATAAATTTTTTCGATTTTTATTCAGATTTTTCTTCTTTTTTTGGCGGAAA
>CAJOEO010000157.1 GCA_905233535.1 uncultured Treponema sp.
TATCGCCTGCATCATCAAAATCGATTTTTGAAACCGCGCCGATTTTGGGCGTTTACGAACTTTTGCCAGGATTTTTAATCGGACTTTTTGCCGCGATAATCGTTTCGCTTTTGGACAAAATGCCCGAAGACGCAATCTTGCAAAAATTCGACCACTACAAAAAAATGCCCGACTGATTGAATCTAAAAAAATGTCATTCCGATTTTTTTCAGAATGACATTTTTTTTCGGGCAATCGTATTCTTTTTTAAACTCTTCGTTTTTCATCATTTTCTCCAAAAGTTTATCAAAATCGTCCATAATTACTTAAAAAATTCTGAAAACATTGATTAAACCTTTGTATTTTTCGCCTTTTATACTGTCAACATACGGATAACGCAGGTTAGAACCAAAGTTTTTCCATTCCCCAATCTCATAGCACAAACGTTATATCACAGTAAATAAAAACGGCGGTTTTGATTCTGAAACCGCCATTTTTAGACGAGATTTTTTAATTTTTTGAAAGAAAATCCGATTCGTTTTTTAATTGTTCGCGGGTCAAATCTTCCTTTTTTTTGAGCATTGATGCGGGAATTCCGTAGGCTTTTTCAAGTTCGTCGTCAGTCAAAACTTCGTCCGCGCTTCCTAAAATCATACTTCGGTCGGTGCGAATCAACAAAACGTAATCGGCGAATTTTCGAGTCAAATCGAGTTCGTGCATTGCAATGTAAACGGTTCGCCCTGTTTTGTGAACCATTTTTTGAATGTAGTCGAGAGCGATTTCTTTTTGTCGCTCTTCCATTGCAAACATCGGCTCGTCCATAAAAATGCTGTCGCTGCCGTAAAGAATCGAAAACGCAAGAAGAACGCGCTGAATCTCGCCTTTGCTCAAATGCGTCAACGAATGATTTTTTAAATTCTCAAGTTCAAAAACGTCCAAAACTTCGTCCAAAAGGTCGCCGTCTTTTAAAATCGCGTTCGACTTTGCGCCAAATTTTCCGTTTTCGTAAACAAAAGAAAGAAGATTCTCAACCAAATCTTCGCTTTCAAATTCCATGTTTTGATAAATCACGGTCGCAAGAAGATTTTTTTGATTCTCGTCCATGCCAAAAAGCCGTTGCCCCAAAAGCGAAACGCTCCCCGCCGTTGGCTCAATTCTGCCAGAAGCCAAAAGAAGAAGCGTGCTTTTTCCGCAACCGTTCTGCCCAACCAAACTCACAAATCCGCGCGGAAGATTTGCAGAAAAATGCTCAAAAACGGGCGACGGTTCAATTTGATTTCCGTCAGAATCAATATCGCCCTCAACCGCAGGATAAACGAACGAAACGTCGTCAAAAGTCAAAAAATCAAAATTTTCCATACAAAAAATATATCAAACACGCAAAAATTCGGGAATGAAAATCAAGAAAATTAAATCGACATAGACGTAAACAAAGATTCTGCCGATAATAGAAAAAGCGTCCGCCGAAAAGTAAAATTAGGGCGTTTTGAAATTGGAGGAATTAAATGAAGAATACCAAAAAGATTATTCTTGCCACAGTTGCTGCGTTTATCACGACGAACGCATTTGCATTTGACCCAGAATCATCACTTGAATTGACAGGACAAGTTGGCGCGTACACAAAAACCGATTACACGATTACGCAAAAATTCGGCGACTATTATCGTTCGCCAAAAGCGAAATTCGTTCACGAATACGACGCTTCTGGAAAAGAAGCGATTGCAACAGAATTGACGACGCGCGATTCCGTTGTTGACAAAATCACTTATGGATACAGCGCGGCTGGCAGACTTGCGCAAACGATTTGCACGGACAGCGAAGGAAAAGTGAGTTGGAAAATTTCCGCGGAATACGACGAAAACGGAAATAAAATCGATGAAAGCGAATTTAATGCAAGCGATATTTTGATGAATCGTACGATTTGGAAATACAACGGAAGAAACGTCGAAGAATCGCTTTACAACGCGGACGGCGCGCTTTTGAGCCGTTCAATCACAAAACTCGACGACAAGGCTCGAAAAACCGAAGTTGCACTTTATAGCGAAGACGGTGCTTTGGAACAAAAAATCGCTTACACTTACAACGACGCGGGCAAACTTTCGGAAGTCGTTTATTCAAACAAAAGTGGTCATCAAATCCGCAGAATCGTGTACCGATTTGACGCTTCTTACGCGGTTACAGAAAAACAAACATACAATTCAGAAAACAAGTTGTCAGTTCGTGAAATCTACAAATATGATTCAACAGGCAACATTTCAAAATCTATGGTTTATCTAGTTGCGGACAAATTCGGAACGACAGTAAACGAACTTTCGTCAATTAGCGAATATGCCTATACTTATGGCGCAGGCACGGCACAAACCGCAGACATCACGGCAACGCCCGCGGCTACGGATTACGACGACGTGAAATAAAAATAACAAACGTCAAATTTTCATAAAAAGTCTTCAAATTTGAATGCGACGGCTGGATTTTTCCGACCGTCGCATTTGCTTTACGCGCAAAAATGCCGATAATCGAAACAAGTCAAATTTTTGGGGAATATTATGGCAACAATCGGAATAAAACTTGCAGATGGGTCTTTCTACCCGATTCTTGAAGAGGGAGAGCCAACAAAACGAGAACTCGAAGTTACCACAGCAAAAGACAATCAAGATGAAGTTCACGTTGACCTTTACCGAAGCGACGACGGTACAGGCGAAAACGCTCAATTCGTTGACACGCTTACAGTTCCAAATCTAAAAGCGCACCCAAACGGCGAACCCAGTTTGCGCCTTTCAATCGCGCTCGACGAAAACGGCGAACTTTCTGCAAAAATCGTTGATAAAGAAACAGGAACAACAAAAAACACATCAGTTTCGCTGCCCACTCTGCCCCCCGCAAAAAAATCGGCCACAAAATTTTCCGATTCCGACATGACAATAAAAGACCTCCCCACAAAAGAGGACGTAAACGCGGAAGAAGTTCCGCTTTCAGAATTCGACATTTCAGACTTTGATACAAAATCGTTAGATACGGACGCGACAGATTCCGCAGACGCTGGCGAAGATTTTGATTCCGACGAAACCGCGCTTTCAGGCGACGAACTTTCAAATCTCGCGGGAAATCTTGGCGAAATCGAAGACGCAAACGATGAAGCCGACGACGTAACCGACGAACTTGAACTCCCCGATTTTGACGCAGAAGAAACAGAAAACGAAAACGCTGGCGAAGATTTCGATTCCGACGAAACCGCCCTTTCAGGCGATGAACTTTCAAATCTCGCTGGCAATCTTGGCGAAATCGAAGACGCAAACGATAAAGCCGAAGACGTAACCGACGA
>CAJOEO010000158.1 GCA_905233535.1 uncultured Treponema sp.
TTTCTAAAATCGTCGGGGATTTCTTTTGCAGATTCGATTAACGCGGCGTTTTTGCAATGTTCCACCGCGGTCGCAAAAAGTCGGTTTGTGTTCGCGCTTGTTTTTCTGCCAATGACAAGAACGCCGTCAACCTCTTTGCAAAGTTTTTCAAGCGCGTTTTGTCGTTCTGTAGTTGCTGGGCAAATCGAACAAACGACTTTTGCATACCAAAACAATTTTACAAATTCTTGTCTGATTTCTTCAAAAACGGTCGGCGAAAATGTCGTTTGGCTCAAAAGAACCGCTTTTCTGGATTTGTCGAGTTCGTCTGAATTGTACAGAGCAACGAGTTCTTCGGCATTTTTTACAACGTAAAAATACGTTGGTTTGTGATATTTATCCGCGCCTTCGTGCGCAAATCCTTCGATTCCAACGACTTCGCCATGTCCTTTGTCGCCTGCAAAAATAATCGAATAGCCGCGACGAGCGTATTCGCTTGCGCGTTTTTGGCTTTGCATTACAAGCGGACACGTTGCGTCGATTAATTGCCCCGCCGTTTCGCGAAAATTCCGCGCGATTTTTGGAGGAATTCCGTGCGCACGAATAATCACGGTGTCAAGCGCGGAAACTCTGTCGTCTTCTTGCATGATTTTAAGTCCGCGTTCTTCCAAATTATCCAAAACGGTCGGATTGTGAATAAGAGGTCCTAACGACCAAACTTGTCCAATTTCGTTTGAACTCAACGCAACTTCGGCGGTGTTTACCGCACGACGCACGCCTGAACAAAATCCCAAAATATCAGCGCGAATAATCTCCATTTTTTTCTCCTTTACAAAAAAATCGCCCGCGCAAAGGCGAGCGTCTATAATTTCGACGAGCAGATTTAATCCTGTGGTTTAAATTGTACGATGTTCGGATTTTTTACGGGAGCGGCTACAAACGAGAAATTGCGTCTTGTTCTTGAAATAAACGCCCCTGCAATAAAAATCGACGAATAACAACCGCTTATCAAGCCCACTGTTAGCGCGAGCGAAAAGTCGTGAATCGCGCCCACCGTAAAGAAATACAACGCAAGAACCGCAAACAACGTTGTAATTGTCGTTATTATAGAACGTCCAAGCGTCGCACTGAGAGCGGAATTTAGAACGTCAACAAACGATTTTGCTTCAACTGTGCGAAGGTCGCTTCTTACGCGGTCCAAAATAACAACTGTTGCATTTATAGAATACCCAATTATAGTAAGAATTGCCGCAAGCGTAGTCGTGCTGAATTCCATTTGACTCCAACTAATAAACGAAACCATGATTAGAGCGTCGTGAATAATCGCTATTACCGACGCAAGCGCAAAATCCCACTTAAATCGAACGGTCGCGTAAATGAAAATCAAAACGAGCGTCGCAAGAACAAGCCAAATCGAACCCGTGATTAGTGAACTTGAAAACTGAGGACTCATAAAATCCGATTTTACAACGACGATTTCTTTTCCGTTTTTGTTGAACGCATTTGAAATCGCGGCGGAAACGCCAGACTGCAAAACTTTTGCCGCTTCGCTGTCAGAAACGCCAAGTCGAACTTGAAAACTTCGTTCGTTTTCGCTTCCAACGGATTTTACGTCAACGCTTTGAAATTCCGCCAATGCACCGCGAACGTCGTCCGACGTAACCGTGCTTTGTAAATCTGAAACGAAAAGCGAAAGTGGCAACGGCGAAAGTGCCGTAGAAACTTCGCTACTCACAAAAAGTCCAGAATCTGAAATCGTGCTGTCTTTCAAAACTTTTGCCGAAATTCCTTCGATTTCTGAAAGTTTTTCGCAGATTTTTGAAACGTTTTCTCCGTTTTCGTAAGGAATAGCAATCGTTCGGTTGTCTGCGCCGATTCCGCTTACAATAATCGTGAGTTTGTCCGCGCTCGAAGCGTCCAAGTTTATCGTCGCGCTTCCGTTATAAGTGATTTCTGCAACTTTTTCAGAAACGCGGATTTCTTCAATTAAACCTGGTCTAAAATCAAGTCCAAAATTCACGCCCCGAACGCAAACCGAAATCACGCCGCTCAAAATCAACAACGCGCTAAGAATCACCGCGGGAATAAAGAATTTGCTGAAATTGTAAACTTTTTTGGCTGCCATTTACTTTAGCCTCCAACTGATGCTCATGTTTTTCTTGTGAACCACGTCCGTTTGGAAATCGAACATGAGTCGAGATACAAAAAGCGCGGTAAACACGGACGAAACAACGCCAATCGCGAGCGAAACCGCAAAACCTTGAATCGACCCCGTTCCCAACTGAGAAAGGAAAGACGCTGCAATGAACGTCGTAATGTTCGAGTCCATAATCGCCCAAAACGCATTGTCAAAACCCGCAGAAATTGCGGCGGCTCGGCTTTTTCCAACGGAAAGTTCTTCTTTGATTCGTTCAAAAATAATTACGTTTGCGTCAACGCTCATTCCAACTGTCAAAATCATACCAGCAATCGACGAAAGCGTTAGCGTATAATTGAACGCGCTCAAAACTGCAAACATGATGTACATATTCAAGATTTGCGCCACAACCGCGTTCAAGCCCGCGCCAAGATAGAACAAAAGCATGAAAACGAAAACCGCAATCAAGCCAACCAAAAGCGCGGTCATTCCTTGATGAATCGCCTGCTCTCCAAGCGACGCGCCAACAACTTGCTGACTTTCAACTTCAAGCGGAACTTCCAACCAAGCGGTTTGCAAAAGAAATCTGAACTTGTCCCGCGATTCTCTCGTTAATCGAAGCGGCACTTTTGATTTTATTGTCGCTCACGATTGCAAGACGTTTTCCAACGTTCGCGCCCGTAAACTCCGCAAACTTGTCAGAACCTTCGCTATCAAGGCTAAAACTTACAACGGGTTGACCTTTTGTTTGGTCGGCACTAACACGCGCACTTGTAACGTGTTTTCCTTCCAGCGCGATTTCTTTTTTAACGACGAGATAATCGATTCGCTCGTCAAGTCCGTAATCGTCTTTTTTGTAATATCCCAAAACTTCGCAATCGTCCGCGATAACGGAAGGGTCAGAAAGTTTGCCGTCCGCCGTAAACATTCCCGCGGGATTTGCGTTATATGCTGAACGAAATTTCACCGTCTGCTCTTCGTCAACAAGGCGGAAATTCAAAATTCCTTTGCCCATGATAATCGAATTCACGCTCGAACTATCTGCCGCACCAGGAATTTCAATGTAGATTCTGTCTTCGCCCTGTTGTCTAATTACAGGAGAAGTCAAACCGAATTTATCGATTCGGCTTGTGAGCGTTTCAATCGCTTGCGCCCTTGCATCTTTCTTAAATTGCGCCGCGCTCAAATCAAGACCGAGTTTTACCGAATTTTCGTATCGCCTTTTTGCTTCCAAAATCGGGTCGCGATAACGAGATTCAATCACGCTTTTCAATTCTCCGCGCGGGTCGAATTTTCCGTTAAACGAATTCAAAACCGCGCTAACCGTCATTTCCGACGGAATGTCGATTGTTTGCCCGAGTTTTTTGTACATCGAAGAAAGTTCTTTGTAATTCGCACGAGCGATTTTTTCAAGATAAGAAAATTCTGCTGGCAAAGTTTCGTTTCCGCTTTCTGCAAGCGAAATCAATTTTTCAACGTCTTCTTCCGCTTTCAACATCGTGTAATCTTTGATTTTTTCAAGCGAGCCGAGCGCAAGACTTTGCTGGTCTTTTGGAGTACGAGCGTACCAACTAATTGACGGCCACAAAAACCAAAAACACAACGCTAGTACCGCCAAAATTATGGCAAAACGACTTCGTTTATTCATGGTTGTTAAAACCCCTTACGGTATTTTTTGATTTTTACTTTGAAACTTCAGTAGATTCTTCCGAGTTCTCAGATTTAGAATCTTTAGAATCTTTAGAATCTTTAGAATCATTCGATTCTTTAGATTCTTTGGATTCTTTTGCTGAAATTTCGCCTTTTTTCATAACAGAAGCGATAGCCGAACGGTCAAATTCGATTTTTGCACCATCTTCAACTTTGATAACAATCGTCTTTTCGCGAACTGCGGAAATTGTTCCATGAACACCGCCAATCGTTACGATTTTATCGCCTTTTTGAACAGAATCGCGCATTTTTTCGGCTTCTTTTTGCTTTTTGTTCTGCGGCCTAATAATAAAAATCCAAAAAATCGCAACAAGCGCGACGAGTGGAAGAACAGAAAACAACATACTTTGACTACTAGTCGCATCTGCGGTTTGTAGCAATGGAACAAACGACATTTAATTCCCCTTAATTTTTGAAAATATAGCGAACAGAATACCATTTTCCACCGCCCGCAATCAAGGGGAAACAGGGAAAGTCAAGCGACGTTGTATTTTTTGCAGGAATCTTCGAGTTTCTTAAAATCAACGACTATACGCCCAAGCGGAAAATCGTCTTCATTTGAATTGCATTTTTTTTCGTACAAATTTTTTGCCGTTTTTAAAATCATTTTTTAAGATGACATAGAAACAAAATACTTAAAACATTTCAATTCTGTTAGAATTCCAACATATTTTCTATGATAAGTCCGCACATTTTTCTTATTTTGCATTACGCGATTCTCAATCTTCAATAAATATTCGATATAAGAATCGCTCACCGTGAAAAAAATATTTTCTTCGTCCATTTTTCAACAAAAAAGCGGCTTAAAGCCGCCGTTTAAGTTCTCCAGTTGGGGTCGGAGCGTACCCAGTTTAAGTTTTCCACTTTGGGCAGGAACGCTCCCGATTTGTTTTAGTTTAATGCCAAAACCGCGATTTTGTCAAAATTTGCGTAACTCATTATTTTCTTCTCCGCGGTCAGTTTTTTGTCCAAAGGCAATCGGCGTAGCTGTCGCCGTCAGCATTCTTTAAAGCGTCCGCGTTCGCGCTCGCTGACTGCGTTACATCGTATGCGGAAACTTTTTCGGTGCTTCCAGATGTAATTTTCCAAGTCGATGAATCGCCGAAAACCGCCGAAGTCAACTGACTTCCCTGAAACGCATAAGTATTAATCTTTTGCAATGCGCTTGGAAATTCTATGGATTGAAGATTTGTTGATTTAAATGCAGAATTTCCAATCGTTGTAAGCGCACAATTTTCTTCAAATTTAACAGTCGAAAGGTTGCTGCAATTTTTAAACGCTCCGCTTGCGATTTCTTTTAAAGATGATGGAAATGTGATTGATTCCAAAGCGGTACACTGAAAAAACGCACTAGGTCCAATCGTTTCAAGTTTGCTGTCAGGCGGAAATGTTACGCTTTTCAGGCTGTTGCAATTACCGAACGCGCCCGATTCGATTAAAGTTATCGAAGAAGGCAATTTTATTGCCGTTAGCCACTGCTTGCTGTTAAACATACTCGTTATTGATGTCAAAGATGTGCAATCCGTTAAATCAAAGGTTGCAGAACACGATATATTATTAAACGCACCTACTATAGTTTTTAAATCATCTGCAGAAATATTGCTTCCAAGTTTGATTGTTACAGGGGTTGAGGAGCTTACTTTGTCTTTTAAGGCTGCAATATTGCTTGCAATTTCTGAAACAGACAACGAACTGCTGTCAAAAGTCAGTTCAGTTTTTTTTTTGAGTTTGCCATCGCTGTTTATCGTCCAATTTTCTGAATCGAACATTTCAAATTTATCATAATTCCAAACATTCTCGTTATTGTCCAAAATCTGCCTGTCTTCTGTATATGGGTCAACATCAATAGTTGCAACAGGTGGAGATACCGAAATTTCTCCTGAAATTTCTATTGTTTTACCGTCCTCCAAAAATACAAGATTCGCGCTGTCTATGCTTGCAGTGCCAGAAATTTTGAATGTACCTCCAACATACACGCCCTCGCCACTTGAAGCAGAAGAATTACTGTTAATCATTCCGCCACTCATTTCAAATGTGCCTGAATCTGCAATATATACTCCACCGCCAAAAGAATCGCTGCTCGTCGAATCATTGTTGATAGTAGTATTATTGATAATATAAGAAGAATCAGATTCGCTCATTTTGAATGAGCCAGCAACATAAACGCCACCGCCAATATCTGCCGTATTCCCTTCAATTTTTCCATTACTTGTGAATTCGCTATCATTGGCAACATACACGCCGCCTCCCCACTTCGCCATATTTCCGCTGATTTCTCCGCCGCTCTTCATCGTAAATGTGCCTTTGCTGTAAACTCCGCCGCCGTTTCCTGTGGCAATATTCTCGCTGATTAAGCCACCTGTCATAGTGAATGTGCCTGCGTTATACACGCCGCCACCGTCTTTGTTTGTTTCATTCTTGCTAATTGTGCCACCAGACATTTCAAAAGTGCCTACGTTGTACACGCCCGCGCCTAACGGCATTACATTTTCAGTTCCTTTTGATTTGTTTCCGCTGATTTCTCCGCCCGACATTTTGAATGTGCTATCAGTTCTTATTACGCACACGGCAGATACGCTGTTAGTTCCAGTGTTATTTTTTATTTCTCCCCCGCTCATTTCAACAGAAGAACCGCCACCGATATAAATCGCGCTTCCTGTCATTTCACTTCCAGCACTTTGACAGCCATTTGAATTTATT
>CAJOEO010000159.1 GCA_905233535.1 uncultured Treponema sp.
TGCGGCAGCGGCAACGGTGGAAACGGCGGCAATGCGATATATGGTTCTTATTCAGGAGCAGGGATAGAGCTAACAGCAGGAACTGGCGGAGGATGGGGCGGACGCGGTTTAGGTGGCTCTCGCGGTGAGGCTGGAGACAGAACAAATATTTGCGCAACATTCGGCACATCTGGCTCTCCTGGAGACCATGATGGTGCCCCAGGCGCCCCTGGCAAGTCTGGCAATCCTGGACAGTTGCATTTCTAATTTTACATAAAAGCAAGGCAAACGCGGCTTTGTCTGTTTTTTCAATTTTTGTATTTTTGCCGAACTTGCACATTCGTCATTTTGCAAAAAATTTGGTCATTGAGCGAAGTCGAAATGACAATTTGTTGTTTTTTGTGGTTTCGACTCCGCTTGATTATCGAGCGAAGCCGAAACTCAACAACCGAATCTGTCATTCTGAAATAAATTCAGCAATGACCGATTGTTCAGATTTGACATTTTCAACAAAAAAAAGGGCAGAAATCTGCCCTTTTTGTTTTTCAATTCAACTATCTTGAATGAAAAAAATGTCCGCAAACACAGCCGAATCTGCAAAAAAATTACTCGACGGAAATTTCAAACAAGTAGATTCCGCCGCCTTTGCCTTTTACGCGATAAACGCCGTCCGCGGCAACATCAAGCGAGCCTTGCGAAAACGATGGGCTGTCCATATTCCAGGCGGGCGCGGGTGCTTTAAAAAGCGTTTTTCCTTTTTCGTTCACAACAAGTACTTCGCGAGCCTTGTCTTTTGAGCCGCTCGTTGCAACAACCGAAATTTTCTGTCCCGCTTTCGCCTTAAATTCGATGTAGCCGTCCGAGCCTCTCGTTGAAATGCGCTTTGTGTACGCCGTGTCGCCGTTCATAATCGGAGATGTTGATTTGTCTTCAACTTTTATTCCTTTGTCTGCGCCGCAAACCGAAAATCCGTTCACGGTAACTTTTTTGCCAGATTTAATGTCGCCAACCGCCAAATCGTCCGCTTTGAGCGTGTCGCAAAACGCGGCGGCGCAAATTCCTGTCATCATTGCAAGAATCGAAACGACTTTTTTTGCTGTTTTCATAATTTTTCTCCTCCATAAATTATGATTGATACAATACAATATAACTCTCAACCATGCAAAAATCCATGTAAAATGTAGCACTATTTTTGTAAATTCCCACGCTTTGCAAAAAAATCTTCAAAATATTTTGGTTTCGCCTTTGTTCTTTCCGCCAAGAATTTTGCGTTATGTCGATTTTCAAAAAAGAATTCGATAGAATTATTCATTATGAAAACTTCACAATATTATATTTCAACGCTCAGAGACGCTCCTTCTGAAGCGGTCATTGAAAGCCACAAACTTATGCTCCGCGCGGGAATTACGCGAAAACTCGGAAACGGTCTTTATACTTATCTTCCGATTGGTCTTCGCTCGCTTAGAAAACTTGAAGAAATTATCCGCGAAGAATGGAACGAAACCGCTCTCGCTCTTGAATTCAAGCCGACTGTAATTGTTCCTGGCGAGATTTGGAAAGAATCTGGCAGATGGGAAACGATGGGAAATCAAATGCTCAAGGCGAAAAACCGCGGCGAGCAGGATATGGTCGTTTCTCCGACGGCGGAAGAGGCGTACACGGCAATCGTCCGCGATGGGCTTACGAGCTACAAGCAGCTTCCTGTGAATTTTTATCAAATCAACACGAAATACCGCGACGAAATCCGCCCGCGATACGGCGTAATGCGAGGCCGCGAATTTATTATGGCGGACGGCTACACGATGAACGCCGACGACGATTCTCTCGATGAATCGTACAAACTTTACGAAAAAGCGTACTTCCGCATTTTCAAGCGTCTCGGCTTAAAAATCATTCCCGTTCGCGCGGATTCTGGCGCAATGGGCGGAAGCGGAAGCGAAGAGTTCATGGTTGAAAGCCCTGTTGGCGACGACACGCTGATAATCTGCCCGAACGAATCGTGCGGATACGCGGCGAATGTTGAAAAAGCCGCCTGCCGCTCCGACGAATCGACAGACAAAAACGGCAAAAAGCACGATGCAACGAATCTTCAAAAGGAAGATGTTGAAACGCCGAATGTTTTTTCAATCGAAGATATGGAAAAATTCTTCGACGAATCGCCAAAAATGTTCATCAAAGCGTTGATTTACCGCGTTATAAACAGCGCGCTCGATTATTCGTCTTTGAAATGCGCGGAAAAATGGAATCGCGTTGAAGAAAAATCGGGGAGTTTTTATCCCGTTTCGTATGCGTGCGTTTTGATTCGCGCAGACCTCGATGTAAACGAAGCGAAACTTGCCTCCACACTAAAAGCAAGCGAAGTTGTTTTGGCAGACGACGAGGAAGTCCGCCAAATTGCAGGCGCGGGACACGGATTTGTAAGCCCGTTCAGCCAGAGCGCGCCGATAATCGCGGATTTTTCTGTGGTTGCAACAGAAAACGGCAAAATGACGGCACAAATGCACGACGCGATTTGTGGCAGCGGAAAAGACGGATTTCACACAAAAAATGTTGAGCCACTCCGCGATTTTACGCCGTTTTTGTGCGCCGATGTTCGCACGGTCAAGGCGGGCGATTTGTGTCCTCTTTGCGGTCAAAAATTCACTTCCACAAAAGGCAACGAACTCGGACACATTTTCAAACTCGGTCAAAAATACACGAAATCGATGAATGTTTCGTTTTTGGGAAAAGACGGAAAACCGCAAACGCCCACGATGGGTTGCTACGGAATCGGCGTTGACCGCACGCTTGCGTCCGTAATCGAAGCGAATAACGACGAAAAAGGAATCATCTGGCCGATGACGCTCGCGCCGTTCCAAGTTTGCGTCGTTCCGATTCGCTACGACGGAAAAATGAAAGAAGCCGCCGACAAAATCTACGAGGAATTGAAATCGCGCGGAATCGAAGTTTTGCTTGACGACAGAAATGAGCGTCCAGGCGTGAAGTTTGCGGATATGGAATTGATTGGAATTCCGCTTAGAATCACGGTCGGCGAAAAAAATCTGCCGAATGTGGAATTTGTGCCGCGCACTTCAAACACGGCACAACTCGTCCCGATTGAAGAAGTTTCCAAAAAAGCGGCGGATTTTGTGAGCGCGGAACTCGCGCGTTTGAACGGCTGAAATTTTTTGGAGGCGTTATCGAAAGTATGCTTAAAGATATTAGACCTGTTCGGAAATCGGTCATTTCCTCACAGGTCAGTCAGTTTTCTCAGGCTAAAGCCTTGCGAAAACTGGTAAATTCAAAGTTGATGATTCGGAAAATGCGCGAAAAATTCGTTAATATGTTCGTTTCGACTTCGCTCAACGAACGATTCTTAACATACTTTTCGCAACAGCGTTCAAAATCCAATTAAAAGGAAGAAAATATGAAGATTTTACAAAAAATCGCGGCGGCAACAATTTTCGCACTTGCGGCGTTAAGTGCGAACGCGATTCCTGGCGTTACGAGCGCAATTCCCGATTCGTCTGGCGAGTTTGTGTACTGGCGCGACAATTCGTTTGAGCGAGAATCGTATATTGGCTTAATTTATTATGATGAAGCAACATACGGTATGCGTTATTACGCACCAGCAATTAAAAAAAAGCCCGAACTTTCGTTTCTCGTTCTTCTAACGATTGACACGGAAAAAACGGGCGTGGTGGAATTTACGGGCGAAAAAGTTACGCCACTTCCGCGAAGCGAGGACGAAACGGCGATAATCAATTATCTCCACGATTTTGTTTACGAACTTTTCCCGCGAAGGCAAAAAGCGGGCGACATTTCGGAAATCACGGAAATTAGCGGCGAATACGCACAATTCGGCGGGCGCGTAAAGTTGACGTATGACCCGCTTCTTCCCGTGTTGAATTTGCGTTCGATTACGACAAGCGACGGAAAGACCGCGCTAGAACCCATTACTGTGGGCAAACTTCGCTCGTCAGACGACGAGAGTTTTACGGCTTTTTCTGGGATTCCAAAAAAGGGAAAGGAAAAGAAATTTAAATTCAACAAAAAACTTTCCAAAAACAAAAATGAAATCGGCGAGGATTTGCCGTATTCGATGACGTTGGACGAACAATGGGAACAGAAAACGCCGATGCTTTGGCTTTTGGGCGACGCGGCAATGGTTAGCGTGGCGAATTTGAACATTCCCGACGGCGCGGAAAATCGTCTTTTGCGAATGATGACGCTCGGTTCGCAAAAATCGTATCCCGATTTGCAGAAATTTTCCGTAAAGCGCGAAAACGACGGTTCGATGGAAATAAAGCAGACGTTTTACGACGCGGATTCTGGCGAATTTCAGACGAACCGCAAACTTGTAAAAAAGGCAAGCGACGGCAGCACGGTGATTTTTGAACTTAATACAACTGCAATCGCATATTCAAAAAACAAGGCGTATTTTGACGGAATTTTTAATTCGTTTAAGGTAAATTAATTTCAAAGACGAAAAAAAGCGGTGGTTTCGAGAAACTCAACCACCGCTTTTTTTGTTCAACCAGCACGTTTTTTTATCGTAGCATTTTCATTTTTTATCGCGTTTTTTGTTTTTACTGGAAATTCGCGCGGGAAAGTGGCGAGCCAATCCAAACGCCGTCGCCGAGAGTGTCTTTCTTTTTTCCGTCGATTAAAATCTGAACGCTGTTCACCGTGGCGAATTCGGTTGACGTGTAAATTACTTGTTGCAACTGCGCAAAATATCCTTCCACGCCGATTCGATTTGTTTCAAACTCGGAACTGAAATTCAAATACGCGACTCCATCTTTGACGAGAGCGTCCAAAAGGCGCGTGCCTTCGGGAATCAGCGACATACAACCAGAATCGAGTTCTTCTGAGGACGGACCTTGAAGAAGCAATTTCATGTTGTTTGTAAGTGGCGCGGTAGAACGCACAATTGTGCGCGTGCAGAGTTTTCGGGCGATTCTGCCGTCAGCGTCAACGGCAACGAACCACAATTTTGCGTTTGCCGTTTCCACGTTTGACGAAACGGAGGGCGATTCCTCGCGAGAAAGTGCCGTGTCGTTTGCTTCAAGCGGAAGCGAATGTGGAATAAATCGCTCTTCCTCTGGCAAATCTTGAGAATCGCTTTCTTCGTAAGAAATCGACGCGGAATTATTCGGTTCTGCGGGAACAAAATCGTCG
>CAJOEO010000160.1:0-617 GCA_905233535.1 uncultured Treponema sp.
GGCTTGCGCACTATAATTGCTGTTTCCCGTTTGTTTTGCAAGTCTAAAAAGCGTAACGCCAAGATTATTGTTCACTTTTAGATACATATCTACCAACCAGTTGTCGTCCAAATCTTCCTGAGGCTTTAGCGTACCAAGTAACGCCCGTTCGCTGTCAAGTCGGCGCAAAAGGTCGGTGTAATAACTTTGCGCAGCAAAATTGTCACCACGAAGAGCAAGCACGTTTCCAAGCGCAATGAGCAAATTGCAATCGTTAGATTTCGCCTCGGAAACTTTCACAAATGACGCAAACGCTTTTGCGTAATCTTTTTTGCTGTATCGAATCGCGCCAACGCGATAATTTATGGACGGCGTATCCGACTTTGTTTCAAGTGCCGTTTCGTAATTTGTAAGCGCACTGTCGATGTCGCCCGTGATGAAATAGTCGATGTCGCCCATGTCAGCAAAAAGTTTGCCCGTGTTTTCGTCGCCAATAAGTCCCGTTCGCAACTGCTCTTCGTTGTAGCGGTTGATTCCTTGCGTAAAGACTTTTTGCGCCTCGTCGTATTCCCTCGATTCAACGTACAATTCGCCAAGAATTCTCGACGCATTGATTTCTTTGTAAATGTTTTTCTTGT
>CAJOEO010000160.1:660-6039 GCA_905233535.1 uncultured Treponema sp.
TAATAGTAGTAGCCGTTGTGAATGTAATATCGAGCCAAATTATATCGCGCCACTGGATTTGAAACGTCAGATTGAACCGCGTATTCGAGCATTTTCAAAACGTCTTCGATTGAAGAACGCAAGTATTCATCATTACGAGATATTGTTCCGTATAGTTTATCTAGTAAATAACCCGACAATTCCGTCCAATCTTCCGCGCCAAGCGATTTTCTGCCTGGATAGAACTTTGATTTGTAAACCAAAACTTCGCGAAGTTGGTCGGTGCGAATGTAATAACGCAACATTCTCGACGAATAAAGTTTGCTTTTGGGGAATCGCGTTTCAAGGTCGCTGTAAAATTTAAGAGCGTCCTCGTATTTTTCTTTGTCTTCGTCTGCCCACTCCAAAAACACGTCGCCAAGCAAAAGTTCGCCGTCTGGGTCGTTTATGTGATTGTCCAAAACGTACCTGCGCAAAATCCGCTCGGCTTCCGCATAATCGGCACGGTCGTACAATTCCATTCTCGCGTATTCCAAACCGCCTTCTTTGTCGTAATTGAAATACCCCAAAATATTGCGATACATTTTTGCAGCGCGTTCAAATTGATGATGTTCTCTATAACCGCGCGCGTATTTAAAGAACCATTTTTTGTTTGGACGATATTCCACGCCTTTTTTGAATTTTTCTTCGCTTTCGGGATATTCGTTGTTTTCCAAAAGCGCGTAACCTTCTTTGTAATAAGAATTCGCCATCAAAGGCTTGTAAACAAAATGTTTTCCCGCCTTGAAAAGTCCAAATCCCACGATTAAAAGAATAAGCCCAATGATTGCCGCAGGAATGATTCTATTCTTTAATTGATACTCAAAAGATTGCTTGTATGCTTCATACTGTTCATAAGTACGGTGTTCGAAATCTCGCGGAATCTGAATCTGAACGTCGAGCAGTTTTTCCATGTAGGCGGCAAGTTTCTGCACAGACGTTTTTTTGAGAACCATATCGATGATTTCAAAAACGGTATCGTCTTTAAACGCCGTGTCGCCGTCTTTTGAAATTGTGTCCTCAACTACAACGCGAAGATTTAGCGGATAAGACAAAAGATTTTTGCGGAATTGCGAGTATTCTTCTTCGGTTAGCGACGAACGCGGAGCGGAATCTTTCGCAGACGCAAAATCAACCGTATCGACTGTGTTTTTAAAACCCGCCGAATCCGTGTCGGTGTAGCCTTCAATCGCAAAATCGTCGGAAAGAAGAAAATCGTCTTCATCGCCACCAACGTGCGTTTCGGGGAATTCGTCGTCAATCGATGCCGAACCGCCCGATTTTTTGGGAGAATCCGCATCAAAATCAACTCCGTCCAAATTCACGTCCGACGAATCAAAAGCCTCGCCCGCGTCGATTGATTCTCCAAAGTTTTCTGGAATTTCGGAATTTTCGTTTGAATTGTCAGCGGGCGCAGAAAAATCGTCCATGTTAAACGAATCGTCGCTACTTTCTGGCGGAGTTTCTGCCGCAAACTCGTCCATATCAAAAGAAGTCGCGTCGTTTTTAGGCTCAATGTTTTCAAAAGAATCCATGCCAAACGGGTCAATCGATGAATCTTCACTTGGCGCATTTGAAAGATTCAAGGAATCTCCAAAATCTTCTGAACCGTCCGAACCCAAATCAATCGGCGAATCCGAAAAATCCATCGAAGGCTCTGAACTTGAAGAATCTGCAAGATTCAAGTCGTCGTCGCCAAATCCATCGATGTCGTCAATGTTTATTCCGCTATTTTCAAGCGAATCGAGTCCCAAATCAACGCTCTCTTCCGCGCTCTCATCTTTTGGAGATTCCTCTACTTTGCTCTCGTTTTCGGAAGTTTTTGGAAGTCCCAAGAGAAAATCATCAGAATCATCATCTTCAGGGACTCCTTGTGGTAACGGCACAACGGATACTTTTTCTCCTCGTGCTGCACGAATTTTCTCCTCGTCCCCGACTTCTTTTATGTCGTTGCTAAATTTTTCCAGCTGCTTTAATCCTGGCATTTCCTCGCTCCCACAACGAAAGACGTTATTTCATCTTTATTTCGGCATTCTGAGCCTTTGCCTTTAGAAAGGAATGGAATGCAAGTCGATTTCGGTTTATATTGTTCTAAGAGGTTTCCGATAAAAATATATATGAAAAGATTGATTCTTGCATTGACTTATTCGTTGGCGTTTGTTTTTACGACGTACGCCGCGCCAAAATCAAAAGCACCAAGGCGTTTCTGAACCGCACGTCAGCGGGGATTTTTTGGTTTTTACTGCCGATAAATCCGCTCATTCGGTTGGAATTGCATTCGATTATGAAAATTACAAAACCGTTCATTATTTTAATCTTCATAAAACGCGCGATTTTGAAGGCGAAGTTACGGATTCTTGGTGGTTTTTTATAACGCCACGACCAAAAAAAATCATGCAAGTGTCTTACAGGCTTGTTATAAACGGGCTTTGGACGGTTGACCCAAATAATCCAAACACGATTTTTGATGAAAACGAGGGAATTTTGCTTTCTCAATTAAAAATGCCGAGCGCAGACCCCGCAATTACGGAAACGTTGGATTCTGGATTGACGCATTTTGTTTGTTTTTCTGAGCCTGGACAAAATATTCGGCTGGGTGGCTCATTTACAAATTGGGATTCTTGGATTTATTCGATGAAAGAAGTCGCGCCTGGTCGCTACGAATTGGACATTCCACTTCCCGAAGGAACGCATTATTACGCATATTATGTTGGAATGACGAGTTTTATCGATTCGACGAATCCTCACAAAGGATATTCGGCAGACGGAAAAGTTGTTTCTTGCATAAAAGTCAACGACGTTCGATAAATCAATAAAAAATCCCGCGAAAATGCGGGATTTTGTTTTTTCAGCCTAAGCCACCAAATTTTTCCATTAGTTTACCTTTTAAGCCTTTGCTTCGCGTGATTTTTTTCATCATGAGTTTTGTTTTTTCAAATTGTTTGAGAAGTTTGTTCACTTCGGCAACGCTCGTTCCGCTTCCACGCGCAATTCGTTTTCTTCGCGACGGTCCGATTATCAAATGATTCGCCCGCTCTTTTTTTGTCATCGAAAGAATTATGGCTTTTTGTCGTTTCATCGCGCTCAAATCGATTTTACTTTCGTCGATTTTTCCCGCAAGTCCAGGAATCATCTCCATAATCGAAGAAATCGAACCCATCTTTCCGACGCGCTCGTATTGTTCGAGCAAATCGTTCAGCGTAAAATCGCCTTTTGCCATGCGCTTTTCAAGACGTGCCGCCTCTTGCGCGTCCACGGTTTCTTGCGCTTTTTCCACAAGCGAAACGATGTCGCCCATGCCAAGAATTCGACTAGCAATTCGTTCTGGTCGAAACGGCTCAAAATCTTCCGTTTTTTCGCCCGTACCGATAAAAATAATCGGTTTTCCCGTAATCGTTTTTAGCGAAAGAGCCGCACCACCACGCGCATCAGAATCGAATTTCGTGAGGATTACGCCCGTAACGCCCAACTGCTCATCAAAACTTTTTGCGATTTCGACGGCGTTTTGTCCAGTCATTGCGTCTGCAACAAGAATCGTCTCCACGGGATTTAACGCTTTTTTTACCGCGACGAGTTCATTCATCATCGCTTCGTCAATTTGAAGCCGACCCGCACTATCCAAAATCACCGTGTCAAATCCGCCTTTTTTTGCACGAACCAGCGCGTTTTGGGCAACTTTTACCGCGTCTTTCGCGTCTTCTTCCGCGTAAACTTCCACGTTGATTTTTTCGCCGAGTTGCTTTAACTGCTCGATTGCGGCAGGTCTAACCAAATCGCACGCAACAAGAAGCGGACGACGACCTTCTTTTTTGAGCCGCGCCGCCAATTTGTGCGCCGCCGTCGTTTTTCCCGCGCCTTGCAAACCCAACAAAAGAACGACCGACTGCGTGTCTGGTCCTTTTAATTGCAAATCGACTTTTTTGTCGCCGAGCATCGAAACGATTCTGTCGTAAACGATTTTGACGAATTGCTGACCTGGGTCAACGGCACGCAAAACTTTTTCGCCTTTCGCTTCTTCAATCGTGGCGTTCACAAATCGTCGAACAACGCGCAAATTTACGTCCGCTTCAAGCAACGCCATTTTTATCTGCTCGACGGTTTCTTCTACGTTTTTTTCCGTAATCGTCGATTTTCCGCTAATCGTTCGCACAATGTCGCTGAACGTACTCGTAAGTTTTTCAAGCATTTTATTTTCCTTTTTTCGATTTTTTAGATTTCACTATTCTTTTGGCGAAAGCAATTTCTGCAAAAAATCCATCGGTTTGATTTCTTTGTTCAAGATTTTGTAAAGTCCGTCGCAAATCGTGAGTTTAAGATTGTATTTTTGTGCAATTTGATGAACGAATTTGCACGCAACCGCGCCCTCAGACAAATATCCAACTTCGGAAATCCGCGAAATCAAATCGTCAAGATTTGAAAATCGTTCCAAAATGTCGGTTTTGATTATGTCTTGACCGAAACGTCGATTTCGTCCGTATTTTGAACGACACGTTACGTCCAAATCGCCAACGCCCGCAATCGACGTAAACGTTTCCGCGTGAGTCGCTCCCATCGCAAAGCCGATTTGCTGTATTTCGTTCAAACCCGCCGCCAACAAAAGCGATTCTGAATTGTCGCCAAAAACATCAGAATTTTCACTCACCGCGTCCAAACTTCCGTAAACGACAGCAATGACGTTTTTTGTTGCCGCGCAAATCTGCACGCCCACAACGTCAAGGCTAGAATACGCCATAAGTCCTGGCACGCGCAAAAGTTCGCGGAATTTAATCGAATTCATCGGGTTTTCGCTTGCGGCAATCAGTCCTGTTAATTTTCCAAGCGCGACTTCTTCGGCGTGGCTAGGTCCCGAAATGTAAACAAGAGAATGTCTATAAGTGGCAGGAAAAACTTTTTCTAGCATTTCAAGAATTAGTTTTGGTCCGTCCGCAGAATCTATGAATCCTTTTGTGATTACGCCGATAACCGTATTTCCGTCTTTTATCGACTGCACGTCAACGATTTGTTTTGCGGTCGCTTCAAGATAAAGCGACGGACTTGCAAGAATCAAAAACTCTTTGTTAGAAGCGACCTCGTTTATGTTTGTAGACGCACTAAGATTTTCTGAAAGCGGATAGCCTGGCAAATATCGCTTGTTTTCGTGTTCCGTGTTAATTCCAAAAACAACATCTTCTTCACGCGCCCACACTTGCACACGATGCCCACCTCGTGCAAGTGCTTGAGCAAGCCCAGAACCCCAGGCTCCCGCTCCAATTACACCAACGTTTTTTGCTTCCATTCCTATCCCCTACTCTTTGATTTTAAGATTCCTTAAAATTCTACCATTGTTTTTTGATTTTTGAAATCGAATATTCTAGTCTTTCG
>CAJOEO010000161.1 GCA_905233535.1 uncultured Treponema sp.
AGAAGTTGTTTTATCATTTCAAAGCGTTTATTTCTGCTTTGTATTTCATTAATCATAAAACTTTTCTTCTTCCAGCATACCTTTCGTAACACCACCAAATTTTTCTACGTTTTTTTGAAATTGATGATTTTTCAACTCTGATTTTATTTCCTTAAAATAGGATTATTTTTTTTAATTAAAAAAAATTCAAAATTTATAAAAAAATCCCGCCCCATAAACAAGCGGGACTTTTTGAAAAACGTCCTTTTTTATGCTTGCAAAGCGGTTACCGCAACCGTGTCGACGATTTCTTCAACGTTGCAACCGCGACTAAGGTCGTTGAGCGGTTTTGCAAAACCCTGGCAAACAGGACCAATCGCTTTCCAGCCGCCCATGCGCGCCGCGATTTTGTAGCCGATGTTTCCCGCGTTGATGTTCGGGAAAATGAACGTGTTTGCGTGTCCAGCAACAGGATTTCCTGGGGCTTTGATTTCGCCAACTTCTGGAGCAATCGCCGCGTCAAACTGGAATTCTCCGTCCAAAACAAGATTCGGTGCTTTTTCCTTTGCCTTAATCGTTGCGTGCTGAACTTTCTCAACCGTGTTTCCGTCTTTGGGGTCTGCGCCGCTTCCCTTTGTTGAGAACGAAAGCATAGCAATTCTCGGTTCGATTCCCGCGATTCTTTTTGCAGTGTCCGCAGACGCAATCGCAATGTCAGCAAGTTGATTTTCGTCTGGATTGATATTGATTGCGCAGTCGCCAAAAACTGCAATTCCCTCAGGAAGATATTTGTTTCCGCCTTCTGGAGCGACCATGATAAAGCAAGACGAAACCGTGCTAACGCCAGGCGCGGTTTTGATGACCTGCAATCCTGGGCGAAGTGTGTTCGCTGTAGAATGGCACGCACCCGAAACAAATCCGTCAGCGTCGCCCGCTTTCAAAATCAACGCGCCATACATCGTGTAATCTTTGAGAGCCGCCGCTTTTGCCGCCGCAACGTCCGCGTATTCAGGAAGACCCGTTTTTCTGTTGAGTTTGCCTTTGCGCGCCTCGAACAAAAGTTCTGCGTATTTGTCCGCGTTTGCGTCTTCTTTTGGGTTTACAATGTTCACACCCGTCATATCAAAACCGAATTTTTCGATTTCGCTTTTTTCGCCAAGAAGAATAATTTTTGCAATTCCTTCTTTTACGATAACGCTTGCCGCTTCGACGACGCGTTTATCCTCGCCCTCGCAAAGAACAATCGTTTTTCCTGCCGCTTTTGCTTTTGCCCTAAGTTCTTTTACAAAGTCCATGATGACTCCCATTTGTTGAAGATTTTGATTCAAATGAATCTTAAAAAGAATACCACTGAAAATGCTACTTTGCAAATTATGATAGAATTAAATCCACCAAAAAATGGAGGAAAAAATGCGAAAAATTCTCGTTGTTGTTGATATGCAAAACGATTTTATTGACGGTGCGCTTGGAACTGCCGAGGCGGTTTCGATTTTGCCGAACGTTTTGGAAAAAATCCGTTCGTACAAAAAAGAAGACGTTTTTGCCACCCGCGACACGCACGAAGAAAATTATCTTTTGACGCAAGAAGGAAAAATTTTGCCAGTGCGCCATTGTATTCGCGGAACGAATGGCTGGCTTCTTCGCGCGGAAATTTCCGCGTTAATCGACGAAAAAAACATTTTTGACAAAAACACGTTTGCGTCGATTGATTTGGCAGAAAAACTTTCAAAAATCGCACAATCCGAAGAAATTTCCGTGGAATTTTGCGGATTATGCACAGATATTTGTGTAGTGGCAAACGCTCTTGTCGTTAAAGCAAAACTTCCAGAAATCCCGATTTATATTGACAAAAATTGTTGCGCAGGCGTAACAAAAGAAAAGCATTTTGCCGCGCTAGAAACTTTGCGAAGTTGCCAAGTTTTTGTCGTCTAAATCGTGTAAAACCAACTGTCTTCTGTGTAGTCAAACGGCGTTTCTTGATAAACGTAATAATTGAGCCAATTTGAAAAAAACAAGTGCGCCGTGCTTCTCCAAGTGTTTGGTGGCGAAATTGTTGGGTCATTTTTTGGAAAATATCGCGCAGGAATTTCGATTGGAAGATTTTTTGCCTTGTCGCGTTTATACTCGTTTGCGAGCGTGTCCGTGTCGTATTCCAAATGCCCCATCATGTATATCGAACGGTTGTCCGCGCTTTTGCAAAGTGTAACTTCGCCCGTCGAATTTTCTGCGAGAATTTTCAAATCGCTGATTTTTTGAATCTGCGATTTTGAAACGGTCGTGTGGCGACTAGTTGGCACTGGAAAAACGTCGTCAAATCCGCGTAAAAGTGGGTCGGCGATTTTGTTTTTTGAAATCGAACGATGATTTTCAAAAACGCCAAAAAGTTTTTTTTCTAACGGAATTTTTTTGATTCCATAATTGTGATAAAGCCCCGCTTGCGCACCCCAACAAATGCAAAGCGTAGAAAAAACGTTTTCTCGCGCGTAATCAAAAATGTCGCACAATTCGTTCCAATAATCCACGTCTTCAAATGGCATTTGTTCCACGGGCGCACCCGTGATAATCATTCCGTCGTATTTGTGCTTAAAAATCTCGCCCGATGGAATATAAAATCTCTCCAAATGCTCTTCGCTTGTATGGCGCGATTCGTGGTTTTCCATGCGAACTAGCGAAATGTCGATTTGAAGCGGCGTGTTTCCCAAAAGGCGCAAAAGTTGCGTTTCCGTTGTTTCTTTTGTGGGCATCAAATTGATTATTGCAATTTTGAGCGGACGAATATCTTGCGTGGAAGCACGTTTTTCCGTCATAACAAAAATATTTTCGTTTTCCAAGACGCTTCTCGCGGGAAGGTCTGATTGAATCCTGATTGGCATTGTTACAGCATAGCAAAGCGGGCGAAATTTTGCTATATTTTGCGAATGGGCAATTCAAAAGAACGACAAAATGCAATAAAAAAGTTAAAAGTGCTTCGTTATTCGCCAAAAATGGAATTGGATTCTTTTAGAGCAAAAATCGACGAAGAATTTTCCGCGCTTTTTCTTCCAAATAACGTTGAAATCGAAGAAGAAAAATTCAATGAAATTCCTTGCGACGTTTTGCGTCCCGAAATGTATGCTAAACATCGCATAATGTTTTACATTCACGGCGGTTCGTTTGTAGGCGGTTCGAGAAAATCGTGCCGAACTTTTGTTGCCTCGCTTGCAAACGCATTTTCGTGCATGGCGATTGT
>CAJOEO010000162.1 GCA_905233535.1 uncultured Treponema sp.
GATTTTCCGATGTTGCGCTTTGCGTTTAACGCGGCAAAAATCGGAAAAAGTGCGCCGATTGCGTTTAATGCCGCAAACGAAATTGCGGTAGGATATTTTGTCAACGGAAAAATCCCGTTTTACAAAATTGCGGACAGCGTAGAATTTACGCTTTCGCAGAAAAAATGGAACGACGACGTTCGCGACCTCGCAGACATAATGGAAGCCGACAAAACAGCGAGGGAAATTTCGCTCTCTTATTTTTCCAAAATCGCTGGTAAATCGTGAACATCGTTTTTGGGCTTCTGCTTCTTTGCGCTCTTGTTTTTGTACACGAATTAGGACATTTTTTTGCGGCGCGTCTTTGTCGCGTAAAAGTCGAATCGTTTTCGATTGGAATGGGTCCAATTTTGCTTCATAAAGAGATTTTTGGAACGGATTGGCGAATTTCCGCGATTCCCCTCGGCGGATATTGCGCAATGAAAGGCGAGCAGGACGCAGACGCTGAATTTACAAAAATTGACGCGGATTCTTTTTATGGACGTGGCGCGATTTTTCGCGCGATAATCGGAGCAGCAGGACCTTTTGCAAACGCGATTTTTGCCGCGTTGATGCTTTCCGTTCTCGCACTTTTTCCGCATCCATATTATTCGGCGACGGCGGAAATCGATTTTCCAACGGAAATCGAATCGAACGCGAAGAAAGCGGGACTTTGTGCTGGCGACAAAATCGTTTCAATCGAAAACGAAGACGTTTTGGATTTTTCAGATATTTCAAAAATCGTTCAAAATTACGCGGGAAAAACTGTCAAAATTCAAGTGGAACGAAACGGCGAAAAACTTTTTTTTGACGTTGCCGTTTCCGACGACGGAAAAATCGGCGTTACAAATCTAAAAAAAATGACCGACTCCCTCCCCGTTCATCGCGCAATCGCAAAAGGCACATTTGACGCGGGCAAAATGATTTTTTTGTACGTTGATGGGATTATTTCGCTTTTTCGCACAGAAACAAAGTTGACCGAAAGCATAAACGGACCTGCAAGAATCACGTCGGAACTCGGCGCAATGACAAAATACGGATTTGCACCAGTTTTGACGTTTTTGTCGTACATCAGCGTCGCGCTTTGCGTTATGAATCTTCTTCCGCTTCCCGTGCTTGACGGCTGGCTAATTTTGGTTTCGCTTGTAGAAGCGATTTTTCGCGTTAAGATTCGAGGAAAGGCGCGAATAATTGCACAATACGCAGGAATAGCGTTGCTAGTCGCGCTTTTTTTGATTGCCACGGCAAACGACATTCTCTTTTTTCTAGGAGGAAAGCAATGAAACTCATAAAAATTGCGCATTTTGCAACGTTGCTTTTTTCGCTCCCGATTTTTGCAAACGAATCGAATCGAGCGCATTTAAAATCGGTTTCGATTATTTCGGCGACACAAACGGACAACGGAACGAATGTTTTTAGCGCGGGAAAAGATGGATTCCTCATCAAATGGAAAGAAAACAACCTCGGAGAACATTATCAAGTCAGCGAATATTCCGTTCAAAATATTGCGCAAAGTCCAAACGGCAACGACGTTGCAGTCTACGAAACGGACGGCGCGCTTTTTAATCGCGTAAGCGTTTGGGATTGGCAAAAACAGCGACGGCGTTTTGCGTTTCGCTTTAACGAAAGCATTACAAGTCTTTCGTTTTCTGCAAAAGGCACACATTTAATCGTTGGAACTGCGGCGCAAAACGCGATTTATATTATAAATTCCGCTTCTGGAAAAATTGAACCGCGTAAAATTAAGGATAACATAGCGAATTTTTCTTATGCCGCCACAGGAGAAAGCGAAAAAACTCTTGTAACATATTCTATGGCAGGGTCAATTTCTTATTATGACTTGAACAATGGGAATCAAAAAGCAAAATTTGACGTAGAATCGGGACTTTCTGATTCCACGATGTTCGCAAATTCGCTTTTTCTTGCGGGAACAAAAGGTCGAAACGTCGTTGTCGTTCACGCATTGTCGGGAAAAACCGTTGGACGATTTAACGCAGGAAACGCGATTATCGTACATTCGTCAAGTAAACAAAACGAACTTTTTTACATCGTCAACGAAAATCGTCAATTCAAATTGTATAGTTTGGGAAAAGTAGACAATCGTAACGTATCCGAGCCGAAACTATTGCGAACGTACAGCGGTCTAAAAAGCGGCGACAAAATTACGTCCGCCACGTATTTTGACGGAATCGTTTACGCAGGGACTGAAAACGGAAACGTCTATAAATTTGACACGTTTGAGATGGAGCGCGTGGAAGTTTTGCAGCCGATTACCGACGACCAATACGACATCGCGTTGGACGTTTCGGCGGTTGAAGACGATTGTTTTATTTTGACTCCCGATTCGATTTTCCGCTCGTCGATTGAAAACGACACGATTGATTTGTTTGCGCAAAATTCAAATGGGCGCACAAACGTTGCGTCGCATGGAACGGACGCGATTTTGTGGTCGCGAGGAACTCGAAAAAGCGTTTTGCGCGTTGGAGTGGACAGCGAAACCACGATTTTTACACCGCAAGGCGTTTTGCAATCGCTTCGCGTTTTTGATGACCAAATTTTGACAGTGGAATCTGGAACGACCGTAAACCGCTACGATTTTTCGGGTAAACGCGAAACGCTTTACACGGGCGCGGGTTTACAAGACGCGCTTCTTTTAACGCCGACTGACCTTTACGTTGCAAAAACTGCAGCAACCGACCCGACTTCTCCGCTAATCCACGTTGACACGCAAACGCAAGAAATCGTGCCACTTCCACTTGCGGGGTCGTTTGCATACGCGCTAACTGCAGATTCTTCGCACACTAACGAAATTTACGGAATCGTCGTTTCGTCGAACGGAGCAAAGCAAACGACGCAAGTTTTTTCGTTTGACATTCAAAACCGAAATTCGCGAACGTTCGTTCCAGTCAACGAGGAAGACACGGACGGATTTCTTTCGATTTCGTTTCCGACGCTTTACACGAATATAAAATCGCAGGCGCATTCGTACAACGTCGCAAATCTACGTGATTCTGTGTACGCACGCGGAGAATCCATGTCGCAAAAAATCGTAAAGGCAGGAAACCGCATTGTGATTCTAAATCGAAACGGCTCTGTAAGTTGGTACAGCGCAGAAACGGCAAAAATTCTTTCGACTTGGTATTTGAACGCCGACGGAAAGTGGGTGAATCAATAGA
>CAJOEO010000163.1 GCA_905233535.1 uncultured Treponema sp.
AGAGAGGCGACGGGCGTGCCAAGTCCGCCAATGTCCACGCCCACAATTAGCGAACGAACATCTGCGGAAAATCTGAAAAGCATTAACGCGCTTGGAACGTTGCTTAAAATCTGACTAGACAAAAGCGAAACCAAAAAGACGTTTTTTGAAACGGCGTTTTCCAAAAAAGTTCGCACGGCGGGAATTGACGCGAGATTTCCAGAAAAAATGAAGAACGCGCAAAATGTTAAAAGCAAAAAATAATCCACATTTTTCAAAGATTTTCTGTCGAACAAAATCGCCAAAAAAAGCGTGGCTGGAAAAACAAAAACGCGCGAAAACGCTCCAGAAACGGCGCAAACGCAAAGCAAAAAAATTAAAACGTGGATAAAAATCGTTTTTGGGATTTTAGATTCGGATTTTGAAATATTCGATTCGATTTTTTGACGAGGAAGCAAAAAAATGCACGGAACAAAAAGAATCGCTGACAAGAATACATACGGAAACGTCGTGGAAAGAAATTCAAAAATCGACATTGCAGACGCGCCAAAAAGGTAAAGATTTTGCGGATTTCCGATTGGCGTGAGCATACTTCCCGTGTTTGCCGCGACGGTTTGCAAAACTACCACAATCGCCTTTGTTTTTGTGGATTGTGCGCGAAGAATCGAAAGAGCGAACGGCACAAACGCGATTAAAGCCACGTCATTTGTTACGAACATTGAAGAAAAAAAGCAAAGCGCGACAAAAATAATCGAAACGGCGCGGACGGATTCAACTTTTTTGCAGAGAGAATTCGCCAATAAAAGAACGGCAAGAGTTCCCCAATCTATGTAGGAAAAATAGGAAAATGACGGCGGAACAAAAATCGTTGAAACGACAGCCAAAATCGCCGAAATGCAAAAAACTGCTCGGCGACGGAAAAAATTACGGAACGAATTAAAAGAAATCATAAACTAAAAATTGTAGCGAAAATGCAAATATGGTAAAATCGAATTATGGCAGCCACAACAAATATTCTTTCGTTATTAAAATTTTTTGCGTCCAAGCAAAAAAGCGGAGTCGTTGACCTTGCGGATTTTGTAACATATTTGAGAAAGTACGCCGACCACCATCTTCCTGAGCAACCACAGTTAAAAACTCTTCTTGAAGACACGATGAGTGTTCTTCAACCAGAAATCGACAAACTTTCTGAACAAAACACTATAGTAGTTACAGAAACGCAGATAGGAAAACCTGTTCTCATAGTAAAGCCGTATTATATTGATACGTTTGCAGAGCGATACCATGAAATCAAAAAGAATCCTTCGATTCCGTTTCCGACCGTTGCAGACCTTCCAAAACTCGCGCCGCGAAACATCGTAAAAAACGAAAACGCGCTCGATTTGATTCAACGTTTTTTGGAAAAACAGGATTTGAACGACAAAACTCTTCACGGCGTTTTGCTTCCAAACGACGAACCCGTAATTATTTTGCCGTCAAATATTCCGATTCGCGATTTGATTGAAAGTAGTTTGGAAAAAATCCAATGTATGCTGCGAAAAGAAAGTTTCCACGACTATTTTCTCAAAAAACTTACGGGAACGAATCCAGGAAAAGAACTTACGGCGAAGAATTTTTTTAATTCGTTCGTAGATAATCCTGACCATTCCGTAGAAATGCTCGCTCATTCAAGTGAAGACTATTATCTTTGGCATCAATTATGTTATTTTATAAAGCAGGATTATAGAAAAGTCAAAGATTATACGCAGGAAGACATTTCTACTATTCAGGCAATACTCATTACGGAAATTGCGGCGAATTATTTTAAAACGCTTTCGATGGACGATTCAAAACGCGAAAACGCATTCAAAATGCTCGACACATTCTTGAATCACCCTCCGTATTATTTTTCATACGAGGCGATTACAAAATTCGTGGACACAAAAGGAACGCCTTTAATTGAACAGTATACAGAACAAGACTTGAAAGATTGGCTACACGAACGAACGTCAAACGGAAATGAAAAAGAACTTCCAGAATTACTAGTATTCAAATTGGAAACTGGGGAGCGGTATTTCATCTACAAAAATCGAGTTTTGCAGCTTCTCGTTCGTTTGTGTACGGACGCGCGGCAAAACGTCAAAGAAGCGATAATGCGGCATTGGCTTAGAGTTTTGCAGGAATTTGGAAAACTTCCAGAAATGACCGACCAGGCAAAGTTTGAAGACCGCTTAAAACGCGAAGTGCGCGAGCAGTCGCCTGTACTTTACGCGCTTTTGTCGTCTTCGTTTTTGCATCTACTTACTTATGAAAAGTTTGGCGACGACGAAGATTTGAACATCACGCTTTTTGTGAACGGCGAACTTGTGCCGTATTCTGACCTTCTTTTAATGAATCGCGCAGAACTTTTGTCGGATTCAAAAATCAAATTGCCGTTTTGGTATTCGATTCCGATTATTTCTTGGATTGCAAAACTTTTGATTCAGCCGTCAAAAAAGGAACGCGGACAAAAACCAAAATCGGACGCGGACATTTATCGCGAGCGTGAAGCGGACGAGCGAACGGCGCGCGCGGCAGGAAAAAACACGAACGTTGGCAAAAAAACGTCTCTTCGGGAAGAAGCGCGTGCTGCTGAAAAATCGTTTGTGCCAGAATCTTCAACGCTTGACCGCGAACTTGAAAGTTACGAGCGTCTTTGGAACAATCTAATCGAAAAAGAACACCACAAAAATCTAACCGAAGACGTAAACTCGCTTATTCGCGATTATGTGCGAGGGCAGATTCAAACGATGAAAACGTCGGGTTTTACAAAAGACAGAATTCAAAGTATGGCAGAATCAATCGTGCGAATTCCTAGTTTGATGAAAATAAAAGCGCACAGCGAACTTCAGCATTACGTTCAACTTTACATCATAAAATTGGTAAAAAATCTTCCAAACGCGAAGTAAAAAAACGAAACGCCGACGAAAAATCGGCGTTTTTTTTCTTCATTTTGCGAATTTTTCGTCTTTTTCAAAAATTCATTTTTATGGACGAAGAACTTTTTTACGAAAACGAATGGAAAAACGGCGCGGACGATTTTTTGACGCAATGGCAAGATGAGCCGTTTCCAGAAATCGACGATTTTGAAAAATGGAAAAACGAAAACGAATGTGCGCCTTCAACAATCGAAAGTGTCGATTCGCCGTTTGAAAACGACGACAAAACGACCGCGATTGCGCGAAAAGCGTTCGGCGTAAAATTCCTTTTTGCTTGGCAACGCGCCGTCATCGAAAACATTTTTTGCGCCTTTGATGGCGACTCCACGTTTTCGCGCCAAACCGTCATTCTTCCAACGGGGGCGGGCAAATCGCTTTGCTTTTTGCTTCCTGCGTTGATTTTGCCGCGCCCGACGCTCGTAATTTATCCGCTTTTATCTTTGATGAAAGACCAAAAACGACGAATGAACGAAGCGAAAATCGAATGCGTAACTTTTTGCGGCGGACAAACAAAAAAAGAGAGGGCGGAAAATCTTTTGCGTCTAAAACGCGGGGCAAAAATTGCGATTACAAATCCCGAAAGTTTGCAAAACGATTCACTTCTTTTTGAACTCGAAAAAATCGGCTTCGCGCACATCGCAATCGACGAAGCGCATTGTGTCAGCGAGTGGGGCGATTCGTTTCGTCCGTCGTATTTGAATTTAGCTTTCGTAATCGAACGTCTAAAACCAAAATGCGCCACCGCGTTCACCGCGACCGCCTCGCCAAAAATCCTTTCGCGTTTGGGCGAAGTTTTGTTTCCAAACGGATTCCATCTCGTTCGCGGAAGTTCTGACCGCGCAAATCTAAATTATTTTGTGATTCCGACGCTTTCAAAAATGCACAGCGCGATTTCGTTGGCAAAAAAAATGGAAAAACCGCTTTTGATTTTTTGTTCAACGCGCTCTCGTGCGGAAAAAATGGCGCGTCTTTGTTCCGAAATCTTTGGTGAAAAAAAAGCGCGCTTTTATCACGCTGGCATGACAAAAGCCGAAAAAACGTGGGCGGAAAAGTGGTTTTTCGATTCGACGGACGGCGTTTTGTGCGCGACGTGCGCCTACGGAATGGGCGTTGACAAGCCGAACATTCGCACGGTGATTCATTTGGATTGTAGTCCCACGGTAGAATCTTTTTGCCAAGAAAGCGGGCGTGCGGGGCGCGACGGAAATTCGGCGACTAGCATTCTTTTGTGGAGTCGTGCCGACGAAAATTCGTTTACAAAAAAAGACGAAAAATCAAAAGAAATGGCGTTTTACGCAAAAACAAACGATTGCCGTCGGGAATTTTTGCTTTCGGCTTTGGGCGACAACGATTCAAAAACGACAGCGTGTTTTTCTTGCGACGTTTGTTTGGGAAAATCTCAAAAAACGGGCGAAGACGAAAAAATCGTCCTCGATTTTGTGAAGAAAAATCAAGGACTTTACACAAAAAAAGACGCAATTTCCATTTTGTCGCAAAAATTCGAGCAGAAAAGCATACGCGAATTCGGTTTTTGCGTTTGGGAAGAAAACTTTACAAAAGATGCGGTAAATCAACTTTTGGACGCAAACAAAATCGTCGTTCGATTTGGTCGGCTTTTTGTTTGTCGTCCAAAAATCATTCTTCCGCCGCCTCTCCACCGCCTTCGCCGCTTGTTTCTGCGGGGGGCGGAGGCGCAAAAGTCTTCTTGACTTTTATTGGTTTTGGCTTTTTTCTGTATCGCACAACTTTCCCGATAATCGCGATGTAAATAAAAATAAACACCGTCGTAAATATAACTTTTGGGTCAGAAACGACCGCTTTTATTACAGGCATAAGTTCAACTTTCATGGAAATATTATCGGCGTGCCTTTGTTCGTAATTGACGCGAAACGGGGCGGACATTAAAATTTCGTCTTTATTTTGGAGGATTTATGACTGGAATCGTTGACTACAACGCGGGCAACGTAAAAAGCGTGGAACGCGCTCTTTCGTTTTTAGGCGCGCCGTTTGTGCGTTCGTCTTTGCCCGCGGATTTGGAAAAATGCGACCGTTTGCTTTTTCCTGGCGTTGGCGAAGCGTCTTACGCGATGGATATGCTTCGTTCGTTTTCTTTGGACGGATTTTTGAAAAATTGGGCGAAAGAAAATCGTTCACTTTTGGGGATTTGTTTGGGTTCTCAAATTATTTTTGACGAAAGCGAAGAAGGCAATGGGACAAAATGTTTGGGCTTAATTTCTGGAACGGTTCGACATTTTTCGTCCGTGTGGAAAGAAAACGTCGATTTGAAAGTTCCTCACATGGGCTGGTCTAGCGTTTCCATTCAAAATGGCGGAAGTCCGCTTTTGGACGGAATCGAAGACGGAACGGATTTTTATTTTGTCCATTCGTATTTGATTCAACCGAAAGATTCTTCCGTCGTAAAAGCGTGCGCTGATTACGGTTGCGCTGTTCCAGCGTGCGTTTCGTCGGGAAGCGTTACGGCGTTTCAGTTTCACCCAGAAAAATCTGGAAAAGCGGGACTTAGAATCTTGTTGAATTTTGTAAAAGACGACGTTGATTTTGATGGCGTTTTGCAAAAAATTGGAGGAAATAATGCTTAAAAAGCGCGTAATCGTTTGTCTTGACGTAAAAGACGGGCGAACAACAAAAGGCGTAAAGTTCAAGGAAAACATTGACGTTGGCGACCCCGTTGAAATGGCGGCAAAATATTATAAACAA
>CAJOEO010000164.1 GCA_905233535.1 uncultured Treponema sp.
AACGCTCGTTCAAGAGGTTTCGGAAAACGACGTTTTGAACGTTTTGCAGGAAAAATAAATGGAAATCGAAAAATATTTTGATTGGGCGGCGACGGGCGCGATTGACGAAGAAACGGCGGAAATTTTGAGAAAATCGCTTGAAGAATCGATTGAATTTTGCGCAAATCCATCGAGCGTTCACGCGCAAGGCAGAAAGGCGCGAGAACGTTTGGAAAAGGCGCGAGAAGATTGCGCCAAAACGCTCGGCGTTAAGTCGAATCAAATATTTTTTACGAGTGGCGGAACGGAAGGCGACCACATTCCGCTCGTTTCTATGCTTTTTAACGCGGAAAAAGGTCGCATTTTGACGAGTGGCATTGAACATAGCGCGATTCGCGAAATGGCGCACAATCTTAAAAGAATCGGTTTTCAATCGGAAAAAATCGCTGTGGACGAAAACGGTTTTATTAGCGCGGACGCGGTTTTGAAAAAACTCGAAAAAGATACGCAATTCGTTTCGGTGATGGCGGTAAACAATGAAACTGGAAACGTCATGCCAATTTACGAAATTGCGCAGGCGATTTTGGAAAAATACAACGGAAAGAAAAAACCACATTTTCACACGGATTGCGTTCAAGCGGCGGGAAAAATCGAATTATCGCTGAATGAGGCGGGTATTCTTTTTTTGGCGCAACCGCAAAAATTCAAAGCATTTTTGGCGGGTGGCGGTCAAGAAAATGGAATCCGAAGCGGCACGGAAAATCTTTTTGGCGCGATTGCGACCGCGGAAATTTTGAAAAAACGTTTTTTTCTAAAAGGAAAAGAAAACGCGCGACTTTTTGAACAAAAAAAATTGACGAAAGATTTTGTGGATTCACTAAAAAAAATTCCGCTCTGCTCGCTCGTTCCGTCGATTCGGGAAAAAGGCGAAGAAAATTTTTCGCCATGGATTGTTCAAGCCGCGTTCAAAGGAATTCCTGGAAACGTGATGGTTCGCGCACTTGACGCAAAAGGATTTTGCATTTCCACGGGAAGCGCGTGTTCCGCAAGAAAACAAAATCGTCCCGTTTTGGAAGAAATGGGCGTTTCTCGCGAAAACCAAGAAACTGCCGTTCGTTTTTCGTTTGGACACGCAACAACAAAAAGCGCGATGGATTCGCTTTTGCAAGCGGTACGCGAAGTTTGCGCCGATTTTTCCTAAAAATCTTCGATTTCGATTTTTGATATTTCCATTTGCGAAAGTTCGTTTTGCGCATTTTGGATTTTCTGCGTCAAGAATTCTGCGATAGAAACGCCGTTTTTTTCGGCGTATTCCACAAAAATAATTTTTTCGCCGTAAACTGGCGCAAAAACGAGTTTTACGAAATTTTCGCCGAGTTTACGAACAGCGTCGTTCAAAAATCCCAATTCTTCGCCGAGTTTTAGACGATTTGCAAACTCGGATTCGGCTTTTTTTTCTGCTAAAAGCAAAGAACCATCGTCGCGTAAAATCTCGGTTTTTACAACTTTTCTATCTTTGAAAAAATCACGTCGTCGCTCCAAAACCACGTTTTCGATTTCATGTTTTGTGCTTCCAATGTATTTTGCGCGGATTCCGCCCACGCGAAGAAATCCGTCTTCCGTTTCCACGACGCTCACGCAATTCAAATCGATTCCATATTTTGCGTCGAGATTATGGCTTTGAACGATAAAACTGTAATCTTTATGAAAATCCGAGCGGATTCCCCAATCTTCTTGGATTTTATGTTCGCCAAAAACGTTTTCGTCGTACAAAAATTGAACGTCGAATTTTTGCAAATCCGTTTCCAAAAGAGCGATTTCCAAAATCGGAGCAAAATGCTGAAAACTCAACTGAGTGTTTTTCAAAATCGCGATTTTTTCCAAAAGAGAACGAGCGAATTCGTCTTTTTCGTCGAGTTTTTTTTGAACTTCCAACAAATTCATGCGAACGTCCGTTTTTTCGCGCGAATTTTTTTCCGCAAATCCAAAAAACGAATACATAAACGGAGCCATTACGAACGAACAAAAAATCGACGACGACGTAATTAAAATCACGCCGATTGTTTTTGAAGTGCGGAATTTCAAAAAAGTCCAAACGCTACCGCCAATTATGAATGTAATTAAAATTACGCAAAAAATCATCGTTGCGGCGTAACCAACTTTTTCGATTTTTCCCTGAATTCCAAGAAATACGTCCCAAATTCGATTGAACAAAACGCGCCTCCAAAAAAAAATTGTACCGCCCCATTTGCCGTGCCGACAAGCCCTGTCAATTGAATAAATCAAGCGATTCCTGTAAGATTTCCCCGAAAAATCATAAGAAGAAGGAATAAAAATGGGAATTCGTGGAGAACTTTTTACGACACAAATCACGCTGGAAAATCGGTCATATTTTTTTAACGTAAAGGAAAATCGCGCGGGCGATGTGTTTCTTCAAATCGTTGAAAGCAAAAAAGGCGACGGAACAGATTTTGATAGGCATCAAATTGCAATATTCGCAGAGGATATGCAAAAAGTATTAAAAGGACTAGATGAATCTTTGAAATTTATAGAAAAAGACCGAAAAGAACGCGCAAAATTAAGGGCAGAACGAAAGGCTGCAAGAGAAGCGAAATTCGGTGGTAAAAAAGTCGTTCGGCGCGGTAAAAAAGGCGAAGAAAAAACGGACGACGGAATTAAGCGAACGGGCAAAGTCATTCACATTGCAAGCAAGAAAATGGATTCCGACGAAAAATCGGAAGAATAATTCTTCTAAAATCGAAAGGGGCTTTAAGCCCCTTTTTTTTCAAAAAAGCGTTGGCGAAAAATCGTCCGCGCTTTTTTTTCGCGTTTTTTTTGTTTTTTCTTTTTTGACAGAAAAAGAAAGTCGTTGAATCGGGCTAAATCCAAGTCTTTCGATTGCTTCAAAATGCGCCTTTGTCGGATAGCCTTTGTGCGAAGCGTAGCCGTAGCCTGGATACAACAAATCGGCTTCGCGCATCAAAGCATCGCGTTTGACTTTTGCCAAAATGCTCGCCGCCATTACGGGCGGATATTTTGCATCGGCTTTTGGTTCGGCACGGCACGCGCACGGAATTTTTGGGCAGAACGTGCCGTCCACGATTGCGTTCACGTTTTTTAACGAAAAATCGTCGAGAAGCAAAATCCCGTTTGATTTTGCCCAATCGTCAATTTTTGAAAACATTTCTTCAAACGCGATTTTCATCGCCAAAAGCGACGCTTGCAAAATGTTGATTTCGTCGATTTTTTTGTGGTCAACAATTCCTATTCCAAAACACGCTTTTTCGCGGATTTGTTCGTCCGCCACGTTTCGTTTTTTTTCGGAAAGTTTTTTTGAATCCGCCAAAATCTCCACGGGAAAATCTGTCGGCAAAATCACGCACGACGCGACGACAGGTCCATTTTCGTCCAAATCCTTCCGTTGAATTTCCAATGTTTTCTAAGAAATACGTTTTTTTGTCGTTCCAAATTGGAGAAGAAAAAACGCCGTCTTTGCAAAGCGAACGAAACGAATTTTTTGAAAGTCTAACGGAAACGTCCGAAAAAACTGCAATTCGTCCCGTTCTGTTTGACGCTGGCGAAACGGCGCAATCCGAAGAAGAAAGCGAAAAAATTCCGCCCGTGCAATTAAAAATTTCCGCGGTGGAAGAAAAAACGGAAAATCGACAATTTTTTGCGTTCACCAACGATTCGCTCGCGCGAATTGCGCAGGCGTATTCGCTTGAATAAACGCTCAATCCCGTGTTTTCTAGCAAAACCACGCTCGACGCGCTTTCGATTGCCGTTCCCGAACGGTCAAAATTGGCGGAAATCTCGCAGTTTGTAAACGATACATTTGAATCCATACAAACGATGAATTTGCTGGAAGCCGAAGAGCGTTCTTTTACGACGACGCAATTTTCGATTTGAAGCAACGTGCCTTTTACCAAAAGATTTGCGTCCGACGGAATCACGATTTTCGCTCCATTTTTCGCGCCAGAAATCATACAATCCGAAGAAATCACGCTTTCGCCAGACGGAAATCGGATTTCGCCTTCGATTGAAAAATGCGCATGCGGCTTTGTTTTTAAGACTGATTCAATTTCTGAAAACGAACGAACGGGAAAATTTAACTCGTCAATCGTAACGGAATATTCCGTTCGCTGACTTTCGTTTCCGTAGCGGTCGCGTGCATACGCCGTAACGGTATATCGCGCAACTTCGTCCCCAACCGACGAAAGAACAAACGAATTTTTGTATTCTTTGAACGATTGTTCTTTTTCGCCAGCACGTTGGATTTTTACGAAAATCTTTGCGTCTTCTTCGGCGGTGGCGGAAATCAAAACCGCGTCCCGCGAAAACGAACTTTCCGCGCTCGAAGAAAGAACGGGCGCAAGTGGCGGTTCGCGGTCGATTCCCCAATTACATTCGAGTAGCCCCATAAAAACGCCGTTTTGCCAAACGGAAAACATCGCTTTTCCCGAAACGAATTCGCCAGGAAGAGAATCAAATACGATTTTTTTTGCGGGCGACGATTTTAGCGAAAACTCGCCGTCGATTCCCGACAAAACTGGCGAAAGAAAAAACGGCTCTCCGACCGAAAACGACACCGCCCCCGAAGAAAGCCGTGTGGCTGTAACGCGCGGTTTGGGCAAAATTTCAAATCGTTCGATTTTTCCCGAAGAATCTTTCCATTCAAGCGTGTGCGCGATTTTTCTGTTCAACGAAACGCGCCCTGGCAAATCGCGCCAATCTTCGCCATCAATTCGCCAAGAAAAAACGCTAGAATCGAACGAAATCGTTTTCCAATTTGGAAACGAAAACGGAACGGAAGCGCAAACAAAAGGTTCGTCGCGCGCGGCACGAACTGCAAGCACGAATCGCCAAAAATGAACGCCGTCCGTTATGCAAACAGGAACAAACCGAGAAAGCGCGTTTTCTCGTTCAACGCAAATTTTTTTTGAAGAAACGCGCGGTTTTTCTACGGAACTTCCCGCGCCAAAAAATAATCCGTCTGAAAGCGAAAATTCTACGCCCGTGCCAAGTTCAGAAAATCCGTGTTCTTCAGATTCCGCAACGAATTGCCGAACGAGCGTGTCTTCGCTTGCGTTTTCTAAAACGTCGTAGGAAATGTCGTAATTTTCGGCTTCGCCACCAGGAACAAAGCAAACGATTCTGACACGAACGCTTCCCGCCATTTCTGTGGGATTCGCGCCAGAAAGCGAATAAAAACATTCCGCGCCATCTTGAATGTCAAGCACGAGGCTTTGTTTGTTCGCCCAAGTGCCAGGACTTGGAGAAATGACGCGGATTTTTGCAAAAACTGGCGATGAAAATATAAATAAAAAAAATGACGCGAGAACAAATGCTCTCATTTTACAAACGGAAGTAGCGCAGGACGCAAAGTTTCGTCGCGAGAAAAATATTCTTCTTCCAATTCTTCTGCCGTAAGTCCAACGAGTTCGTGGCTCAAATAATGAATCCAACGATTTTCTTCTTCGGATTTTATGTCGAATTTTCTGCACCAATAATCTGGTTTGATTGGAAGAGTCGGTCGGTCAAGAAAATTTTTAAAATCGTGAACGACGATTTTGATGTCTTCGCGAGGAACGCCGTGTTCCATAATGACTTCAACCAAATAATTTAGCGTGCGCCCCGAATCGTAAATGTCGTCAACCAAAAGAATTTTGTCGCCCGCTCGCAAATGTTCGGGCGAATATGTCCAGCCGTCAATGCGAATTCTGTCGCTTTGTCGAACGTCAGTGTAACTTCGCGCAACAACTGCCGCGTACAAAACAGGCTTTTCGTTTTTCCGCGACAATTTGAAATATTCGCTTATAACGTTCGCCATGTACGCCCCGCCGCGAAGAGATGCGTAAATCACGTCGGGAACAAATCCGTCTTTGTGATATATTTTGTCCGCGAGTTTTATGGCATCGTTTCGAACTGTGTCGTAAGCTAAAAATTCTTTCATATAATACCTCCAAAAAAATCAAATCGATTTTAAAAGTTCAGTGCAACCGCGCAAAATGTCTTCAAAAGTTTCGTCAAAATTATGCGTGTACCACGGGTCGCGAACGTCGCGACTTTCTCCGCAAAACGAAAGAAGTTTTTTCACTTTTTCCGCGTTTTTTCGACCAAAATCCTGCGCAATGTGTTCGATATTTTCGTCGTCCATGCACAGAATAAAATCGAATTTTTGAAAATCCGATTCGGTAATTTTTCGAGCATAATGTTCTTCAAAAGGAATTTGATTGCGAATTAGCGCGTTTCGCGTGCCACGATGAATTGGGCAGCCAATCGCGTCGTAATCGGTTGCCGCGCTGTCGATTTCAAAATCGTTTTCGCGTCCAGCCGTCTTTGCAAGATGCTTAAAAATCATTTGAGCCATTGGAGAACGACAAATATTTCCGTGGCAAACGAATAAAATCTTTTTCATTATTCTACATTATGTTGTAAAATGGACGAATGAGCAATGAAAATAGCATCAGCCTCTCGCAGGCAGAAGTAGACCGTCTCCTCGGAATTAAGAGAAATACGGAAGAAGCCCCGAAAGTCGTATTTAAACGGGAGATAATCGCTAAAGATGACGAAATTGAAAGACTCAAAGAAATTATGGAAGATTTTACAACGAGACTTCGTTCGCATTTTAAGAAGATTTTTACCGAACCTGGAATCAGGAAAATTGCACCAAGCGCGATTGAACAAATCAGTCGAGCGGAATTTATGTCGTTTGTGAACACAAAAGATTTTTTGTTTCTTGTGGAAATTTGCGGGCATGAACTTCTACTTAAACTCGATTCGTTTTTGTTTTGCGCACTCGCGGGAATTACGTTCAGCACGGGCAACACTTCAAACCGATTCCAAAACGAAACGCTTAGAATCATGGTTGCGCCGTTAATTATCGGGAATTTATTGCGCTCGGCAGGAAAACCAAAAAACGACGTAAAAATCACGCCACTTTACGAACTTCCAAAATTGGAGGGACTTCGCACGCTAACGCCAGGAATCAGCACGACGTTTACTTGGAACGAAGGATTTAGGTCGCTGGGCGTTGAAAAAATATTTTTTCAGCGCGAGTTTTTAGATTTTTTGATTTCTTAAAAAAGAACGGTTGACACGATACGAACAATTTTGTTAAAATCCTAAACGTTTTTACGAATGCGGTGTTAGCGAAGTTGGTTATCGCGCTGGCCTGTCACGCCGGAGACCGCGGGTTCAAGTCCCGCACATCGCGCAACTTCGGGTAGTAGCGCAGCTGGTAGCGCACTACGTTCGGGACGTAGGGGTCGCTGGTTCAAATCCAGTCTACCCGATAAATCCACTCTTTTTAGAGTGGATTTTTTTTGTCAAAAACCGTTAGCGGCGATTTTTTTGATTCATTATAATTTCCCTATGAAAATCAAACATCTTTTTATGGTTGCGACGGCGGCGTTTTTAATCGCTGCTTGCAAAAATCAAGAATCAAACAGTTCAAAATCTGCGGCAGTTTTAGAAAAACTCAAAATCGACGAAACAAAATGGCTTTACAGCGAAAAAGGCGGAGTTTACTATCAAATCGGCTTGCAATATGCAGAAAATCCTGCGGATTCTTCATATCAGAATATGGGAATATTCGTACCAGAACAGTATTTTTCTGCAAAAGATAATGGCGACGGAACATTTACCGCGAAAATCAACGAAGACGGAAAAAAAGGCAATTGGTCGGCAAAAAACGCTCCCTGGGTAATTCCCGTGGAAACGCCTGGCTATGCTGCCTTAAAACCGCCCGCCGATTACGCCGACGGCGTAAAGCCGTTCACGGACGCGGGATTCGTTTTTCTTTTTGCGGGCTGCCGCGGACGCGATTCGGGCGCGCCTTCGGGCGTTGTAGATTTGAAAGCGGCAATTCGCTACGCAAGGCACAATTCTTCAATTCTTCCTGGAAATGGCGAAAAACTTTTCTGCTACGGAATGAGCGGAGGCGGGGCGCAGAGCGCGATTTTGGGCGCGAGCGGCGACAGCCCGCTTTATGCGCCGTATCTTGAAAAAATCGGCGCGGCAAACGAAAGCGACGCGGTTTTCGGGGCGATGTGCTGGTGTCCAATTACAAACCTGGATATTGCCAACAGCGCATACGAATGGAATATGGGTTTAGCCAGAGAATATGCGGAAGAATCAGCACAGAATAATATGCCGCTTTCTGAAATGACATTCAATTTTCCTTCGATTTCTGCGGATTCAAAAAGTTCTGAAAAAGAAATGCTCCAAAACGCGATTTTGCCGTTCGTTTCGGCGCGTCTTG
>CAJOEO010000165.1 GCA_905233535.1 uncultured Treponema sp.
CGCTGAAGTCTGCCGCGAAAAAGTTGAAATGATTTGTCTTCTTGCGGGGCTTTCGTCCGTGGAATTTGTGGACGGAAACGCAAAAACTTCGATTGGAACGGTCGGAACGGGCTTTGAGGCGTTCATTCTTCTTGACGAAGGAATCGACCGCGATTCTCTCAAAAAGCGTTTTGAAAAAGACATCGCGCGATTGCAGAACGATATTCAGAGAATCGAGGCGAAACTTTCGGGAAAATTTGCGCAGCACGCGCCGAAAGAACTCGTCGATGCGGAAAAAGAAAAACTTTTGGAAGCGCAGCGTAGAATCGAAAAGTTGAACGGATACATCGCAGATTTGTAAGATTCATTTTCCGTCCGATTATTTTTAGTCGGGCGGAATTTTTTATATTAGAGATGGCGGGGAAATGACCAATTTCTTCGCCATCTCTAATGCGCTCGGCTTGAACTTGTCGAAAATAAACAAAGTCTTTTATGAGGAGGATTTTATGAAAAAAACGATTCCTGTAATGACACCTGACCACCCAGGCGAAATGGACGCGCAACACATGAAGCAATTAAAAGAAATCTTCATGGCTCCTTACATGCAGATTGCGACCTCGTTAATCGGCAAGGCACGGCGCGCAGGCGGCAATATGTTCCGCCACCAAATGGACACGCTCGCGATTTTAATCGATTACGGCTACATTGACAGCGTTCTTCTAAAAGCGAGTATCGTTCACGATTGTATAGAGGACATTCCCGATTTTGACGAAAAAATCATTCGCACTTGCGACGAAGAAGGCGATGCAGTTTGCAATCTCGTGTGGGAAGTTACAAAACGGCAGGGCGAAGACAAAGGCGATTTTCTTCGGAGAATTTTGAACAACGGTTCGGAAAAATCGAAGATTCTAAAATGCGCCGACCGCATTTCAAATATGATTTCGCTCGGCTATGTTACCGACGAGCGTTTTATCGAACGTTACTGCGACGAAACGGAATATTTCATTTTTCCGCTCGCGCTGGAAGTGAATTTTGCGATGTACCAAGAACTCATCAGCCTTGTAATGACACGACGAAAATATCTCGAAGATTCTGGCTACATTTTACGAAAAGAAGCAGAGCGGAAATCAAAGAAAAGTTGAAAAAAGCGGGGAGGGGATTTTAATCGTTCAATTTTAGCGGTTGAAGGGAGTCGAACCCTCGTCTCGAGCTTGGGAAGCTCGGATAATAGCCGTTATATGACAACCGCGTTAATGTGAACGATAATACCTTATATTGTCATGGAATGTCAAGGTTTTCCAGTGGAATTTTTTCGCACAAATCTGTTATATCCTCGTCGCGTGTAAAGCGCAAGTAGAAAAGATGACAGCGGATTTTTTCTTTTGGAACTTTGAACATTTGCGAAAGTGCTTGACGATAACAAGCAAGTTGAACTTTGTATTCTTCTGCTTTTAACGTTGCCCCCGATTTGTAGTCAACGATTGTATACGATTCATCGGCTTCTTTGAAAACCAAATCCATCGTTCCGCGCAAAATTTTATCTTCGCCCGATTTTGTTTGAAGTTTTGCGCGAAACGAAAATTCTGCTCTTTTCCATTCAGACGCGAGGGCGCGTTTTCCAATTTCAGAATTTGCAAAATCTTCTTTTAATTTTTCACAAATGTCTTTTGCCTTTTCAAGATTCGCCTTTGAAAGCAACGACGTGTCTTCCTGCTTCAATTTGACTTTTTCGTTTGAAAAAAGCGACTCCAAATAAGCGTGCGCCATGTTTCCGAAATTTTTGTACGAAAACGAAACGACCCGCGCCTCCTCAAAATCGTCTTGCGTTCTTTCAGGCTCGTCGTTTATTAGCGCGTCGATTTCTGGAAATTTCGCCTGCGTTTGATTTTTGCGCCAAAACGCCGCCGTTTCTTCGTCCTCGGCAAAAAGATGACTCGGCGAAACGTAGCGCGAAGCGATTTTTTCCGTTTGGATTTTTTGCGCATTTTCGTAATCGATTTTAAGTTTTTGCGCAATTTTCGCTTTTTCCGCCTGAGTATTTTCTCGATTTTCCGTCGTCGTTCGTTTTTTCGATTCGATTCTGGAGATTTTTGGGATTTCTTCAAAATCGAACGGAGAATCTTTTGCAATTTCCGCAGAATTCGCGTTGTAATGAAAAAGAATCGGTTGCAAAACTTGAAAAATCGTGTGCGGATTTTTTTCTTCGTCCACGTCGAATTTTCCGTTGTAAGTTCCCGTAATGTATAGTTCTTTTTCCGCTCGCGTGAATGCAACGTATACTAGTCTACGAAGCTCCGCGCTCGTTTCCGCGTCGTTTTGAGCCTTTGCGATGTCGTAAAAATAATTCGCCGTTTTTGTTTTTGATGAACTTTTCACTTTTCCAAAAATCGCGCTTTTTGGCGTGTTCACAACCGCGCCGACTTTTTGCGAAATAAAAACGGGCGCGGTGTTTGCGTCGCTTTTTTGACGCGCAGAAATTCCGCAAACAAAAACGATTGGAAATTCCAGCCCCTTGCTTTTATGAATCGTCATAATTTTCACGCAATCGCGAGTTTGTGCCAAAACGTCCAAATCCTCGACTTTTTTTTGTTCGTCCTTAAAATCTCGCACCAAATCCACAAAATCCGCAAGATTTTTCGATTCCGCGTCGGCGTTTCGCGCCATTTCAAAAAGCAAATCAAAAAGTGGCTCGTACATTTCCACCGTTTGATTCCAAATCGTTTCGTAACGATAGCCACATTCAAACCAAAGATTGCTGATTGTGCGCGAAATCGGCTCGATTTTTGATTTTCTGCAAACTTATTGAAATTGCTTTGCGGCAAAATCAAAACGCGCTTTTTTTTCGCCACAAAGATTTTGCGATTGTTCGATTGAAAACGGTTCTAAAACCGTTTGCGTCCAACGCGCCTTTTCGTTTTTTTCTGGCGGGCGGCCGTTTTGTTTTTCAAATTCCGCGTCCGCGTTTTCCGCTTCCTGCCGATTTTTTTCGTTTATCGCGTTTTCGATTTCCTTTTTTTTCGCAAAAATCTCGTTCGCGTCTTCAAACGAAAAATTCACAAACGGCGAACAAAGAACTTCCAAATACGAATTTTCGTCGCCGAACGCGCAAAGTGAAAGATACGAAATCATATCGTTTACTGGTCC
>CAJOEO010000166.1 GCA_905233535.1 uncultured Treponema sp.
TTTCCATGCCTTACTACGGCGATATGACTGAAGGCGATCTCGGCAGAATTAAAGGCGGCGGACAACAAGGAAGTTTCTTTGTGGTATCAGCCATGCGCAATCCAACCAGTGAACGACGAGTATGTTTTTGTTGGCTTCGGCTACGGCGGAGACTCAATTTCAAACTCATATCTTGTGCGCAAAACTGACGGTGCTGTTTTTAGCTTGGCAAATGCCGGAAATCCAGACGAAATCTCCATCAGTTATAAAAATGAAAAATTGCTGAAAACCGACAAGAATAACAATCTGTATTTTCTCACCTATGATTATTCTAGTGGCTCAAGCATACAAAAAGTTGTGAAAGTCAACTTGTCTGGCATCGATTCCTTGTCGGCTACGACGGTTTCCGCTTCGACGGATAATGTAAACATCTTTGATGTCGATTGGAATGGAAATGTTATTTACAATGGGTACTTGGCTTCAGGTAGCTCCAATAGAGTTAATCGCTTGAAAAAAGCGAACGGCGGACTTGTCAATTTGAGTGAAAACTGGGCTTATTGGATTGGACTTGACGGTAATATCTATTACGAATCGGATGATTACAAAGGGGATGAATATGATTCTGAAACAGATTCATATACATATTATGGCTATTCAATCAATAAGATAACCGTAGATTCTTCATACAATGTTTCTGATGATGTTTATGGGTATTTGGGACAAAATGCAAATTTCTTTCAGAGCGGTTCATATAAACTTGAACTGCAAAATGAAATATTGATTATTGATGCCTCCAGCAATGATTCAAAAATCTACGAAGTCTACAATGAAACAGGAACACCGCGGGTCGTTTCCCTTGGTTCACTTTCCATGAAATCTGTCACGGATGTAACCTCAACGGAAAACTACTATTACATCGCTGGTACAGACACAAGCAACAACACGTTCCTCGTAAAAATTGACCCGACAGACGACTCATACACGAATCTTTTGCCGCAGAACGACTACGATGTCTACTCGTTCACGGCATCGGAAACGGACGGAATCATCTTTAACGCGCTCCGCCTAAGCGACGGCAAAAAAGTCATCGGCAAAGTCGGCATAAATGGTGGCGATGTTACAATGATTGATGAAGAAAGCGATGTTCAAATCAGTTATCTTGAACGAATAAATTAAAAATCGAATTCTCTCTGCAAAAAAAACGGTCTGAAAAATCAGACCGTTTTTCAAGTGAAATTCGGCGTTTTTTTACGCGCTCTGCCCCGTGATTTCTTCGCACTTGGCTTTGACCGCGTTAAAAAGGGCGTTTTTGTCGCCTTGATTTTCCTTGATTAAACGAACAAAAACGCTACCCGCCACAACCGCGTCAACAAACGGCGCAAGAATCTTCGACTGTTCGCCATTCGTAATTCCAAAACCGCCGTAGATTTTTGAACCGCCCTCGCCCGCTTTTTTCAAAAATTCTATCGTGTTTTCGTCGATTTTCGTGTCGCTTCCAGTGATTCCAGTACGAAGAGCGGCGTAAATGTACGGAAATCCAAAGTTCGCCATTTTTTTAAGCCGCTCGCCAGACATCGACGGGGCGCAAACTGGAATGTTCACCATGCCGTTTTCTTTACACGCATTCGTCAGTCCCTCGTCAAAATCAAACGGAAAATCAGGGATAATCATTCCGCGAACGCCGATTTTTGCCACCTTTTCGCAAAACGACTTTACGCCAGGCGTGTAAATCAGAGAACCATAACTCATAATATAAATAGTAGTTTTTGGAGATTCTTCGTGGATTTTTGAAATAAAATCGAGTGCGTTTTGTGTACGGTATCCACCATTCAAAACACAAGTACAAGCGTCTTGAATCGCAGGACCGTCTGCGCTGGGGTCAGAAAACGGAAGTTGGATTTCAAGAATTTCCGCACCGCCCGCAATCATCGCACGCGCCGCAGTCAACGCAAGTTCGTCCGTCGGAAATCCCGCCACAAGATGGCTCATCAATTTGATTTTGTTCATTTTTCCTCCATTCGTTTTGCTTCGTGAATGTCTTTTTTTTCGTTCAAACGTTCCAATTCGCTTTCGAGAAAATTTTTCCATTCCGTTGGACGAAAAACTGGGCAAGTGATGAAAATATCTTTGTCGCCACGACCGCTCATGTTTACTATAATCGCTTTGTTTTTTGGCAAAGTCGGCGCGAGTTTTATCGCCTCCGCGCCCGCGTGCGCACTTTCTAGCGCGAACAAAACGCCTTCGTTTTTCGCAAAAAATTTCACCGCGTTCAACGCTTCTTCATCGAGCGCACTCGTAAATTCGATTCGACCCGATTTTCCCAAAGCCGCCAACTGCGGACCGATTCCACAATAATCCAAGCCCGCGCTAATCGAACGAGTCGAAAGAGTCTGCCCGTCTTCGTCCAAAAGAAAACGCGATTTGTAGCCCTGCAAAATGCCATCGCGCGAAGCGTTACCCGTCATTCGACTAGCGTTTTCGCCCGCGTTTTTTCCAATTCCGCCAGCCTCCACTCCGATTAAACGCGGTTTTTCCAAATCGATGAACGGCGCAAAAAATCCAATCGAATTTGAACCGCCGCCCACGCACGCGATTAACGCTTCAACGTCAAGATTCCGCGCCGCCGCTTGCCGTTTAACTTCCTCGCCGATTACGCTTTGAAACGTGCGAACGATGTCGGGAAACGGAGCTGGTCCTAACGCGCTACCCAAAACGTAATGCGTAGAATCAGGATTTGCCGCCCAATCGCGCATCGCCTCGTTTACCGCGTCTTTTAACGTGCGGCTTCCACTTTTTACCGAATGAACCTTTGCGCCATACAATTCCATTGCGGCAACATTAGGCTGTTGTCTTCTAACGTCCACCTCGCCCATGAAAATCGTACAATCAAGACCGAGTTTTGCACACGCCGCCGCAGTCGCCACTCCGTGTTGCCCCGCACCTGTTTCCGCAATAATTCGCTTTTTTCCCATACGTTTGGCAAGAAGACATTGACCAATCGCGTTGTTAATTTTGTGCGCGCCCGTGTTTGCAAGCCCTTCAAGTTTAATAAAAATTTGCGCCCCGCCCAAAATCTCCGTAGCAGTTTTTGCAAACAAAAGCGGAGTTTCGCGCCCAATATAATTGCGCTGGTTTTCG
>CAJOEO010000167.1 GCA_905233535.1 uncultured Treponema sp.
ATGCTCCAAAACGCGATTTTGCCGTTCGTTTCGGCGCGTCTTGCAAAATCGTTCGCATCTTACATCAACGAAATCGCGCTGAAAGACGAAAACGGGCAGACGCTCGTGCTTGAAGAAACGGCGGACGGGTATTTTCAAGCGGGTTCGTACTACGATTTCATCAAAAAAATCGCCGAAGATTCGCTCAATTCGTTTTTAAAAAACACGACTTTTCCGTTTGACGCGAGCAAGCAGGAGGAACACATGGCGATGCTTTCGCCGTCTTTTGTTCCGCGCGGACCGCAGCAAAACGGCGAACATACGAATTTCGAGCAGATTGACAATGTGAGGCGAATTGCTGGCGGTGGTGGCATAAAAATTGAGGGCGTTTACAATACGGCTGAAGAGTACATTGCCGCGCTGAATGTCAAGTCCGAGTGGGTAAAATACGAAAACGGTGAGGCGAAAATCACGAGCCTTGCGGATTTTGCGAGGTTCTGCAAGCGTCCCACAAAAACGGTCGGCGCGTTTGACAGCCTTGACAAAAATCAAGGGGAAAACGAACTTTTCAGCTTTGGAAACGGCACGAATGCGCATTTTGACAAGTATTTGTTAGAGATTTTGCGCGGAACGGATTTTGAAGACGATTTTCAAAAAGATATTTCCAGCACGGATTCATTGAATACAAGTATGAAAACTCGTTCTGATATGTATAATCCAATGTATTATCTTACGGATTTTTACGGCGGAAAGGGAAGTTCCAAAATCGCAAAAAACTGGCGGATTCATTCGGGGATTTTTCAAGGCGACACGGCGATTTGCACGGAGGCGAATCTCGCGCTCGCGCTTCGCGCGATTTTGCCGAAAAACGCCGTAGAATTTGAAGCGGTTTGGGGAAAATACCATGTTGAAGCGGAATCGAGCGGAAGCGCGGAGCAGAATTTCATCGATTGGGTGAATTCCTGCGAATAAAATCGTTTTTTTTTGCGAAAATTTTTGTCATTTTGAAATCGTTTTTCAGAATGACAAAAATCTGTTTTTTTCAACAAAAATTTTCGCGCCTTGCACGGTTTCACTCGTAATGATAAAATCGTTCTGTTTATCTCATCTTAAAAATTCAAGAAAGGAACACCCATGAAAAAGCCTCTTTTATACGTCGGCTCAGTATTCGTTTTTATTTTGGCGGCGGTTGCGTTTATTTTTGTACCCGCACGTTCTGGAAATAATCAAGCGGGAAGCGCGGTCGTTTTTGGAAAATATGACGGAAAACCGATTGAATACAAGCCAAATTCAGAATTAGCACTAAACATAGACCGATACGAAAGAATGGCAAAACAACAAGGTCAAGCGATTGAAGGATTCACTTGGTTTTACATTTACACTTACGCATTTCGCGACACGATTGGCGAAATCGCGCGAAAAGCAATGGTTCGTTTGACGGGCTACGAGCCGAGCAATAAAGCAGTAGCTCGCGCGACGCTTGCACTCCCCTACTTTTTGGACGAAAACGGAAAATATTCGCCACAACTTTACGAACGACTTTCTGACGAAAACAAAGCAGATTTGAGCAAAAGCATTCACGAAAGTCTTATAATTCAACGATTTAACGAAGATTTTTTGGGTTCTACAAAAACGCTCGGAGAAAAAAAACTATACGGATTAAAAACGACGGACAAAGAATCGAAGTTTTTGCTTTCGATTGGAGCGAACCGCCGTTCATTTGACCTCGTGGCATTTGACAAGGCAGATTATCCAGAATCGGAACTGCGCCGCTTTGCGCAAGAAAATTTGTCGCTTTTTGAAAAATTCGACCTTTCCGCGATTTCGTTTGAAGACGAAGCGACAGCAAAAAAAATCGCGGGACAAATTTCTGGAAACGCGCTTGAATTTTCTGACGCGCTCGCTCAAGATTATGCGCAAAAATACTATACAGATTCAAATGGCAAAATCACAGCGTCGTATCGTTATCAAATAAAAGGTATTTTGGCAAACGAATCTTCTCTCGATTCGCTCGACTCTCTTGCGGAAGGCGCGTGGTCTGAAGTCGTGCAAACCTCAAAAGGTTGGACGCTTTTTAGAAAAGACGGAAAAACGATTCCGCCAGATTTTGGCGACGCGGATTCGATTGATTTTTCTGCAATCACGTTTGATAGCCAAGACCTCGCGTCTGACGTGCAAGCAAAACTTTTGTCGGGCGAACTTACGCTTTCGGACGCATTGAATGGCGCGGGCAAAAAGACCTACACAGACGACGTTGGAAAACTCAACGCAAAAACAATCGACGAAGCAAAGGCGTTAATTGTGGACGGAGCAGAAAAAATCGACAATTTGACGATTGGCGTTTGGACTGCGCCAATTCGCACAAACGACGGTTGGACGCTTTTTAGAAAAGACAGCAATCCCGCCACGGACGCATTTGACGTTGTAAAGCGATATGTTACATCAAATGAATCTACTAGAATAGAAGATTATTTTATTGAGCAAATAAAAGATTTTACATCGACAGCGATGCTTTCTGGTTTTGACGAAGCGAAATCGACTTTCCCGCTTGCGAAAACTCATAATATTCAAAATGTCGCGCTAAATTACGGCGGAACGTCAATCGCGTCAAAATTGCCCGAAGACGTAAAACCGCTTTCTTCTGCGACGACGAATGAAAACTTTTGGGAAAAGGCTTTTTCTCTAAAAGTTGGCGAATATTCTGCGCCGATTGTTCTTGGAAATTACGTTATCGCGCTAAAACTTTTGAGCGAAGAAACGATAGAGGCTGACGATTCTCAACTCGCCGCAATTCAAAACGACGTTAAAGGATACGACAGCGAATCAATCGATTCTGCGATTTTGAACAGCAAAAAAGTTGAAGATAACGTGTGGGACGCTTATGCCCGCTTGCATATGCAATGAAAGAAGTAATCGAAAGTGAATTAGAGCCTCGGCTAATCGAAACGGGTCGAGGCTCTTGTGTTTTCTATAAAAATCGTTTTCTCTATTCAAAATACGACCCGATGCGTTCAATCGAAAAGGCGATTTCAAGTCTTGATACGCGCGAAGGAACGCTAGTTTTGTGCGTTTCGCCTGCGCTTTGGCACGGAATCGAACTTTTGAATTCAAAACTAGAAAACG
>CAJOEO010000168.1 GCA_905233535.1 uncultured Treponema sp.
TAAAATTCAACGAAAAACGAACCGCAGTTTACGCGGAAGTTTACACAAAAAGTCGAAAACGTGGTTACATCGATTCTTGGCAAGTTCTTGCCGCGCCACTCGATAGCCCGTACTATTTTTAGATTCAAAGGAAAAAAATGACAGACATGAAATTTAAGCGCAATTTTTGCATCGTTGCGCATATCGACCACGGAAAATCCACGCTTGCCGACCGTTTGATTCAAAAAGCGAAAATCATCGACGAGCGACAAATGAAAAATCAGATTCTCGATTCGATGGACATTGAACGCGAACGCGGAATTACAATAAAAAGCCAAGCCGTAACAATTCCGTATCACGCAAAAGACGGCAACGATTACGAGTTGAATTTTGTTGATACGCCAGGACACGTCGATTTTTCATACGAAGTTTCACGCGCGATTGCCTCGTGCGAAGGCGCGCTTCTTTTAATCGACGCAAGCCAGGGCGTTGAAAGTCAAACCGTTTCAAATTTGTATCTCGCGCTCGAACAAAATCTAACAATCGTTCCAGTTGTGAACAAAATCGATTTGCCTAGCGCGGACATTCCCGCCGTAAAAAAACAAATCGACCACGATTTGGGACTCGATTCCGCAGACGCGGTTTGCGTTAGCGCGAAAACGGGCGAAGGAATCGATGAACTTTTTGAATCGATTGTTTGCAAATTTCCGTCGCCGACTGGAAATCCCGACGCAAAAACGCAAGCGTTGATTTTCGATTGCCACTACGACGAATATCGCGGAGTCGTGATTCACATTCGCGTAAAAGAAGGAAAAATCAAAGCGGGCGATACGATTCGATTCATGTCGAACGGCGCAGAATATCGCGTGGAACAGATTGGAATTTTCCGCATCAAATACGAAGAAACTGGCGTTTTGGAAGCGGGCGACGTTGGCTACGTTATTGCGGGCGTAAAAACCGTTTCCGACGTGCGCGTAGGCGACACCGTAACGCTCGCCGAAAATCCCGCCGAAAATCCACTTCCAGGATTTAAAGACGTAAAACCCGTAGTTTTTTCGTCGATTTATCCGATGGATTCCAACGATTACGAGGAACTTCGCGACGCGATGGAAAAACTCAAACTAAACGACGCGAGCCTTGTTTTTGAAAAAGACAATTCCGTCGCGCTTGGAAACGGTTTTCGCTGTGGATTTTTGGGGCTTCTTCATCTTGAAATCGTGGAAGAACGCCTTGAACGAGACTACAATCAATCCGTGATTTTTACCGCGCCGAGCGTTCAATACAAAATCAAAATGCCGAACGGCGAAATCAAAACGATTGATAATCCAACAGAATTTCCAGAAGGCAGAGTTGAAGCGGAAGAGCCGTACATCGTAGCGTCGATAATTACCCCAGCCGAGTATATCGGTTCGATTATGTCGCTTTGCACAGAAAAACGCGGTACGCAAAAAAATATGAATTACCTAGACGAAAAACGAGTTGAACTCACTTATGAAATGCCGCTTTCCGAAGTTTTGTTTGATTTTTACGACAAATTGAAAAGTTACAGTCGCGGATACGCGAGTTTTGATTACGAGTTGACGGATTATCAGCCGACGGAACTTGTGAAAGTGGACATTCTTTTGAACGGAAAAAGCGTGGACGCGCTTGCGCAACTTGCGTACAAACCCGCCGCCACCGCGCGTGCCAAAAAAGTGTGCGAACGGCTTAAAGACGAAATTGCTCGTCAACAATTCAAAATCGCGATTCAAGGCGCAATCGGCAGCCAAATCATTGCGCGCGAAACTGTGAACCCCGTGCGCAAAGACGTTCTTGCAAAATGCTACGGCGGCGACGTTACGCGAAAGCGCAAACTTCTCGAAAAACAAAAAGAAGGCAAAAAGCGCATGAAAATGATTGGAAACGTCGAACTTCCGCAAAGTGCGTTCCTCGCCGTTCTCAAAGAAAAAGAAGAATGATTTGACTTCGCTCATCGACCGTGATTTGAAAAAACGAGGAGAGAGCATAATTTCTCGGTGGTTGAGCGTAGTCGAAACCACCGTTTTTTATTGAATTATAGTTAAAATCATTATGCGAAAAATGAATACTGCATTGCAAAAATTATATTGTACAAGATTTAATTTTTTCTGTTAGAATCAAAAATCAAGGAGCGCAATTATGAAAAAAAAATCGATTTTGTTTGCAGTTTTTGTAATCTTCTTTTTGGCGACGAATGCCGTTTTTGCGCAAAGCGGAAAATCTCTCGTCGTTTATTTTTCACATACAGGCGAACAGTATTCAGTCGGAAATATAACGGAAGGAAACACGGCGATTATTGCAAAAATGATTGCGCAAAAAACATCTTCTGATATTTTTGAAATCGTGCCAGAAAAAGAATATCCGAAAGTTTACAAAACTTGCACCGACGTTGCAAAATCGGAACAAAAGAAAAATGCCCGCCCCGCGTATAAAAACGAAATCGACGTAAGCGAATACGAAACCGTTTTTGTGGGTTATCCGATTTGGTGGGGCGATTTGCCGATGGTCGTTTACACGTTTCTTGAATCGCACGATTTGAACGGTAAAACAATCGTTCCGTTCTGCACGCACGAAGGAAGTGGCATTTCTGGAACGGACGGAAAAATCAAACGCATTTTTAAAAGCGCGACCGTCAAAAACGCGCTTGCGATTCGTGGCGCGACCGCGCAAAACAAACGCGCCGAAGCCGAAAAAAACGTGGACGCTTGGCTCAAAAAAATCGCTCGTTAAAACCTCAATGCCAGAACTAAAGAACGTTGGTTGAGCGCAGTCGAAATCGCCGTTTTGAAAAACTTTCGCATTTGCCGTGGTTAGAAAAGAAGAGAGGGAAAATGTTGATGAATAAGTATTATGATTGCATAAAAAACGGCGGTTTTTCAATTTACGATTCTGTTCCTGCTGATTTGTATATTCCGAATGACGATTTGGAAATAATTTTGCGAGAAGGGCTTAAAGGTTTTGTAACCAAAGGTTTGCCGATTAGAACTCGCTCAAAAGTTGTAAAGTCTAAAATTTGTGAAATTTTGGGTTATCCGATACCAAAGACATTCTTAAAAACTCAGCCGCGTTTTTTGGGACAAAATTTT
>CAJOEO010000169.1 GCA_905233535.1 uncultured Treponema sp.
TACCAATGCCGCTGATAATCTTCACTTTGACGCAGCCGGTTACAGAGAACTCGGCAAACGTTACGGTGAAAAAATGCTGTCGCTCTTGGGCTACGAAGTCTACAAGGAGGTAAAAATCCCCGAAGACGCAAAATTATTGAGCAACTCTTTGTTGTTGAACGGGTCCATATAGCTCAAATGCAGCGTGCCAGCCTTAATGCCCTCGATTGATTCAGGCTTCATAATGCGCACGATGATTTCGCTGTCGTAGCCGTCTTCTTCTTTTGCGATAATCGCCGCGCCAGCCTTTGTGTACGCCTCGTCGCTAAATCCGCTTTTCACCCCTGCGCCTGAGACGACCTTGATTTCAAAGCCGAGCGAAGTGAGCTTTTTCACGTCATCAGGAACAAGAGCAACGCGGGTTTCACGTTCGTCTTTTTCTTTGCAGACAAGAACCTTTTTCATATTGCAACTCCTAAGATTTTAAAAGTTCTTTCTATTATAAAGAGCGCGAAATCTCGAATCAATGAGTTAAAAACGACGAATCGTCATTTTCTTTTTTCAAAAAAATCCGAATAGATTTTTTGCGTTTTCCAGAATTCAAAAATCCGCTATAATTTTTGGAATGAAAACACAAGTCAAATGCGCTGCAGATTCGGGCGCGAACTTTCCAGAATACAAAACAATCGGCGCGTCGGGCGCGGACATTCGCGCGTTTTTGCCCGACGGCGAAGTCAAAATAGCGCGTTTTTCCCGCGCGCTAATTCCGACGGGGCTTCGCTTTGAAATCCCCGAAGGCTTTGAAATTCAAGTGCGCTCTCGTTCGGGGCTTGCCGCAAAAAACGGCGTTGTAGTTTTGAATTCCCCAGGCACAATCGACAGCGACTACCGCGGAGAAATCAAAGTGATTCTTGCGAATTTCGGTGAGGAAGATTTTGTTGTGAAAAACGGCGAGCGAATCGCGCAAATCGTTCTTGCCCGCACGGAAAAAGCGGATTTTGTGCGTGCGGATTTTCTTGAAGAAAGCGAGCGCGGAAGCGGCGGATTCGGCTCAACGGGGCGAAATTAATTGCGGCTGAAAGACCGCGCGTTTTTGCGCCACATTCGCGCTCTTTATCTTTACTACCGCCATGTCTGGCGGTTTTCTTCTGCGCACGCTTGGATAAATTCGTTTTTTCGCGCACTCGTTTTTGAAATCTCGCATTTCAATCTTTTGAACGCGATTTTCGCGCTTTTTGCGTTCGTTTTTTCTCATCTTGGAATGAAAAAGACGGCGAATCGATTTCGATTTGCGTTTCAGGAAGAAGACGCGGACGGAAAGCCTGGCGTAAACAGATTCGTTTTGGTGCGCTATCTTTTGAAAGAACTTTTCCTATACTTTTTTATAGCGTTTTTGTTTTTTTTCATGGTTTTTTTCGTGAACCAAATTCTTCTCGTCGCAGAAAAAATCTTAAAGCAGCGCGTGCCGCTTTCCGATGTGGCGCGGCTAATCACATATTCGCTTCCGATGGTAATTGCGCAGTCTGCGCCTTTTGCAACGCTCGTTGGATTTTTGATGTGCTTGGGGCGGCAGGCGACCGACAACGAAATTTTGATTTTGCGTGCGGCGGGGCAGGGCTACCGCTTGATTCTTTTTCCCGTTTTGATTTTGGGCGTTTTAATTTCAATCGCCTCGTTTTTTGTAAACGACTATCTTCTTCCGCTTGGCACGCTAAAATACAATCAACTATACAGAACGATTCTCACATCGAATCCAGCAGTTGAACTAGAATCGAATAGCGTAAAGCGAACGAGCGATAAAACGCTTGTCATTGGACAGGTGGACGGCGACGACGTGAGCGATATGGTTTTTTTTGACACCGACACCGACGGAAAACCGCGAATAATCGTGGCGGATTCTTCCGTGGTCAAAAAGTCGAACGAAGCGGGCGTTTTGATGACGCTTTCTATGAACGATGCTTCCGTGATTTTTTTGGACAGTCGCGACAAAAAAACTTACGACTATTTGGCTTCCGAAAGGCTCGATTTGAACATTTTTGAATCTTCGATTGGAAGCGTGAACCGAAGAACCACGCCGCGCGAAATGACTTCTTACGATTTGTATAAAAAAATCAAAGGCATGGAATCCGACGGAAACTATACACAAAAACAGATGAATCAACATAAACTCGAACTAAACAAAAAGTTTTCAATGCCGTTCGGTTCGATTTTTTTTGCGATTCTTGCTCTTCCGCTCGCGCTGATTTTTGGAAAGCATAACGGGCAAACGATTGGATTGATAATCGGGCTTTTTGTTTCTGTCGTTTATTGGGCGGTTAGTATTGTTGGACAAATCTTTTCGTCGCGTAGCGGAGTCCACGGAGAAATCACGATGTGGATTCCGAATCTAGTGGTTGGTACAATCGGAATCATCGCTTACATTCGACTTTTGAGGAAATGAATGAAAATCGTACAGTACCTTTTTCGCAAGGTGATTCCGCTTTTTTTGGGCGCGTTGATTTTTTTTGCGTTCGTTTTGATTCTCGTTGATTTGATGATGAATCTTTGGAGTTACATTTCAAACGGCGTTTCTGGCGCGAAAGTTGCAAGAATCATGTTTTTGTACGCGCCAAAAACGATTTGGTACGCCACGCCAATCGCGATTTTATTTGCTGTATCGTATACGCTTTCCGACCTTTACGCCTCAAACGAACTCGTGGCGATTTTTGCGTCGGGAATTTCGCTTTCGCGTTTTACGTTCCCTCTTTTGATTTTTGCGTTTATTTTGAGCGTGGGGCTTTTTCTTTTTGACGATTACGTCGTCGTTCCGACTTTTGCAAAAAAAAACGAAGAGCAAGAAGCCGCGCTGAACAAAGAAAAGAATGAAAACAACGATAAACTCGTCGTTATTGGCGACAACGGAAACGTGGTTTACAAAGCGGAATTTTACGACGATTCGATTTCGCGTCTTTACACGCTTTTGATTGTGATTCGTAACGAAGACAAATCTTTGTACGCGCTCGTTCGTGCCGACAACGCGAATTGGGACGAAAATGCTGGGCATTGGATTTTGACTGGTTCGGTTCAATACACGCCGATAAAAAACGAATCTGG
>CAJOEO010000170.1:0-3060 GCA_905233535.1 uncultured Treponema sp.
GCGGGTTTTGGCGAGTTTTCGCTGAAAGTTCCAGGGGAACACAACGTTTTGAACGCAACGGCGGCGGTTGCGCTTTGCGTTCGTCTTTTGGAAAAGGCGGGCAAAAATCCATTCGATTACGTTTCAAAAATTCGCGATTCTCTTTTGTGTTTTGCGGGCGGAAAACGTCGAAGCGAAATCGTGGGGAGAGCGCGAAACGCGAGCGGTCAAGAAATCATTTTTATAGACGATTATGCTCATCACCCGACTGCTATAAAAACTACCTTAAAAGGCTACAGAGATTTTTACAAAAATCACAAAATCGTTGTGGATTTTATGAGCCACACATATTCGAGAACTGCCGCGCTTTTAGACGATTTTGCGTCATCGTTTGGCGACGCGGACGACGTGATTATAAACAAAATCTACGCAAGTGCGAGAGAAAACGCCGAGTGCGCAAAAGTTTCTGGCGAATTGCTTTGTGAAAAAACTGCAAAAAATTACAAAAACGTTTTTTACGCGGGCGAGTTTGAAAAGGCTGCAGAATTGGCAGAAAAAATCGTTTCAGAACCGTTACAAAACGCGGATGGATATCTTTTTGTAACGATGGGCGCGGGCGACAACTGGAAAGTCGGAAAAATCTTGCTTGAAAAACTTTCAAAAAACGGAGGAAACAGATGAATTCGATGACGGGCTACGGTTTTAAAGAAACTATCGTGGACGAAACGCAAGTGAGCGTTGAAATAAAAAGCGTGAACAGTCGCTTTTTAGATTTGAGCGTAAGCGTTCCGCCGTTTCTTTCGCCGTTGGAAAATCGGGTTCGTTCGATTTTGAGCGAGAGCGTTTCGCGTGGAAAAATCGAAGTTTATGTCCGCGTGAAAGATTTTTCGTCTGCGCCAAAAATCGTCGTGGACAAAAACGCGGCTTTGGCGTATCGCGACGCGCTTTTGGAAGTTGCAAACGCGGTTGGCGCGAATGCGGAAATTCCGCTTTCTTTAATCGTTTCGCAAGACGGCGTTCTTTCGGTTTCGCACGAATATGATTTGGATTTGTATTGGAAAAAAATCGAGCCGATTTTTCGCGAAGTTCTTGCGCAATTTTTGGCGGACAGAAAAAGAGAAGGCGAAAATCTGAAAAAAGACCTTCTTGAAAAACTTTCGATTTTGGAAAATTGTTTGGATTTTTTCAAAAAAAGTCGTCCCGTTATGGAAACTCGTTTTAAGGAAATTATTTCGACGAAGTTCAAGGAACTTTTGGGCGAGAACGTGGACGAAAATCGAATTATGACGGAAGTCGCGGCTATGCTCGTTCGCTATACAATAAACGAGGAAATTATCCGTTTGGAAAGTCATTTAAACGCGCTAAAAGACGAAATCAAAACGAATCCGCTTCCTGGAAAACGGCTTGATTTTATTTGTCAGGAAGCGAATCGCGAAATCAATACGATTGGAAGCAAAAATCAATTTGCGGACATTGGTGCGATGGTTGTGAATGCAAAAGACGCGCTTGAGAATATTCGAGAGCAATCGAAGAATGTGGAATAATAAGGAAGAAAAGGAGAATAAAATGCAGGATTATAAGATTCCCGACGGAAAATCGCTTAGGGTTGCGATTAGCGGAAAATCGGGTTGTGGAAATACGACTGTAAGCACGATGCTTGCAGAGCGACTTGGCGTTTCGCTTATAAATTATACATTTCGGCAACTTGCGGCGGAAAAAGGCATGACGCTTTTGGACGTAATCGAGGCGGCAAAAACGGACGACAGTTATGATTTTGCGGTGGACACTCATCAAGTGGAGTTGGCAAAAAAGGAATCTTGCGTTCTTGGAAGTCGTTTGGCGATTTGGCTTTTGAAAGACGCGGACGTGAAAGTTTATTTGATTGCAAGCGACGATACGCGCGCAAAGCGAATTTTGAATCGCGAGGGTGGCGACCTTGAAAAAATCAAGGAATTTACCGCAATGCGCGACAAAGAAGACAGCGCACGCTATCAAAAACTTTACGGAATCGACAATAGCGAATATGAGTTCGCTGACTTGAAAATCGACACGGCGACAAAAACGCCAGAGGCAATCGTGGAAATCATTTTGTCTTGGCTGGAAAAAAAAGGTCTTACGGAAAAGATTTAACGAAAACGTTTTTCGGGGCAAAAAAAGCGCGGATTTTAAAATGTTAAATCCGCGCTTTTTTGTTTTTACGAATCGAATCTAAATCGCGTTTTCGTCTTCGTCGCTTAATTTTTTTAGGGTTTGCGTTGCGTATTCTCTGATTTGCGAATTAAATCCCGCGTCCGTTAGATGTTTCAAAATCTCTTTGCCGTATTTGAAAAGAGAAGGGTGTCCCATATAACAGCAGATTTCAAACGTTGCGTCGCAAAGATTCATTAAAACGGGCGGATTATCGCGTCCGATTGTGGAATGACACACGAATTCCAACGCCGTAAGAATATCGCCGTCGGGGTCAAAACGGTGATTTCCCGCGCTGTGAATTAAAGCGGCGAGCGTGGTGGGTTCTTTTTCACCTTTGATTAGCGCGGCAAACGATTGCGAAAAATCGTTTACGCCCGTTAGCGACAAAAGCGAAATGAATCTTCTTGCGTAATCGGGATTTTGCGCAAAATAATTTTGCGATTTTGTGCCGACTTGCGCGTCCAAATATCGTTCGACTTCTTTTTTTAAGCCTTCCACTATGTCGCGTTCTTTTTTGCCGTAATCGCCTTTTTTTAGCATTTTTTCGATTTCTTCGATTTGTTCTTTGTTGTACGCACGAAATTCGAGTCCTGCACTCCATTCGATTTTTGGCGGAAATCGTGGTTTTGGTTTTGGCGGCTCTTCAAGTTCCTCGTCAAACGGCTGGTACGCAACTGCTTTTGGTGGCGAAATTGTGTTATAGCCTTGAATCACCCAATCGTTTCTGCAAAGAACAAGCGAATTTGTCTTTGTGTACGTTAAAAAATCCCACTTTTCCTTTGGCGGAAGTTGCGCTTCCCACCAAATCGTTCCGTCTTCGCTGAATTCTAACGCCGTCGTGCCGTCCGCCACAAAAAATCCAGAATACGTCGGTCCTCTTCCCGGTTCGCA
>CAJOEO010000170.1:3089-4189 GCA_905233535.1 uncultured Treponema sp.
GCGCAAAAGAATCGCCGTCGTGTTCGCGCCTGTTCTAAAAAGAAAAACCGAATTTCCTGTGTTTTCGTCCGCGCAAATTGCAAACGCACTCGTGGAAAGATACGATTTTTGAACCCATGGACTTTTGATTTTTCCGTTTTCTTCGCTGATTAAACCCATAGAACCGTCTTTTAATGCCACCAAAATTCCACGAGAACATTGAACTGCCGTATCCACGACATTTGAGAACATTAAATCTTCCAAAGGTTCGCCGTATTTGTTGAATCTTTTTGCGACCGTTTGTCCTGTGTTTTTTTCTTCGTCGCTTGTAAAAAGCAAAATGCTTCCGTCTTCAAAAACAAACGTCGGAAGATTTGCCAAATCGGGTGTGGAAACGTGCCATTTTCTAACGCCGTTGTTTCCAAAGCACGCAATCGCGTTTTTTCCGTGCGCAAAAATTCTTCCGTCTTTTGCAACAACGGGTTTTTCCGTGATTTCAAACGGAGCGGCGGAACTCCAAAGTTCTTTTCCAGACGGATTTACGAGCGTGATTTTTTTACTTCTCGTTACGATATAAAAAAAATCTCCGCTTTGCGTAATAAACGACGGTTTTCCTTTTGTTCCGCGTCGCCAAATGATTTTTCCGTCTGCTGTACACGAATTTAACATTCTTCCGTCCGTTAGAATCGCAAATCCCCAGCGCGTTTCTACGGGGCTTGAAGTGGCGTTTCCGCTAAGAATCGCGTGCCATTCTTCTTTTCCAAACGAAATTACTTTTTGCGCTGACTGCGCCATAAGAGATGTTGCCGTAAAAACTGCCGCAATTAGCGAAATCAGTCTTTTCATTTTTTCTCCATTCAATGATTTTTATAGTTCAAATTCTGCAAGACTTTCCGTGTGTGCCGTCTGCGGATAAAAATCTAAAAGTGTGAGTTTTTTTAGGCGATAGCCCGCATTTTGAAGAATTGCCGCGTCGCGTGCGTGCGTTGCCGCGTCGCAAGAAACGCTTTTAATTCGCTCGATTTTATTTTTGATAATCCATTCCAAAACGTCGCGTTCGATTCCTTGTCGTGGCGGGTCAATTACAATCGCGTCAAACTTTTTTGTATTAAACGTGTTTT
>CAJOEO010000171.1 GCA_905233535.1 uncultured Treponema sp.
CGGGAAGCACAACGCCATTTTATTCGCGAAAAGTTCCTGGCGCGGACGATGTGAATTTTTATGGTCATTATCCGTATCAAATCGAGCAGAATTATTTTAACGACGAAGTTTTGGAAACCCGCCCCGGCGTTTATCGCGGAAAAACGGTTGCCGTTGGAAGTTTTGCGCCGAATCCGAACGGACTTTTTGACATCTACGGAAATGTCGGCGAATGGTGCTTCGATTATTACGGCGAATATTCCGCATCAAAAAACGAATCGAATCCAACGGGCGCGGCAATCGGAACGAGGCGCGTTTATCGCGGCGGCGGCTGGAACGATTTTGGCAAAAACTTGCGTAGCGCGTACCGAGCCGCGCTTTCGCAGGAAAGCCGCGCCTACAATGTGGGCTTGCGCCTTGTTTGTAGCGCGGACGACAGCGTTTCGGGAACGGTAGTTACAAAGGAAGATTCCATCAAAAATTCTAAAAGGCAGAATTCTGGCGGAAAAACTCTCATTGTATACTATTCTTGGAGCGGAAACACGCGAGGAGTAGCACGCGAAATCGCTCGTCAAACGGGATTCGATTCCGTGGAATTGGAACTCGAAAAAACGTATTCGTCGAATTACAACACAGTTTTAAACGAGGCACAGCGCGACCAGCACGCACAGGCGCGCCCCGCGCTCAAAACGAAAATCGCTCCGCAAAAATGGGCGGAATACAGCACGATAATTTTGGGCTACCCGAATTGGTGGGCTTCGATTCCGATGCCGATTGCGACGCTTCTTGAAAGCGCGGATTTTTCTGGCAAAACGATTATGCCGTTCTGCTCGCACGGTGGCGGAAGATTCGGTCAGAGTTTGACTGCGATTGCAAAACTCGCGCCAAAATCAAAAATCACGGAAGGTCTTTCTGTGCATTATTCTGGCGGCTCGTCGCTTTCAAAAGATGTAGAAAAATGGCTCAAAAAAACGGGCGCAAAGTAAAATCGTTTGAATGTATGCTATAATCGGACGCGAAAAATTTATAAATCTTATATAGGAAGAAAAATGCAGTGGATTTTTTTGATTCTTGCGGGCGTTTTTGAAGTCGCCTGGGCGTGCGCAATGAAATTTTCCGACGGATTTTCAAAACTCGTGCCGACTTTGATTACGGTTGCTGGGTATATTTTAAGCGCGGTTTTTCTTTCGCTCGCACTCAAAAAACTGCCACTTGGCACAGCATATTCGCTTTGGACGGGATTTGGAATCGTAGGCTCGTCGATTTTGGGAATATTCCTTTTTCACGAAAAATTGTCGATTCCACAATTTTTCTGCATCGCGCTAATCGTCGCGGGAATCGCAGGTCTAAAACTCCTTTCGGAAAAATGACTTTGGTTTTTGCAAACCGTGGTTTCGACTTCGCTCAACCATCGGAAATGCGCAAACTACCATCGAAAACACGCGCTGATTTAAGTTTTCGAAATCTGCGCGAAAATTTATTTAAAAGGAAGAAAAATGAAACTGAAAAAACTGAATTTTGATTTAACGATTTGCAAAGTCGTGTCGGAAAGCGAAATCGATTTTGGCGCGGATTTTTATTTTGCGGGAAAAACGCACGACGAGATTTCGCTTGTGTGCAGAACGGAGCAAACGCCCAAAAATACGGCTGCGCGCGACGACGGCTGGCGCGGATTTTTTATTCAAGGCACGCTTGATTTTTCGCTGGTCGGCATTTTGTCCAAAATTTCCGCCGTCCTCGCCGAAAACCGTATCGGCATTTTTGCAGTTTCTACTTTTAACACGGATTATATTCTTGTCAAAAAGGAAAATTTTGAAAACGCCCTTTCCGCTCTAAAAAACGCTGGCTACGAAATCGAATGATTTTTCGTTTCAGAATCTGAAAAAAATTATGCGTGAAACGCATACTGCTTTGCAAAAGTTTTATTGTACTTTGCATTTTTTCTCGTGATATTATTCACTTGTTATTTTTGGAGGAAAAATGCAATACACAAAATTAGGCGATTCTGGAATTGAAGTTTCGCGCTTGTGCGTTGGTTGTATGAGTTTTGGAAAACCGTCCGCGGATTTTCACGAATGGACGCTCGATGAAAACGCAACCGAAAAAATGGTAAAAAAGGCGTTGGATTTGGGTATCAACTTTTTTGATACTGCGAACGTTTATTCTCACGGAACGAGCGAGGAATTTCTTGGTCGCGCGCTTAAAAATCTTGGCGTTCCGCGGGAAAAAGTTGTTTTGGCGAGCAAAGTTTATTTTAACGACGGTCATCTTTCATCTGGCGCGATTGCGCGTGAAATCGACGGCACGCTTTCGCGGCTTTGCACGGATTATCTTGATTTGTACATAATTCATCGATTTGACAAAAACACTCCGATTGAAGAAACGATGGAAGCTCTGCACAAACTCGTTTTGGCGGGCAAAGTGCGTGCGCTTGGCGCGAGTGCGATGTTCGGCTATCAGTTTTCAAAAATGCAGGCGACGGCAGAAAAAAACGGCTGGACGAAATTCGTTTCGATGCAAAATCACTACAATTTGCTTTATCGCGAGGACGAACGCGAGTTGATTCCAATTTGCAAAGAATCGAATGTCGCTTTAACTCCGTATAGTCCACTCGCGGCGGGAAGATTGTGTCGCGCACAATGGAAAAGCGAAAGTGCGCGAAGTCGAACCGACCGCGTTGCCGTTTCAAAATACGACGGCACGATGGAAGCCGACAAAAAAATCGTGGAGCGCGTTTTTAACCTCGCCGAGCAGAAAAACTGCACGATGACGCAAATTGCGCTTGCTTGGCATTTTGCGCGTGGCGTTTCGTCAACGTTGATTGGCGCAACAAAAGAAAAGTATTTTGACGACGCATCTTTGGCGTTCGACGTGAAATTAAGCGAAGACGACCTTTTGTATTTGGAAGAACTTTACGAACCGCACAAAATCGTTGGCGCACTTTCGTAAAATATCGAAACCACGAAAAAAAATGCGCTGATTGTCGAAATCTGCGCGGTTTTGTCAATTCGACGAAATCGTCATTTGCGAATTCATTTTGGAATCTAAAAGGGGAAAAAATGGCAGAAAGTTTGCGCCGACTTTTGCGCATTTGAACGACGATATTCTTTTCGGAGAGGTCTGGAACGATGAAGCGATTGATGTCAAGACGAAATGTATCATCACCGTCGTGTCGTTAATGGCAAGCGGCATTACGGATTCTTCGCTCGTCTATCATCTGCAGAATGCAAAGGCGCACGGCGTTACGAAAGAGGAAATCGCCGCAATCATCACGCACGCGACAATGTACACAGGCTGGCCGAAGGGTTGGGCGGTGTTTCGCCTTGCAAAAGACGTATGGGCGGAACAGGAGAGTGCTCAGAGCGGAAAGGAGAGCGCAAAGGAAAAATTCCAGAGAGAAATCTTTTTCCCGATTGGCGAGGCGAACCCGTACGGAAAATATTTCGTCGGACAGAGCTATCTTGCGAGTGTTTCAAAGGAGCAAGTGCCGATTTTCAACGTAACCTTTGAGCCGAAATGCCGCAACAACTGGCACATTCATCACGCACAAAAGGGCGGCGGTCAACTGCTCATCTGCGTCGGCGGTCGCGGCTGGTATCAAGAAGAAGGCAAGGAAGCGCGGGAGCTCACGGCAGGCAGCATCGTCAACATACCTGCGAACGTGAAGCACTGGCACGGCGCGGCGAGC
>CAJOEO010000172.1 GCA_905233535.1 uncultured Treponema sp.
ATAAAAATGACCCCGATTCCCGTTGTAAGATAGCCAAGTTTTCTCGTCATATCTTTTCTGCCTGCGCCAAAACTTTGTCCACAAAGCGTGGTCGCCGCTGCGCCTAAACCGTATGCGGGCATATAACACAAACTTTCTGCCGTAATTGCAAACGAATTTGCCGCGAGCGCGATTTTTCCGAGTGGCGAAACGATTTTTGTGTACGCGACTTGTCCTCCCGTCATCACACATTGTTCGAGCGCAACTGGAATTGCAATTTTTACCGCGTTCGACAAAAAATCCGAGCGAAAAATGAATTTCTCGCCACGAAAACGCAAAATCGATGAACGAAAAAAAAGATGAAAAATCAAAAAAATCGTTGCAACAAATCGAGAAATCGCCGTAGCCGCCGCCGCTCCAAAAACTCCAAGTCCAAAATAAAAAATCAAAAAATAATTTAAGATAATATTCAAAAACGCCATCAAAATCTGTGCGATGCTTGGAATTTTCATTTCGCCCGCGCATTGCAACATTCCAGCGCAAAGGTCTTCAAGTTGCACGATTGGAATCGAAACGCAAAAAATCAAAAAATATGTGTGCGCGTCTTTTAAAATCGTCTCTTCGATTTCTTTTTCGCCACAAAGCCAACGCGGAAGAAACGGCGAAATCGCGCTTCCGATTAAGAACATTAAAAACGAAAAGCCAAGTGCGCAAAAAATCGCGTGAAAAAGTACGTTTCGCGCGTCTTTTTCTTTGCCTGCGCCCACAAGTTGTGCGACTTGCACGGAAAATCCCATTGAAACCGCGGCGCAAAGTCCCATCAAAAGCCAAGTGCTTGACGCGACTAGCCCGATTGCTGCGGCTTGGTCTGCGCCTAATCTGCCAACCATTGCGGCATCTATATAGGACATTATAATAGATGAAAGTTGTGCGAGAATCGATGGAATTGATAAGCGTGCAATAAGATTTAATTGTGAACGAAACGAAAGATTTTTGCCGTTTCTTAAATCCGAAAGAGAATCTGTCATTTTTACAATTTTAAAGTTGATTTAAAAAAGTTCATAGACTGACAGAAAATCGGCTTTGTGCAAAAATAAACACGGAGAAAAAAATGATAGACGTTTTCGTTTTTGACCTTGACGGCGTGATAATCGATTCGGCGGCAGACCTTGCGGGTGGCGTAAACAAAATGCTTTCGCATTTTTCGCTAAAAACGCTTGACGAAAAACTGCTTGTTTCGTTTGTGGGAAATGGCGCGAAAAAACTCGTGGAACGCGCTCTTTTTGCTTCCACGGACGGAAAAATTCCTACAGAAAGTGAAGATTTTAATACAATGTTCAAATGGTATGTTGATTTTTATGAACAGAATCCTGTAAACAAAACAGTTTTGTATCCAAAAATCGACGAACTTTTGAAAAATCTTTTTGAAAAAGAAAAGAAAATTGCACTTTTGACAAACAAACCGTCAAAAATTGCAACAAAAATCTTGCAAAAATTCGAGATTTTGCAGTTTTTTCATTGCGTTTCTGGACCTGAGCAGGTGAAAAATCTAAAACCGAATCCCGAAGGTTTGGTTTATACGTTGCAAAAAATCAATGAAAAATCGAATAAAACTTATACAAAAGATAATGTTATAATGGTCGGAGATAGTTCTGTTGATATAAAAGCAGGTAAAGCGTTTGGTTGCAAAACCGCGGGAATCACTGGCGGAATTGGAAACACGCAGTCGCTTTTGGCGGAAAAACCCGACATTGTTTTGAAATTCGCTTTTGAATTGGAAAATTCCGTGCAACTTTTTTGAAGTTCGCGTCGTCTAACATTTATACTATTTATGGAGATTTTACGATGAACCTCATTGGGGAATTTGTTGAGGACTCTGATTTTGACGGAAAAAATTACGAGCAACTTCGAGAAATGTTCAAAATCAAAGAGATAGAAAATTTTAATTTTGCATACGACGTTGTTGACAGATACGCTTTTGAACAGCCGCAAAAACGCGCGCTTGTTTGGTGCGACGATTTTGGAGGCGAGCGGACGCTTAATTTTGCCGAAATGTCTTCGGAATCCAACCCAGCGGCAAACGTGATTTTGTCGCTTGGAATCAAAAAAGGCGACGCTGTAATGTTGATTTTGCGCCGACGCTGGGAGTTTTGGCCGATTCTTCTCGCGCTCCACAGAATTGGGGCGGTTGCCGTTCCTGCCACAAATCAACTTCTTGCGAAAGACATTGAATATCGAACGAACTCGGCAAAAATCAAAATGATTATCGCCGTTGACGAAATCCCCGTTGTGCAAGCGGTCGAAAACGCGATGGAAAAATCGCCGACCGTGAAAAATCTCGTTCTTGTTCGCACGGAATCTGGAAAAAGTGCCACGCCAAAATTGAATTGGGTCGATTTTCACGAAAAATTCGATTGCGCCAAAGACGATTTTGTTCGTCCTTCTGGAAACGAGTCAACAAAAAATTCTGATATAATGTTGATGTATTTTACTTCTGGAACAAGCGGTTATCCTAAAATGGTACAACATAATTTTTTGTACCCACTCGGACATATAATAACTGCAAAATGTTGGCAGAACGTAATAGATGACGGACTTCATCTTTCAGTTGCGGAAACTGGGTGGGCAAAGGCGATGTGGGGCAAAATCTATGGGCAGTGGATTTGCGGTTCTGCGGTTTTTGTTTACGACATGATTCAATTTAAGCCGTATTTGCTGATGCAAAAACTCGAAAAATACAAAGTTACCACGTTTTGCGCACCGCCGACCGTTTATCGTTACTTGATTCGCACGGATTTGTCGAAGTTCGATTTGTCGTCGCTTCAATATTTTGTAACGGCGGGCGAGGCGTTGAATCCTGACGTTTTCAACAAAGTTTTTGAAATGACTGGCAAAAAACTTTTTGAAGGATACGGTCAAACTGAATGCACGCTTTTGGCGGGCAATTTTACGGGAATGAATCCAAAACCTGGTTCGATGGGAAAACCCGCGCCTGGTTACGACATTGCGATTCTTGATTCTGACGGAAA
>CAJOEO010000173.1 GCA_905233535.1 uncultured Treponema sp.
CGTGGCGCGGAAATGTCTTCAAGGTTGATTCCGCCGAAAGTCGGCGCGATTTGCTTGCAGAATTCGATGATTTTCTGCGGGTCTTTTGTGTCGATGCAAAGCGGCACTGCATCAACATTCGCGAACTTTTTGAACAAAGCGCATTTCCCTTCCATAACGGGCAAGCCCGCAGCCGCGCCAATGTCGCCCAATCCCAAAACCGCCGTTCCGTCAGAAACCACGGCTATTGTGTTTCCTTTCCAAGTGTACTTGTAAACATCGTCGGGATTTTTGTGAATCTGGCGGCAAGGTTCTGCAACGCCAGGCGTGTACGCGAGCGACAAATCGTCGCGTGTTTCAAGGCTCATTTTGAGTTCCGAAGAAATTTTGCCGCGCCATTGCGCATGTTTTTCAAGTGATTTTTCGTAGATTGTCATAATTTGAAAATTATAGCAGTTTTCTTTAAGAAGTTTTAGACGAAATTCAGTTTCGATTTTTTTACGCGATTTCGGATAAAATCGAATTTATGAAAACGATAAATGTTGTGGCGGCAATTATTGTGCGCGAAAATTGCGTTTTGGCGACGCAAAAAGCGAAAGGCGATTGGAAAGATTTTTGGGAATTTCCAGGCGGAAAAATCGAACAAGGCGAAAAAGCGGAAGACGCGGTTGTGCGCGAAATCCGCGAAGAACTTTCAGCCACTGTGAGCGTTCAAAAAGAAATCGCGACGGTGGAATACGATTATCCGCAATTTCATCTTTTTATGCGCTGTTTTCTTTGCGCCTTAAAGTCGGATGAGATTTTTTTGAACGAACATAAAAATTTTCGTTGGATTTCTCGCGCCGACTTAAAAAATCTAAAATGGCTTCCCGCCGACGAGTGCGTTTTGGAAAAAATCGCGTCGTTTTTGGATTAAAAAAAACGCGATGGTTTCGACTCTGCTCAACCACCACGTTTTTGCGTCAATCAATGCGTTTTTTGCAAAAATTACAATTTGAATCCCGACATACTTTCGCTCAATCGTTCTATGCTTTCGCGATTTTCTTGCGTGAATCGGCTTGTTTCTTCCACTACTTCAGAAATCGCCCGCGCATCGCTCGAAATCGCGCTGATTTTGTCTGAAAGGTCTTGGATTTTTGACGCGGCAATTATCGTTGTTCTACAAACTTCGTCGTTTTCTTCTTTCATCGCAGAAAATTCGCGTTCCACGCCCGCGTTCGATTCCAAAACAGTGCGAAGTTCTGCGGAAATGCTAGAACTCAGCGATTTTTCTTCGTCAACCACGGAAGAAATCACCGTGTGCGAAACGATTTGACTAGTCGATTTTGAAACCTCGGCAACTTCTTCGATTGACGACGTAATGTCGCGAATAACCTCTTCGATTCCTTCGCTTTGTTCGCGCGTTTGCTCTGCAAGTTTGCGAATTTCGTCGGCAACCACAGAAAATCCCTTGCCCGCCTCGCCCGCGTGCGCTGCTTCTATGCTGGCGTTCATTGCAAGAAGATTCGTTTGCTCGGTAATCGCGGCAATAATCGTGTTTGTTTCAAGCATTTGCGCCGTTTTTTCAGAAATTCGTTCGATTATCAACGCAAGATTTTCAAATTGCTTTTCGTTTTCGCTTGAATTTTGGCTGAGTTCTTCCAAACGCTCTCCCGATTCGCTGTTTGCCTTTGCAAGATTTTCAACGCACGAAAGCAATTTTCCGATTTCTTTGCTTGCGTTAGAAATCGCTTGGCTTTGCCCTCGAATTACGTTTTGAAAATGCGAAAGATTTTCGGTGTTTCGTTGCGCGCTTTCGCTGGCGTTTTCTAGCGTGTTTTTTTCTTCTGTCGCAAAATCCGTCGCGGAATAAAGCGATTCCACAATCGAATCCGTGCGGTTTTTGCAATTTTCTACCGCTAAAAGTTGATTTTGCGCACCCGCGCTAACCAATTCGGATTGTTCGCGAACGCTTTTCACGATTTTTGAAGAAGATTCCGTTACGGACAAAAGACTTTTTGCGCAAATTCCAATTTCGTCGTCGTTTTTGTGTTCAAAGTGCATCGTAAAATCGCCAGATGCAATTCCTTGCAAAACGTCTTTCATTTTTCCAAGCGGTAAAATCAAATTTGTAACAAAAATCGAATAAATTGAAATCATTACGAAAAAGAACAAGATTACAAAAATAAAAACGGTTGCAAGCACGGAAGAATTTTGTTCACTCGCAGATTTTGGCGCGGTTACAATAATATACCATTCAAACGTAGGAATATAAGCGATTACGCATTTCTTTTTGTTGTATTCAAAATGATAAATTCCGTTTTCTGCGTTTGCCACCAAAGACGAAATGTTCGCGTTTGGAAATCTATTTGAAATGTCTTCTTTTTCCTTTTTTACCTCAAACGAAGTTGAAGCCCCCATCAGTTGATTCGATTTGTTGAAAAAATAAACTTCCATGCCGTCGCTCAAATCGCCGTACGCTTCGTTTATAAAAGAATCGAGTTCAATTCCAGGTCCTGCAATTCCAATGGCGCGACCGCGTTCGTCAAAAAACAATGCGTTTATCCACATAAACGTCTTTTTTAAGCCCACGTCGTAATTGACATAACAAGTCGCAAGATTTCCACTTGAAAGCGTGGGATTGTACCATTCTTCACCAGGGGCGGACGGATTTACAGTATACAAATATTTGCAATCGAAATAATATTTTTTGTCAAAGTCGGAAACCCAAAACAGTTTATGAGAACTGAAAACTTCTTGATAACTTTTCAATTCTTCTATTGCTTGCGTTCTTCGCGGCTCTTCTTCTGGATTTTTGAAAAACTCCAATAACATCGGGGATTTTACAAGTTTTTTTGCAAGTTCAATGTCTGGACGAACAGACGCTTCCAGGGAAGCCTTTTTTAATTTCAAAAATTCTTCCAGTGATTTTTCCAAAGATTGTTCAGAAAGTCTGCTAGAAATTACAAAATACGAACATAATGCACCAACGATTGCTATACAAAGCATTGTCGATGAAAACACCACGTTCTTCCTAAAAAGAGTCATAGGTTCCCTCCAATTTTTTTGTTGAACAATTTTATAAAGAAAATATCAATTAGTAAATTTATAATATTTGATTCTATTCGATTTTCGGTTTCGACTCCGTTCAACCATCAAAAAATGGTGATTGAGCCTGTCGAAATCCCGTTTCAACGACGTTCAACCGCCGATTCTTCGTGTATAATTTTTGTATGGAATTTCTTTCTTCTGATGAAATCTGTACGGTTTTTGAGCGATTTGAAAAGCAAAATCCCGCGCCAAAATGCGAACTCGTTTGGAAAAATCCGTACACGCTTTTGGTTTCTACGGTTCTTTCTGCGCAAGCGACCGACAAAAGCGTGAACGAAAACACGCGCACGCTTTTTGAAATCGCCGACACGCCACAAAAAATGCTTTCGCTGGGGCAGTCGCGAATTGTCGATTTTATTCGTCCGATTGGACTTTTTTCTGTAAAGTCAAAAAATATAATCGCGCTTTCGCAAAAACTCGTTTCGGATTTTGGCGGAATCGTGCCGCACGACAGAGAAAAATTGATGACGCTTCCTGGCGTTGGACGGAAAACGGCAAACGTGATTTTGAACGTTGTTTGGAACGAGCCAACAATGCCCGTCGATACACATTTGATGCGCATTTGCCCAAAAATTGGGCTGGCGGACGGAAAAAATCCTGCGGAAATCGAAAAAAATCTTCTTGTGCGCATTCCCGAAAAATATTTGACGCGGGCGCATCATTGGTTGATTCTTCATGGACGATATGTTTGTAAAGCAAAAAATCCCGCGTGCAAAGAATGTTTAATCGCTGACGTTTGCAAGAAAAACGAAAAACAATAAAATAAAATCCATATTTATCAATCAAAATTCAAGGAGTCTTAAATGAATCTGAAGAAGGGTGTAGGATTTTTCGCGCTTTTAGCGGGCGCGAAGGCGTTTTCGCAAGAGGCGCAGGACGCAACGAACGAGGCGCGCGAGGCGTTTCAGCAGGGCGTTTATCAGTTTAAATCGGTTTTGCTTGCAGACCAGATTCGCGAATATTTAACTGTCGTTTACGCGATTTATCGAGTGATTCGTTCGGTTGTAAAAAAGACGGCGGAAAAACGGCTGGAAGCGCACACGGTTACGCTTTTAACGAAATTCATCAGTTACGTTTTTTATGTTGCAATCGGCGTTTACATTTTGAGTTTGTTCGGAATCAACGTTAGCGCGATTTGGGGCGCGGCGGGCGTTGCGGGATTGGCAATCGGTTTTGCGGCGCAAACGAGCGTTAGCAACGTTATTTCGGGTCTTTTTGTTTTGACCGAAAAAACCATGAAAATCGGCGATTTTATTGAAGTTGACGGCGTTTCTGGCACGGTTTCCGAAATCGGTCTTCTTTCTGTAAAAATCAACACGCTCGACAATCAACTAATCAGAATTCCAAACTCAACGATTATCAATTCAAAATTGATGAACTATGCGAGTTACGATTTGCGAAGATTCTGTTTTCCGCTTGAAGTGAGTTACGATACAGACCCGCAGGCTGCTTTGGACGCGGCTTTGGCTGTTCCAGCACGCTGTCCGAGCGCGATTCTTAACGACGCAGACCACGCTCCAGCGGCGGTTTTCACGGGATTTGCTGACAGCGGAATTACGCTCAGTTTGAACGTGTGGTTCAAACGGCAAGATTTGGTGAAAATCAAGAACGAAGTTTTTGCAGGATTTTTGAACGTTTGCAAAGAACGCAACATCGAAATTCCGTACAACAAACTCGATGTTACGATTTTGAATCAAAAGGCATAAAACGAAAAAAACGGCGGGTTTCGGTTGCTTAGCGCAGTCGAAAACCGCCGTTTTTTTATGGAACGTGTATTATTTCGCGTGGCTTTGAACCGTTTGCAGGACCTACGATTCCGCGCGCTTCCATTTCTTCCACAAGGCGGGCGGCGCGGTTGTAGCCGATTTTGAGCCTTCGCTGAATATAACTTGCACTCGCTTTTCCAGACTGCAAAACGATTTGCAAAGCCTGGTCGTACAAAACATCGCCGCCGTCGCTGAAATCGTCGTTTGAAGACGATTCTTCTTCTTCATCGTCAGAAAACATTTCGTCGTCAATGTAATCAGGCTCGCCAAAAGTCTTCACATATTCCACAACGCGCTCAACTTCGTCGTCGCTCACAAGCGTTCCTTGAATTCGCTTTGGAAACGGGTCCGTAACGCCAACATAAAGCATATCGCCTTTGCCCAAAAGTTTATCCGCGCCAAGTTGGTCGATTATAATTCGGCTGTCCATTTTGGACGCGACCATAAACGCAATTCGGCTCGGAATGTTCGCCTTGATAAGCCCCGTAATCACGTCCACGCTAGGTCTCTGCGTTGCCAAAACAAGATGAATCCCGACAGCGCGGCTCATCGCGGCAAGCCGCGCAATCGTCTGCTCAAGTTCCTTTCCTGTAGTCGCCATCAAATCCGCAAACTCGTCGATTATTACAACAATATACGGCAATTTCTGTGTTGCAATCCGCTTTTCTATGATTTTCTTATTATACGATATGATATTTCTAACGCCCATTCCGTCCAAAAGCGCGTATCGCCGTTCCATTTCGCACAAACAATATTGCAAAGCCTGCAAAGCCTTCTTCGGCTCGGTGATAACGGGCGCGAGTAAATGCGGAATGTCGTTGTAAAGTTTTAGTTCCACGATTTTTGGGTCAACCAAAACGAGTTTCACTTCGTCGGGGCTTCGCTTGAACAAAATCGAAAGGAGCATCGTGTTCACGCAGACGGATTTTCCCGCGCCAGTTGAACCCGCGATTAAAAGATGCGGAGTTTTTGCCAAATCCAAAAGTTGAGCCTCGCCCGAAATGTCTTTGCCCAAAATCACGGGAATCGCCATTTTGTCGAACGCGCTCAAATCCATTTCCATAATTTCGCGGAAACTCACAATCGCGCGAGATTTGTTCGGCACTTCGATTCCAACGGCGTGCTTTCCAGGAATTGGCGCGACAATTCGCACGGAAGCCGCCGCAAGCCTAAGAGCGATGTTGTCCTGCAATGCGACGATTTTGCTCAATTTTACGCCAGGCGCGGGCAAAAGTTCGTACATAGTAACCGCAGGACCTTTTCTGATTCCCGTAACTTCCGCTTCGATTTTGAATTCCGCCAAAGTCGATTTTAACAAATCGCCGCCTTTTCGCGTTTCCTCGTCAACAATCCAGTATTCATTGTCGGGATACTCGTCAAGCAAATCCGTCGGAACAACATACGCGCCCTTTCGGAAAGTTTGAGATGCCGCATTGTTCTCCGTTTTTGACAGACTGATTTTTGAAGATTCGCCGTTTATTTCGTCGATTTCGTCCTCGTCAAAATCATCTTCGTCTTCATCGATTTCCGATTCGTCATTTTCAAAAGGAACGCCCCGAAAATCCACCACGGGTCGCGCCGTCGGGTCAAACTGCGAATTTTCGGAAAAATCGTTTTCTGATTCGATTGGATTTTCAAAAACCGCGTTTTCGTTTTCAGAATTTTTAGGATTTTCGATTTCAATCTGCGGATTTTTAGAAATCGCGTTTTCGATTTTTTGATTTTCAGGAATTTCCGATTCCAATTCGATTTTCTCTCCGACGATTTCGCCTGCGTTCTGCGGATTTTCAAGAATCGCGTTTTCATTCGGTTCGATTTCGATTTTTTCCGCCTCGTTCGACTGCGCCTCAAAAACGAGCGACTTTTCGAGAACAGGATTTTGCGCCGCGTCGCTGTCCATCGTCGAAAAAATCTGTTTTACATCAAACGAATCCGCGCTGATTTCCCGCGGAAACTCAGGAATCCACGCCGAAAGCGGAAACTTCGGCTCGTCGTTCGCTTTTTGCGCGGGCGTTTCTTGTTTTTGCGCCTGCGTTTTGCCTACGTTCGTCGCCCACGCTTTTTGATTTTCCGAAAACGTCGCGCGAAGTTTTGCAACGCGCTCTTCAACCGCGGATTCGGGGTGAAACGATTGCGGTTCGGCTTCGTTCGGCGATTTCGTTTCGACGTTGCTCGTCCGCATTTTGATTTTGCACGTTTTGCGCGGGCGTGGAAAAATTGAACGTCGCGCGAAGTTTTGCAACGCGCTCTTCAACCGCAGATTCGGGGTGAAACGAATTCGGTTCGACTTCGCTTGGCGATTTCGTTTCGACGTTGCTCAACGACCGCGTTTCGACCGCGTTTTCCGTTTCGACTTCGTTTAACGACCGCGCGTTTTGTTCGATTTCGTTTTGATTTGAATCTTCGTAAACGTTCCAATCGTTCTCGTTTTGATTTTGCGCGGGCGTGGAAAAATTGAACGTCGCGCGAAGTTTTGCAACGCGCTCTTCAACCGCGGATTCGGGGTGAAACGATTGCGGTTCGGCTTCGCTTGGCGATTTCGTTTCGACGTTGCTCAACGACCGCGTTTCGACCGCGTTTTCCGTTTCGACTTCGTTTAACGAACGCGCGTTTTGTTCGATTTCGTTT
>CAJOEO010000174.1 GCA_905233535.1 uncultured Treponema sp.
GTCGTAAATTGGTCGTTCATTCTAAATTGAAGTTCGCCGCCAAAACGAAGCCCTGCAAGAACGCCGTTTTGAAGCCGATGCCCTACTCCAAAAATGTAATTTGGGTGCGGAAAAATCGGGAATCTGTAAAAATCGTGCGTGCCTGCGCGAAAATATGCGTCCCAGCCGCTTTTCCATTTTTTTTCAATCCGCACGGTCATTGCAAGCGAGCGGTCGAACAAAACGCCACGAAACGATGAAATCGCGTACAAATCCGTGATTTTCATGCCAAAACCGATTTGTCCCGCAAACAAAAATCCTTTTTCGCTTACAATTTGAAAATCCGTGTTTAAATACAAATCCGTTTCAAACGCAAGGTCAAACTGCCATTGGCAATGCTGCAAAACGCCAAAACCAAGCCGAATGTCCCAGGGGTGGTCCAAATCGAACCTCCACAAATCGGGGAAAACTTCAAATGCAGTGGAAAAATCAAACACATCGCAAGAAAATTCAAAACCCGCCGCAGCTTCCGCTTGTCGCCAAGTTGCAAAATATTCCGACGAAAAAAACGAAGTCGCGCCTTCGATTCCGCGGTCTGTGGAACGCGAAAAATCCACTTGCACAAATTGTTCTGGTCGAGGAATGCTCGGAAACGACAACGCGCACACTTTTGAAGAAATCGCAATTATATAGAAGAAAATTAAAAACAAGAAATTTTTGCGGATTTTTAAAATCAACATAAGTTACCGTTTGTTCGATAGAACAAAGCGAATTTTATCGAACACGGCAAACGCGGTCAACCGTGAAAAAAATCACGGTTCGACAAATCAAAAAACTACCTTGCGTTTTCTTTTGCGATTCCGTCAAAATCGGGGTCTTTTATGCGCAAAAGCGCACTTTCTGGAATCTCTATATCTGTGTATAGCGCGCAATCGTGGTCGGCGTTCACCCAATCCAAACGCAAACCCGTTTTGGGATTGATGAATTCGTAGCGGTCGGACGGAATTTGCGCAAACGGCACGTCTGGCGAAATGAATTCAAGCGATGTTCCTTCGTCGATTTTGTTGAATGCTTCAATCGGATAAATTTTCCAATTTGCATGGAAAATCGCGGGACGAACTTTTTTTTCGGGGTGCAATTTTTCGTCACGCTCAAAAGCCTCGCGTGCGGACGGATGCATGGAATCTAGTTTTTCTTGGCGTTCTTTTAAAACTTGCTCGCCTTTTTCAAAAATCGATTTCGTTTCGTCGGGGGAAATGGGCAAAAAAACTTTTGCCGCAAAAAGATACGGCGAACCGCTCGCGCCAACGGTTGTTTTGTCGGCGTTTGCCCGCGAAAAATAAAAGCCCGTCGTGCTTTCTCTTTGCGCAACTTCGTCGAGAACGCGCACAAACGGCTCGGCGTTTTCTTGCGTGATTTTTCCGCTCAAAACGTCCAACGCTTTGCGATACGCCCTCGTTACCACAGAAACGTAGTAAACGCTTTTCATGCGCCCTTCGATTTTGATTGCGTCGATTCCAGCCGCTTGCATTTCCTTTAGATGTTCCGCCATTCTTAAATCTTTGCTTGAAAGAAGTGCAGTAAAATTTTCACCTTCAAAAACAGGAAAAAACTCACCGCGACGTTGATTTTCTTCCAAAACGAGCGCGCCACTTTGCGCCAACGTTTTCGCAGATTTTTCGTCGATTTTCAAATCAAAATTCCATCTGCAAGAATGAGAACAAAATCCCGCTTGCGCACTTCGTCCCGTAAGGTACGCGCTCATCAAACACCGCCCCGAATACGCAACGCACATTGCGCCGTGCGCAAAACATTCGAGTTCCATTTCGGGAACGGCATCTTTGATTTTTTTGATTTCGTCAAGCGAAGTTTCGCGACCCAAAACAACGCGCGAAAATCCCAAATCACTATACATTTTTACGGCTTCGGCGTTCATGCACGACGCTTGCGTTGAAAGATGAAGATGCGCCGACGGAAATTCTTTTTGTAAAAGCCGAACCACGCCCAAATCTTGCACGATAAACGAATCAATCGGATACAACTTAAAATAATCGAGATTTGAACGCAAAATTTCCAAATCGTTTTGATGAAACGCAATATTCAACGCGCAAAAAAGTTTTCGATTCGGAAAAAGTTTTTTTAATTCAGCAACGCGCTCGTATTCTTTTTCGTGAAAATTCTCCGCTTTTACGCGAAGAGAAAATTTTTTCAGCCCAATATACGCCGAATCCGCGCCAAAACGCCAAGCGTATTCCAATTTTTCCACACTTCCAGCAGGCGAAACTAATTCCATTTTTTTCCCCTTATCGCGCCGTTACAAATTTTCCGACTTTTTCGACGGCAAGATGAGATTCGTTCAAAAATTCGTCAACGAGTTGAAAAAGCGGCATCATTCCTTCCCAAACGTCAAGAGTGCAATGAATATGCGCGTCCGCACAAATCGCTTCGAATTTTTCTGCGTCTTCCAAAAACATTTCTTTTTCGCCCATTTGAATGTACACGGGCGGAAAAGATTCAAATTGTTCTTTTGAAGCATGAAGCGGCGAAATTAGCGGGTCTTTTCGTTTGTCCGCGCTCGCGTAACTTTCTGCGCAAAAATGCACGCCTTCCGCTGTAAAAACTTCGTCGGAATTTCTGCGAGATTTTAAAATCGGGCTGTCTTCGGAAACGTCAAGCCAGGGCGAAAACAAAACAAGTCTGCTAAAAACTGAACGAAATTTCGGCTTTAAGTTCAAAAGAAATCCAAGAGCGATAGACGCTCCGCTTGTGTCGGCGGCAAGAATCAAATCGGGCTTTTCGCCCTCTTCAGAATTAAGTTGGATTTTGTTCAAAACGCTGCGAAAAACGCCTTGAATGTCGTTTACGGAAAACGGAAACGGAAACGACGGAGCAAGGCGAAATTCGGGAACAATCGCCATGCACGAAAATGCGTTTGCAAGCGAGGCAACAAAAGTTCGGCACGATTTTCTCGAACCGCCCACAAACGAACCGCCGTGAATGTAAAACATTATGCGATGTTTAG
>CAJOEO010000175.1 GCA_905233535.1 uncultured Treponema sp.
CCAAAAGCACGGGATTATTTTTTGTTCGCCGTCCCAAAATCTGAATCACGCGCAAAATTTCTTTTGAACGACCAACGACGGGGTCGAGTTTGGATTCTCGCGCAAGAGCCGTTAAATCACGACTGTATTTCGACAAAAACGAACCTTTTTGTTTTTTCGCCGACGATTTTCCGCCCGAATATTCCATTTCCATTTTGCCGTCGTCGTTTTCGACTTCTTCGCCCTCGGCAACAAATCGTTTTCTACGCTGAATTTCTCGCGCAGTTTTTCGCAAACGTTCCGCGTCGATTCCCGCTTCTGCAAAAAAACGCGCCGTAACGCTGTCAAGTTCACTCGCCGCGGCAATCACAAAATGTTCTGTTCCAACGTATTCGTTTTTGAGTTTTCGCGATTCGACAACCGCCAAATCCAAAATCGAACGAAGTCGCCTTGCAGGCTGAAGCGAAAGCGCGAATCGAGCAGGATTCGTAGAATCCGAAGAAATGCTTTGTTCAAGAAGAAGTTGAAATTGCAAAACGTTCAACGAAAGAGATTGAATCATCTCGTAGCCGTAGCCAATCGCATTTTTTAGAAGAGCGAGCATGACGTGTTCAACTTGCAATTCCGCCGCACCACTCGCTCTTCCTTCATCTTGCGCCAAACCCAAAAGTTGACGCACCACATTCGACATATCATTCATATTTTTTTGTAAATCCTTTTTTGAGAGTGTAGCGGACGCAAAGCACATTCGCCCGTTAAAACGTCAATTTTCCCAATGTTTCTTGCAAAAGCATGGCTCTTATGTGATTTTCGCTTAGAGTTCGACTTCGCTCGATGTCGTCTGGAAATTTGAATTGGCGATTTCGCATAACAAATTGAATATGCCCCGTCTGAATCCGATAAATCAACGCGGCAAGGTCGCCGTCCGTAACGCCGTCCAAAAGTCCAAGATTTTTTCCCCATTTTATCGCGCTCAACGTTTCCACGGCTGAACGAGCCGTACACAAAAATGAAAATTTCGCGCCCGCATACGCTTTGTAAACGCGGTCTTTTATTTCCGTAATTCGAGTTTTGAACAATTCTTCGGACGTGTGGCGTTCGATTTCCACAATCGTTTTTAACGCGCCGAGAATGTTCGCCATTTGGTCGATTTCGCTACCGTTGCCACCCGTTTTTGTAAAAATTTCGTAAAACGAACCGAGCGTTCCAGTTTTTTCCGCGCTAACACCAAAACAATCGCGGATTCCAAGACCGCGTTCTTCCAAAAACGCGGCATTTTCTTCGACTTTTCCCGCAAACGAAATCGCTGGCAAATGAACACGAAACGAAACCCGCATTCCGCTTCCGCAATCGCAAATAAAACTCGTCAAATATCCGTGTTCGCGACTCGCCGCAAATTGCAAAGAATTTTGAAGTTCGTCGTCGATTTTTTTGCAAATTTCAAACGCGCCCACGCCGTTCATTCCCGCGCGAAACGCCGAAAGTTTAAGATGGTCGCCGTCGTTTACAACGCAAGAAAACACGCCGTCGTTACGAATCACGATTCCCGTCCCGCTCGTTACGGGCGTTGTTGGACGAATTACGCCACGTTCGCAAAGAATCAATCTGCCCACAAAATCGAGTTGAGAAGTAATCACAGATTGATATTTTTCAGAATCCGAACAATGCAAAAACGCATCAAAAACCGTGGCTCTAACGCGCTGAGCGTCTCCGTCGCGAAACCTCATCGGAAACGGAAAATCCGCAAGGTCGCGAGCAAGGCGCACCCGCGTTGAAACAACAACGTCGCTTTCTTCGCCATGCTCCTCGTACCAAGCGTCGCTACTTTCCGCGCCCTCATTCGCCATCGCCACCCTCCGCAACGGGAGATTTTTCCAACGCACGAAGATAATCGCGATAAACTGCCGCCTTTTCGTAATCTTCATTTTGAATCGACTCTTCGAGTTTTCCTTGAATCGAAATTCGTTGAGTCAAAACAGAACTAAATCCGCGAAGACGTTTTGGCATTGAACCAGTATACTGCGTAGAAACTCCTATATTTTTGAAAATGGGGTCTAAATCGTCCTTAAAAATCGAATAACATTCGGGACAACCCACCATTCGTCTTTTTTTGATTTCTTGAAGAGAGATTGCGCAAACTGGACAAAGTTTTTTAGAATCCGATTCGTCGTTGCGCACAAACGACTGAAAAAGCGACGCAATCGCTCGCCCGATTGATTGCGCGTCCGAAGAAACGTTATAACGTCGCGCACATTCTACACACAAATTTAGTTTTTTCTTAAACGGCGAAACTTGTTCTAAAAACAAAACCGCTTCATTTTCGTGGCAAAGACTACAAAGCATTTTTCTCGACCTAAATCCTAGAATTTCCTTATTTTATCAAACTGTTTGCGTTCTTGAAAGATTTTATCGAAAAATCTAAATCTTTCGCAAAGTTTCGATTGGTTTTTCGCTACCCGCTTTTAGAGCAGGAATCGCGCTCACCAAAAGCGAAAGCGCGAGCGTGCCGACGGCAATCACCGAAAGTTGAACAAGCGGAATTGAAAGCGGAATGTTTTGCAAATAAAACGCGGGGTCAAGCAGATTTATATGCGAAAAATCGGCTTTTGTTCCGTGGACAAGCGCGAAAAACGCCGCCGACAAAACGTTCACAAATCGTTCAATTCCGTCCATTATCGTGCGGAAATTTACTGCGCACAAAAGTCCCGCAGGAATTCCAAGCAAAACGCCGATTCCGCCCGCGGAAAGTCCCGCCACCAAAAAAGAAAGCGCGATTCCGCTGTCGCTTGCGCCCAAGCTTTTTAGAATCGCGATTTCTTTTCGTCTTTCCATGACGAGCATGACGAGCGCGCTAGAAATGTTCACAGACGCAACGAGAACGATTAAAAGCATGATGAACAAAAGCAAAATTCGCGTGGACGCAAAATTTTCGTATTCCGCGCTGTTCAACTGATTCCACCGATGAACCATCGTTCCGCGC
>CAJOEO010000176.1:0-403 GCA_905233535.1 uncultured Treponema sp.
TACGATTCCCGAAACGGAATTTCTGGAGTTGTAACCGTTCCCGCTTGGACGGGGACTGTTACTGGGGTAGCGATTTATAACGGTTCGTCGGATTCTCCAAAGTCGAGTGAAATTTCTGTTGCATTAAATGCGGAAATGGTTGTGGCAAAAACGAATATCAGCGTATTTGCAAGAAAATTCCCGTCTGAATCTTCGACAGCGCAAAAACCAATTGCGGGAATGGAATTAAAGCGCACGTTTTTTGGATTTGACGTTTACGCGCAGGAACTTTCAAGAATCCAAGACAAAAGCGCAATTCCGTCAGCGTTTACTTCGCACGGCAAGAACTTAGAAGCGTTTTCAAAATTCATAACTACTGTTGGAACGTATCGCGCATGGGAAAGCGAGCCGTCTTTTGGATTCA
>CAJOEO010000176.1:458-3404 GCA_905233535.1 uncultured Treponema sp.
GGCACAAACAAAAACATAAAAATCGGAACGACTTGGCAGCACGAATTTCAATCCCGCGCGGGACTTTTAAAAGTCGGCGTAAGCGTTTCAAAAATTTTACCGCACGCGGATTGGCGCACGGGCGTTGAATGGAATTACGGCGAAAAAAACAAAATTACCGTAGGGACGTATATAAAAATCGGTTTTGGTTACTAAACGAATTATTGATTTGCAACGCGCTTTTCGACTTTTATGTTGATTCCAAGTTTAAAAAGAACTTCCTTAATTGCAAATTCCAATTCCGCACGCGGAGGATTCATCGGCAAAACAAAATTTCTGCATTGCGTCCAAGTTTTTGTGTAAAGTTCGCTCGCACTCGTTTGGTCTTTTGATTCGCGATTCCAATCCGTAAGCGACGACACAAAATCAAAAAGCATAAACGAAAGTTTTTTTCCAAAACGAGAATCTTTGTGTTCTCTCGTAAAATCGTCCATTCCTTTTAGATGCGCCATATAATCGCGTTCAAATTGACGACTTCCAGCCATCATCGAACACGCAATCGGCTGAAGATACATAAAAATATCGTATTCCATCATCGCTGAAACGATTTCGTAAGAATGAGAACCGTTGATAATTTTCATCAATTCTTCTGTTAAACGCGACGGCGAAATCGTAGAAAGAAGATGACCACTTTTTCTGATTTTGGATTTAAGCGCGTGGGGCATTTTAAAATTCAGCGTAGCAGAAAATTTAACCGCACGCAAAAGCCGAACTGGGTCTTCTTCAAAAATGCGCTCAAGCGGAATCACTGGACGAATAATTTTTTTCTGAACATCTTGAACGCCGCCAACAAAATCCACAACCTGTTCTTTGATTGGGTCGTAATAAAGCGCGTTGAGCGAAAAATCTCGCCGTTGAACGTCCTCGTCAATCGTACCAAAATCGTTTCCAACCGAACCCGCAATCACCGAACGAAACGTGGAAACTTCAAAAATCTTTTCGCCAAAAAAAACGTGAACAAGCCTAAAACGCTTTCCGATTATACGAGAATTCTTAAAAAGTCGCTTTATTTTTGACGGCGTTGCGCTCGTTACAATATCAAAATCTTTAGGGATTTTTTCTACAAGAAGGTCGCGAACCGCGCCACCGACTATGTAAGATTCAAAACCGCACCCGCGCAAATGTTCCACCACGCGAAGAGCGTCGCTGTCTATAGATTCACGACAAATGCCGTGTTCTTTTTTTTCATAAACGACCGCTAGTTGAACTAGTTTGCCGTTTTTGTCCTTTGAATATCTGTGAAGCATCTAACAAGTTCGCGCTGCTCTTGATTTTTCCCTCCCAAAACGCACGCGAATCCTTCTTATGATAACGCAAAAATGCCCCTTCGCGCAATCTCGAATTAACCGTTGCTTACAAATCGCTTTCTCGTTATAATTTTTTTAGATTTTTCGATTTTTGAGAGGAAAAAAGGAAAAAAATAATCAGCGGAAAAGTTCGCGAAGTTTACGACCTTGAAGACGGACGAATGGTAATCGTAACCACCGACAGAATCAGCGCGTTTGACGTAATTCTTCCAACGCAAATAAAAAACAAAGGACGAGTTTTGAATGCGCTTTCAAACTTTTGGTTCGATTTTACGAACGAAATCGTCAAAAATCACATGATTTCTTCAAATGTTCTCGATATGCCAAAAGAATTTCAGAAAGACGAATTCAAAGGTCGCGCGATTCTTGTAAAAAAACTCAAAATGATTCCTTACGAAGTCATCGTTCGGGGCTATATGTTTGGTTCGATGTACGAGGCGTACAAAAAAGGCGAGCCTTTTTTGGGTCATTCGTTCGACAAAAAATACGAACAGGCGGAAAAACTTGCTGAGCCGATTGTAACGCCTTCAACAAAAGCGGCGGAAGGTCACGACATAAACGTTACGCTTGAATACATGAAAAACGATTTGGGCGAAGAACTCGGCGAGAAAATCAAAAATGCTGCGCTTTGCGTTTATAAAAAATGCTACGACCACGCCGCAAAAAACGGAATCATAATTGCGGATACAAAATTCGAGTTTGGACTTGACGAAGACGGAAATCTTGTTCTTGCAGACGAAGTTTTGACTCCAGATTCTTCGCGGTTTTGGGACGCTTCTTCGTACAAAGTCGGAACAAGTCCCGCAAGTTACGACAAACAATTCATTCGCGATTGGCTCAAACAAAATAATCTCGCGGGCGACCCAAACATCAAATCGATTCCCGACGAAATCGTACAAAAAACAAGTGAACTTTATCTTGAATGTGTGAAAAAAATCACAGGAAAAGATTTGGAATTCTAACGATTTTTTGAAAATTCACAAAAAGCGGCGGTTTTTAAAAATCAACCGTCGCTTTTTTTTACGAAAGTAATTTGTCAACGACAAACGTCAAATCTTCAATAAAAATGCCCGATTCTTTTTCGATGTTTCGCACAATCGAATCGCGCGCGTTTTGCGCCATCGTCGCCAAATTGCTGCCCGCTGGAACGTCCGCCGTAAGCGTCAACATATACCCCGACGTTCCATTTTTTACAGAAAGTTTTTTCAATCGAATCGCGCTATCGAATTCCGCCGTGAATCTTGCGGTCATCGTCGCTAAAAGCGCGTGAGAAACGTTTTTTCTCGCTTGAACGCTAAACGCAGGGCGCACGATTGATTTTTCAAATTCCACGCCGCTCGTCGCCGTTTTTTCTTCGGGAAGAAATTTTATAAAACGCGAAAGCCACCTTCTTTTTGTCAGCGCGATTTTGACTGAGTTTACAAAAATCTTTGAATATTTTTTTCGTTTGATTTCGTGCGAGTGGACGGGGATAACGTGTTTGCCTTCAATTTGACGACTTCGACGTGCCTCTTCCATTTCTTCTTTTGTGGCGATTTCTTCGATTTTCACAAATTTAATCGGAGTTGGAATTTGCAAGCGAGTTGTGATTTTAAGAATC
>CAJOEO010000177.1 GCA_905233535.1 uncultured Treponema sp.
TTCGATTACAAAAAACTCGACGAGCGGTGGTACGCTGTGATTAAATGCGATGTTTCTGGACACGGAATTCCTGCCGCTCTTTTGGTGGCGGTAATCGCTACGATTTTCCGCGAATATTTTTCGAACTGGAGTTTTAAGAAAAACGGCACCAGAATCAACGAACTTGCGGGAAAATTAAACGAGTTCATCGGGAATTTGGGTCTGCGCGGAAAATTCGCCACGCTTTTAATCGGACTTTTCGATTCCAAAAACGACGATGTTTATCTTTGCCACGCGGGCGACAGAATCGTGCGGATTTTTGATGCTGAAAAAAAGGAGCAGCGCACCGTGGAACTTGACAGCGCGGCAAGCGGAATGCCTGCGGCGGGTCAAATCGAACAGTGGATGGTTGATATGAAAGGCGGTTATCAAGTGAAAAAACTCAAACTCAAAAAAGACGATATTCTTTTCCTTTATACTGACGGAATCGAAGAAGCACAAAGTTATTTTAAAGATGCGAATTTCAATAATCGAAAATGCGGAGAAGTAAAAAATCTCGACAAAGACGGAAAACACATAAATCACATGCCTGACGAGGAATACGAGGAATTCGGCAACGACAGAATCAAAGAAATTGTTGAAAGCGTTTTCAATAAGCGAAAATACACGCTCAAGAGATGCCACCCGCAAAATCCAAGCGAAAAACTTGAGTTTGACCTTTCAAAGTGCAAAGGTGATACGGAAGATATGATTTTGGCACTTGCTTCAATCGAAAAGATTTTTAGAATCTACAAACGACCGACGGCGCACGGCAACGTTATAAAAGACGACAAAGGCAACATCAGAATCGACGGCGACGGAATTCGTGTTGACAGAAAAATCGACGATTTTTTGCAAAAAACGTTCAATCTTTACGATTTTTACTGCAAAGACAAAATGGATTTGGGCGAGCAGAATTATGTTTACTATGTGAATGTGAACGAAGACAAACAGGCGGACGATTTGACGATTTTTGCGGTGAAAAATCTGTAAAAGTTCGGTATGATTTTTGAAAATCTAAAAGGAGAAAAAAATGGCATTAAAAGACGACGTAAAAGAATATTTTTCGGACGCGCGCGACGCACTTGGAAAAGCAGGAATCGCAACAAAAAACGCGATTGAAAAAATGGGCAACGAGGGAAAAACGCGCATTTCGATTTTGCAGACGGAAAACGAACTTTCTTCGTCATACACGGAACTTGGAAAAGCCGTTTGCGAAATGGTCGAAGGCGGACGCGACAACATCAGCCGTTTTGAAGAACCGCTTTCGTCGATTTTGTCGAAAATCGAATCGCTAAAATCAAAAATCAAAGAATTAAACAAACAAAAACAATGAATTTTTTGTGTTAAAATGTACGCATGATTTTTTCATTTTTTAGAAAAGAACGCGATTTTGACAGAGAAAATGAGATTCCCGTTTTGCGCTCGTCAATTTGTACTGGCGAGCGCGTGGCGGGATTTTTTAACAAAAAAACGCAAAAATTCACAGAAGAACGTTTGATAAAAACCAACGCGGATTTTGATGATTTTTTGCGCACATACAAAATTAAAAACGAAGATGTAAAACGCGAATGGTAAAAAAGAACGGTCATTTCGACAGGCTCAATGACCGCTTTCTTTTTTCAATGACCGTTCTTTCTTATGGAATCAAAGATTTTCAATCGATTTTACATAATTTGGAAACGCATTTTTTAGCATTTTTAGTTCGTGCTTTGTTTCTTTTTCGGCGAACTGTTTTTCAACGCCGTCTCTTGTGATTCTGTTCTGAACGATTGTATTAGGATTCGGATTCACAATAATCATAGAGATTTTACCTTTTTCAATCAGCGAATCGTAAAATTTTTCATTAGTTTTGCAGTTCATTCTGTAAATTTGATAGCCCTCAACAATAACTTTGAAAGGATTTTTTGTTTTTGCCAGCCAATACAAAAAATTTTCAGCCTCGTTATTCGATTTTGTAAATTCATCTGATTCGGAAGAATCTTTTATGTACTTTTTGAAAGTTTCATTCGATAAATCAAATTTGCTTTCCGCAATATCGTCAAGACTCAAAAACGGAATATCAAACTCTTTTGATATGCGCTCGGCAAGTTCTGTTTTTCCGCTTGCTGGAACGCCAGTTATATAAAGAACATTGTTCGCCAGCGAATCTAAATCATCTACATTTATATAGATATTGTTATAGTATTCAAGACGCATTCCTTTTTCGTCAATTCCAGAAAAATTGACAATTTGAGTGAGAAGCAAACTTGACTTGACAGAATCAAGACGGTGCATAAGCGAAGAAAAATTCATAAGTTATCTCCTTATTTTTTTGATTTGTTTTTGGGACATTCTATTTTAGAAAAATGCTATAATCAATTTCAAAACGAGGGAATTATGGAAGAATCAATTATAATCGACGGAGAAAATCTGACGATTCGGGACATCTGCAAAATAGCAGGCGGCGCAAAGGCGGATTTTCCAAAAGACGCGGCTTTTTTTGAAACGCTCAAAAAATCAAGAAAGTTTTTGGAAGATTACATCAAAAAGGGCTATCCGACTTATGGCGTTACTACGGGATTCGGCGATTCGTGCGCGAATCAGATAAATCCTTTGCGGGCAAAGGCTTTGCAGCGTTCAATCGTCAATTTTCACGGAATCGGCTTGGGACGCGCTTTTTCGCACGAGGAATGCCGCGCGATTCTTGCCTGCCGAATCAACAGCGATGTGAAAGGCGGTCATTCTGCGATTCGTCCGATTTTGGCGCAAAGACTTCTGCTTCTTTTGAACCGCGGAATAATTCCCGTGATTCCAGAAATCGGCTCGGTGGGCGCGTCGGGCGACCTTACGCCTCTTTCGTATGTGGCGGCGGTC
>CAJOEO010000178.1 GCA_905233535.1 uncultured Treponema sp.
GAGCGGTTCTATTCTTTTGGACGAGGCTTTGGGCGTTGGCGGTTACCCACGTGGACGAATTATCGAAATGTACGGTCCAGAAAGATCTGGAAAAACGACGCTTGCTCTTCACGCGATTGCGGAGGCGCAAAAGTTGGGCGGAATTGCGGCGTTCATTGACGCGGAACACGCACTCGACCCCGTTTACGCAAAAAATTTGGGTGTAGACATTGACCATTTGTGGCTTTCTCAACCAGATTCTGGCGAGCAGGCACTTGAAATCACGGAGCAACTTGTTCGTTCTGGCGCGGTTGACATCGTTGTAGTGGACAGCGTTGCCGCACTCGTTCCGCAGAAAGAAATCGAAGGCGAAATGGGCGACAGCGTGATGGGCGTTCAGGCGCGGCTTATGAGCCAAGCGTTGCGAAAACTCACCGCAATCGTTGGAAAAAGTCGTTGTATCATCATTTTTATCAACCAAATACGCATGAAAATCGGTGTTATGTTTGGAAATCCCGAAACGACGACAGGCGGAAACGCTCTTAAATTTTATTCGTCAATTCGACTTGAAATTCGACGAATCGGCTCGATTGACGGCAAAGGTGAAGAAGACGCGGTTGGAAATCAAGTTCGCGTGAAAATCGTAAAAAACAAAGTTGCGCCACCGTTCCGCAAAGTTGAACTCGACATTTATTTTGGCAAAGGCGTTTCGTACACGGCTTCAATTTTGGATTCCGCTGTTAAACACGGACTTATTGACAAACGCGGTGCGTGGTACACGCGCGGAGACGAAAAAGTCGGGCAGGGAAAAGAAAACGCAATCAAATATTTGACGGAAAATCCAGAATATACGCGCAATTTGGAAATTCAACTTCGCGACGAGATTTTCCCAGGTCAGATTTTGCGCACAAAAGAAGGCGAGGCGGTTTATCCTGAGCAAGTCGAACGCGCAAAGAAAAAGGCGGAAGAAGCAGAAGCAGCGAAAAAGACTTTGGAAAACGCTGATAACGCGGAAAATCCCACAACGGAAAACGCGCCCGCGGAAGAAAATCAAGCAGAATCGACAGAGGAAACTTCGCTTTGATTGAAAAAAATGTTGTTGCGTTGGGGCTTGGTTCTAACGCAACTTGGAACGGAATGGAAAGTCTTGAAATCTTGAAAAAAGCGTGCGAGAAACTTCGTCCGCTTTTTCAAAATTTCGCGCTTTCGTCCGTTTACCGCACAAAGCCGATGTACGTTGAAAATCAAGCGGATTTTTTGAATTTGGTTTTAGTCGGAACGATTTTGGACAAAATCACGCCGCGCATTTTGCTTGAAAAAATCCACGAAATCGAGCGTTCTTTGGGAAGAAATCGAAGTTTAGAAATCCGAAACGGACCTCGTTCGATTGACATTGACATTGAGATTTTTGGAAACGAAAAAATCCACGAAATCGACTTGCAAATCCCGCACCCGCGCATTTTTGAGAGGGCGTTCGTTTGCGTTCCGTTGACGGAAGTTTCTCCAAAAATCGCAGAAAATTTTGCTTTTCCCGTTTTTCCGCAAAAAGACGTTGAGCGCGTTTTTCCGCCTTTTTTGATATGACAGAAGAAAAAATGCGATTTTCTGCGGGCGATTTTGAAGGTCCGCTTGAACTTTTGTGGGTTTTGATTCGCGAAAACAAAGTTAGCGTTTTTGACATTCCAATCAACGAAATCACGGAGCAATTTCTTTCTTGGCTAGACAACGCAAAAAAAATCGAACTTTCAAATCTGTCGGAATTTTATCGAATGGCGGCGAAACTCGTTCGCATAAAAACCGCCGAGATGCTTCCGCAACAAAACGGCGCGATTGAGTTTGATTTTGAAGACGAACGCGAAGAACTCGTCGAATCGTTAATCGAATATCAGCGGTTCAAAATGCTTTCCGTATTGATGGAAAAAACTGAAGACGAAAATATTTGGCGTTTTGAACGGAAAAAAATCCACCGCGCGCTTCCGCAAAAAAAAGACGAGTGGGAAAAAATCGACACGACGGCTCTTCTTTTTGAAATGCGAAATCTGTTCAAAAACATGATTTCAAGTTACACGGACGTTCGAATTTTGGATATGTACGAAGAAATTTCTGTTGGAGAAAAACTCACACTTTTGAATGAAATTTTTTCGCGACAAAACGAATGTCGTTTTTCAGACCTCGTAAATCGTCCTGGAAGCGTGCTTGATATTGTTTGCGCTTTTATGGCGATTCTTGACGCTGTAAAATCAAAAATCGCGGTCGTTTATCAAAATAAATTGTTTGGGGAAATAAAAATATGCAAATTCGAGATTTAGACGATTCAAAGGCGCGTCTCGTTTCGCTTTTGGAAACCGTGCTTTTTCTTGAAAGTGAACCGATTTCTCTTTCCGCGCTTTCAAAAATTCTCGATGCGGACGAAGATTCAATTCAAGACGCGCTTGAAATTTTGCGTTTACGATACGATGATTTGATTTCGGGGCTTTCGCTTTTGGAAACGGCGGGCGGTTGGCAAATCGTTCCAAAAAGCGAATGTTGGCAAACTTTCGCGTTCCGCCCTTGAAACTCTTACGATAATCGCGTACAAACAACCAATAACGCGCGCAGAAATTGAGGCGATTCGCGGAGTTCCACCCGACGCGATGATTAGGCAGTTGTCGGAACGAAAACTCGTTCGCGAAGTTGGAAAAAACGATTCGCCTGGAAGACCTGCGCTTTACGGCACGACGGACGAATTTTTGCGTTTTTTTCATCTAAAATCGATTGCGGAACTTCCAAAACTCGATGAAATTGACGAAGAACGCTTCCGTCTTGCGCGATAATTTTGAAAAAAGGCATATTTTATGGAAGAAAAATTAGAGCGACTTCAAGTTCGGCTTGCTCATTCTGGCGTGGCAAGTCGGCGTGCGTGCGAAAAATTGATTTTGGACGGACGAGTTTGCGTGAACGGAAATGTCGTTTCCACATTGGGCGCAAAAGTTTCACAAAACGACGAAGTTACACTTGACGGAAAAATCGTTTGCACGGAAGAAAAAAAACGCTACATTTTACTGAACAAACCAGTCGGTTTGGTTTGCACTCGCTCGGACGAAAAAGGGCGGGAAACAGTTTTTGATTTATTAAAACCGGCCTTTGACGAGCGACTTTACAGCGTTGGCAGACTCGATATGTTTTCGTCGGGTGCGCTTTTGTTCACAAACGATGGCGATTTTGCCGCCATGCTTTCTCACCCAAGCGCGCAAATCGAAAAGGAATACATCGTGGAAAGCGTTGAGCCACTTCCGCGTTTTCTTTCGCGTGATTTTGTTCATGGAATTAGAATCGACGGCATTTTTTATCGTGCGATTTCTGCTACCGACATAAATTCCCACGAAATGAAAGTTGTTTTAGTTGAAGGAAAAAATCGCGAAATTCGGCGTGTTTTTGAAAATGCGGGCGCGAAAATTCGTTCTCTAAAACGAGTTAGAATCGGTTGCGTTTTTTTGGAAAATCTTAGCGTTGGTTCTTTTAGAGAACTTTCAGCTGGAGAAGTTGACGCATTGATTTCGTTGTGTAAAAACAAGAAATAAACTAATAAAAAGGAGAAATATATGGTTATTGCAATTGACGGACCTGCTGGAACAGGAAAATCCACAATTTCGGCGATTATCGCAAAAAAACTCGGCATAACGTATTTGAACAGCGGAAGTTTTTACCGTGCGCTCACGCTCGCGCTAAACGAAACGGATATTTCGACGGAAGACGCAAATCGCGTTGCAGAATTTTGTCGTGCGCAAAAACTCGACTACGAGAATTCTCGCCTTGTTTTGAACGGCGTTGACGTTGAAGACCGATTGCACGAAGACGCGGTTAGTTCTCGCGTTGCGCTTGTTTCGTCGATTGTGGACGTGCGCCATTTTGTCAACGAGCGAATGCGCGAAATCACAAAAAGTTTGAGCATTGTTTGCGAAGGTCGCGATATGACGACGGTCGTTTTTCCGAATGCAGATTACAAATTTTACCTAGACGCATCAATAGAAGTACAAGCGGAACGACGATACAAACAAGGCGTTAGCAATTTGACTTTGGAAGAAATCCGCGAAGCGATAAAAAAACGCGACGAAATCGACCGCAATAAAAGCGAAGGCGCACTTTACAGAGCAAAGGACGCGATTTACATAGACACGTCCGCATTGACTATTGACGAGGTTTGTGAAATAATTATTAGCAAAATTCATTCGTAAAGGTTTACTATGGAATACATGGAAGAGGCGAAGGACGAGGCGCGTGAAAACGTGGCTCTAAAGGCACAATTGGAGGAGTCGCTTAAAGGTCTTGATACCGTTGAAGACGGGTCTCTCACCGATGGAATTGTTGCTCAGGTTACGAACGATTACGTTTTTGTGGACATTCGTTATAAGTCCGAGGGACGAATTCCTATTGCAGAGTTTGGAAATAGCGTTCCAAAAATCGGTAGTCCGCTGAGAGTTGTCGTTCTTCGCAAAGATGGTAGCAATGGACCTGAAATTTCGTTTGCAAAGGCACAAGCGAAACAGTTATTCCGCGCTATCCACAAGGCATTTGATGAAAAACTCCCTGTGGACGGAACTATCGAGAAAGAAGTCAAAGGTGGTTTTGACGTAAATCTTGGCGGGGACATTCACGCTTTTCTTCCTGTAAGCCAATCAGACAGTCAAAAAGTTGATGAGCCGTCAAAGTTGGTTGGACTAAAGACGAAGTTCTTTATTGAACGACTTTATTCTGAGAAATCGGACAAAAAGATAAACATTGTTGTGAATCGTCGAAAGTATCTTGAAAGCGTGCTTGAACAGAATCGCGACAGGTTTTTTGCAGAAACGCAAATCGGCGACACCGTAAAAGGAACTGTAAAGAGTTTTACAAGTTTCGGCGCGTTTATCGACCTCGGAGGATTTGACGGACTTCTTCATATCAATGATATGAGTTGGGGACACGTTACTCGTCCAAAAGACTTTGTAAAGAAAGGACAAGAAATCGAGTTGAAAGTGATTCGTCTTACTCCAGAAGAAAAACGAATCAACCTTTCGCTCAAACACTTCACAGAAGACCCCTGGGTTCATTTTGAAGAAAAATATCACGTCAATGACATCGTTGAAGGCAAAGTTACCAAACTCACGGATTTCGGTGCGTTCATTGAGTTGGAAGAAGGAATCGAGGGACTTGCTCACATAAGTGAGTTCAGTTGGACGAAAAAAATCAACAAGCCGTCTGACGTTGTAAAAATCGGCGACACGCTTACAGTTAAAGTTACCGAAATTGACGAGCGCGGCAAAATCAGTGTCAGTCACAAGGCA
>CAJOEO010000179.1 GCA_905233535.1 uncultured Treponema sp.
ATTGCCGAGCGATTTTTGGGCGATTATGAAATCTGCGAAGAAGCGGGATTTGTGGAAGAACCGCTTTTAATCGAACAAAAGTATTGGTTTGTAAAAGAAAGCGACAAAATCGAAGCGTTGGTTCGTCTAATCGACGGGGCGCAAGATTTTTACGGACTTGTTTTTACGCAAACAAAAATCGACGCGGACAACGTGCAGAAAGCACTCGACGAACGCGGATTTGAAGCGGCGGCTCTTCACGGCGACATCGCACAAAATCAACGCGAGAAAATTCTTGCGCGTTTTAGAGCGAAAAAAACGCGCATTCTTGTTGCCACCGACGTGGCGGCGCGCGGAATCGACATTGGCGGACTTTCGCACGTTGTAAATTATTCGCTTCCGTTTGACGGCGCGACTTACGTTCACAGAATTGGACGAACGGGGCGTGCTGGAACGAGCGGAATTGCCGTTACGTTCGTTCGTCCAGACGAAAAACGAAAACTCGAATTTTTGCGGGCGACCGTTCGTCGTGCGGCAAAAGGCGAAATGAAATTGGAAAAAATCCCCACGATTGATTCTGTTCTTGAAACGCAAAAAAATCGATTGATTTCGTCTTTGAAACAAAAAATTTCCTCCGCTGAAAATCTTTCCGACGACGATTTGTTTTTGAAAATCGCAAAAGAATTGTGCGAAATCGATTCTTCGGAAAAAATCGTGGCGCAAATTTTGCGAAGCGTGTACGGACAAACGATTTCGCCCTCGCGCTACGGCAAAATTTCCGAAGTGAACGTGGATAAAAACGCAGGGCGCGGAACGCGGCTTTTTGTTCAACTTGGAAAACGCGACGGCTTTAATGCTCGCGAAATCGCCTCGTATTTTTCGTCGCTTTTGAAAATCCCAGGGCGAAAAGTTGACGACATTCGCGTTACAGAAACGTTTTCTCTCCTTTCGCTTCCAACGGAAGAAGCGAGTCGCGTTCTTGAAATGAGTCGACGCGACAGCGCGTTTCCTCACGTTCACGTTGACACACATTCCGCGGGCAAAAATTTTGGCGCAAAAGAACGTGGCGGACGAAACGTCGGCGCGCGTTCATTTAGAAAAGACGGCGGATTTAAAGAAGGTCGCTCGTTTGTGCGTGGCGGACGCGATGGAAATTCACGCCCTCGCGTACACACTCCAACCCAACGGCGCGGAGCATCGTCTTACAAAAAATCTCGCAAAGACGAATTTTAGATTTCTTGTGGAGAGAAAGAAAAAACGATTTTGTTGTTCATTTTAAAAAGGCGCGTTATAATCTCTCAAACATTCATTTTTGGAGGCAAATAATGAAGAAGATTTTTGGTGCAGTTGCATTTTCGTTGATTGCATTTGCAACAATTCCGCTCATTTCTTGTGGAAGCACAACTGAAGCGGCAAAACAGGCAGAGCAAGAAGGATACCCAGATTGGGTTTACGAAGGTCGTCGCGACGCAACAGGAATTTACGCAGTCGGTTCTGGAAAAATGTCGAATATTCAAAACTCGCTTACAATGGCGCGTTCAAACGGACGAACGGAACTTGCGCGAACGTTAAAAACACAAGTTCAAGACGTTTTGCAGACTTACGTTAGCGACACAGGCAGCGACGAAAACCGCGACGCTCTTTCTGGACTCGTTGACAACACTTTGCAAAAAACGGACGCGGTTCTTCAAGGTTCGCAACAAGTTGACCGCTACCAAGCAAAAGACGGAACGATTTACGTTTTGATGTATCTTCCGTATGAAAGCGCGGTAACAGAACTTAACAAAATCACGTCTGATTACACGGGCAAGCCTGAATCAATAATCACCGAAGCAAAAATGAACGAAGCCTACGAAAAATATTTTTCGACAAAGAACTAAAAAAAATCCCCCGCACAAAACGCGGGGCTTTTTTTTGCGATTCTACGTTTTTTCATAACAAAAGATTCATTGGAAACTATTATTTTTGCGCGGTATGCTGTTTTCGGAATGAATCTAATTAAAAAATTAACTTTTGGGCTTGAAAAAAAATACCGCGTTTTTACCGCCCTTTCGCCCGTGGCAATGCTCGGCGAAGTTTTTATGGAAACAACAATCCCGCTTGTAATGGCGCGTATCGTTGACGAAGGAATAGCGCAAAAAGACCAATCTCTTGTTATCAGTTTAGGCGTTTTAATGGCGGCAATGTCAATTTGCTCGCTTTTTTTTGGCGCGTCTTGCGGTCGTCTTTCTTCGCTTGCGGCGTTTGGCTTTTCAAAAAACTTGCGAAAACTTCTTTTTAACCGCGTTCTTTCGCTTCCGCTTCGCGTGCCGTTTGAATCAGGCTCGCTTGTTACGCGACTAACGACGGACGTTACGAATATTCAAAATCTCTATCAAAACCTTGTGCGAACGGCGATTCGCGCTCCGCTTATGTTGATTTTGGGAATCACGATGGCTTCTTCGATTAGCCCGCGACTTTCCTTGATTTTTGTGGTCGCCTTTCCGATTCTTGCCGTTTCGCTTTTTTTTGTGGCGCGACTTTCCTATCCGCGATTTCGCGCAATGTTCGACTGTTACGATTCGATGAATTCGTTTGTGCAGGAAAATTTGACGGGAATTAGAACCGTAAAATCTTTTGTGCAGGAAAAACGAGAAACAGAAAAATTCACAAAAATCGCGGAAGATTTAAGAAAAACTCAAGTTTTTGCAGAAAAAATCGTCGTTTTGAACTCGCCGATTATGCAATTCGTCGTTTATCTTTGTCTTGCGTCTGCGCTTTGGTTTGGCGGCAAAATGATTTTGACGGGCGATTTACTTGCGGGCGAACT
>CAJOEO010000180.1 GCA_905233535.1 uncultured Treponema sp.
CCGCGGCAATTCGCCGCGCCAAACCTTCCACAATCGCGGTTTTTCCAACGCCAGGCTCGCCGATTAAAACGGGATTATTTTTTGTGCGACGAACCAAAACTTGCATCACACGACGGATTTCTTCGTCGCGCCCAATCACGGGGTCGATTTTGTCTTGACGCGCACGCGCCGTAAGGTCTGTGCAGTATTTTTCGAGCGATTGCATTTTACTTTCGGGGTCTTGGCTGTCAACGCGCTGATTTCCGCGAACGCTTTTTAACGCCTCCAAAAGCGTCTTTTTTGTAACGCCGAATCGTTCGAGAAGCTTTGCGCATTTTGTATCGCTCTGCGAAATTGCAAGAAGAACGTGTTCCACCGAAAGAAACGAGTCGCCAAGATTGCCCATTTCTTTTTCCGCCTTCGCAAGAACTTTTTGAACGTCTTGATTCAAACTCATCTGCAAATTGCCCGTAACTTTTGGCAAAGAATCGAGCGAATTTTGAAGTTGCGAAAGGATTTCTTGCACGTTCACGCCGATTCGTTCAAAAAGTGGCTTTGCGATTCCGTCTTTTTGTGAAAGCATCGCAAAAAGCAAATGCTCAAGCGAAATCTCGCCGTGGTCTTTTTGTTGCGCCAACGCCGACGCGCTTTGCAAAGCGTCTTGCATTTTGAGGGTAAATTGTTCGTAAGTCATTTTTGCCTCCTCATTTTTCGTTTTTCAATTTGAAAGATAATCACGCAAAAAAAATTCGGCAAGAGCAAAAAAAACGCGGGATTTTTTCCCGCATTTTTAATCACATCAAAAAATCTCAAAATTTAATCCGCCAAATTTTCGATTCTTCCAAATTCACAAAGCGAATCGGAAATTTTTGCGTGTTCCAGCAATTCCAGTTTTTTGTCGTGTTCGCGGAAAATTCGCACTTCGCCAGTTCCGTTTCCGCCGCCCAAAATCTGCAAAATTGCATTTCCGCCTTGAGGAAGTTCGTATTCTCGCATGAACATTTCACAAGCGTCGCAAAAAATATCCAAATCCACAACGAAATTTCCTTTTGAAAGACTTAACGACCAATGCAATTTTTCGCTACCGTCCGCCATTGGCGAAGAAATGCAATCGTGCGTAATTTTTGATTTTGCAAAAGGTCCGCCTTTTTTTAGAAAAAATTGCCAATTAGCAACCGTAATAACGCCCGCCAGTTCGCCTTTTTCAAAATCGCCCATAATCGCAAACGACGACGGAAGAGATTTTCCAGAAATCGCGCTCACAAGATTCGAGCCTGAAATGTGAAAATACGGATTTGGAAGACTTTTTCCCCAAAATTTATCAACGTAACCGAACGATTTTTCTGGAATCACGTCAAAATCTTCATCGTCAATCGTAACGAATCCCGAAAAAGCCGCGCGCGTTCCAAGCGGAATCCAAGAAAAAACAGACGAAGACGAAAGTGAATGCAGTTCTGACGCTTTGTCGAGTTGGACGTTCCATTTTATTGAACCCGCACTACACGAAAATTCTGGGTGAGAAAGAAGTTCTGATTCTGTAACGGTAATTTCTCCAGAAATCGATTCCGCACTAAATTCACAATCTTCTGTTTTTATGGAGGCGTTAATTTTTGTATACACAAACGAAGAAGGTGCTATAAATTTGTTGATTTGTTTTCCGCCTTCTCCAAAAACTCCGCCTTTTATTAAAAGATAAGAAGGCTTTACAACGACGTTCTGCTCGGAATAACGCGAATCAAATCCTCCAGAAAGCGCGTTTTTCGAATCGCTAGAACGAGTTTTTTTTGAAATAACTGGAACGTTCGGAGATACGGCAGGATTTACGAGATAAACTTCAAAGAAAAACCGTTTATCTTTTCTAGTGCTACGACTGTTTCCACAAAAAGACCACCTGCACCTCTGAAATCCGTCGCTTCTAAACTTTCCGCTGAGAATATATTGTTCAATACTGCTGATTTTTTTTGAAGCCGCCATGCTGTCCCACCCGTCCTTTTTAGTCAAAAAAATATTTCGACTAAAAGAATTTTCGGCAAACAAAAAAGGCAACTTTATTTGATTTCCGCGAGTGGGCGAATTTTGGGCAAGTGTCTACGGGCATTTTGAAAGACTTGCCCGTAGTGAACTTTTTGTAAAAACATTTAATCGAATAAATTATCCAACGTTTTTGAAAAATCTGCTTTTTCCATAGGGAAATTTGCGTTCAGATATTCAAAGCAATCCACGGCGACTTTTTGAACGTGCTCGTACCAAATCCGATAGAGTTCATGTTCAAAGTTTTCTCCTGGATACGGCGCGCCTTGAATATCCGAAACGAGTTTTCGCATCATTGCTATACATTCGTTGATTTTTTCGTCTGTCGATTTTTTTTCTTCCATTTTTGAAGTACTCCCAAATTTTTGCGCAATTATATAGGCAAAATTATTTTTACGCTATCAAACTGGCACGATTTCGCTTGTTCTTGCGAGCAAATGACAACTTTTTTCTTTCTAAACGAAATCGCGCCCGATTCTTCGCCACGATAAAGCGAAAGCAATCGTTTAAATCCTGCTTTTAGATTTTCTGCGTCCATTAAAAGAATTTTCGTCAATTTTTCTTCGCGTTCGCTATCGGAAAGTCCCATTAAAATTCGCAAAAGTGCCGAAACCGATTTTGAAGACGGCGTTTGCGGAACAATCCAACGGCTGTATTCGCCCATGACCGCCCGCTCCGTTTCTGCGTCCGAAAGATTCGCTTGCGTAGCCTTTTGCAAACACAAATCGAACATTTTAAGCGACGAAAATGGCGACGGGTCGCGGTACGTTGAAATCG
>CAJOEO010000181.1 GCA_905233535.1 uncultured Treponema sp.
GACGTGATTACGGCACGCCAAGATAGAACGTCGTTTGTTTTAGTGGACGTTGCTGGAAAAGGCATGAATTCACTTTTGGTGATTACAATGTTGCGCGCAATGTTCCGACTTATAGTAAACACAACGCAAACTGCGGGAACGATTTTAAGTTGGGCAAACCGCGGAATTTGTGCGGAAACAAATCTCGACCATTTTGCGTCGGTTGCGTTAATAAATTACGACCCAACAAAACGAAAAATTCAACTTTCGACGGGCGGTTCGATTCCTGTAATGCGATTCAATGCTGCAAAAGGCGAACTCGAAAACATTTCAATTATGAGCGAGCCAATCGGCGTGGAAAAAAGTAAATCGTACAAAGACATCGAATTTACCGCAAATCGTGGCGATATTTTAATAACGTACACAGACGGACTCGTAGAATCGTTGAATTCACAGGGCAAACCTTACAATATTTCAAATATCGAAACGATAATCAAAGCGAACAGCGCACTTTCGGGACGAGAAATAGCAAATTTGGTTAAGTCAGACGTAAAGAAGTTTATTGGCACCGCGATGCTGCACGATGACCAAACTCTTCTCGTTGTAAAAATTCAGTAGAATACAAAAGGAGTTTTTTTATGGAACTAAAAATCAGAAAAAATGGTGATGTTTACATCATTGACGTAACTGGCGAAATGGACTTATACAATTCGTACAAACTCAAAGAATTGGTAATGAAAATGCTCGAAAAGAACGTCAAAAGTTTCATCATCAACCTCGAACAAGTTGATTACATCGACTCGTCTGGAATTGGTGCGCTAATCTACATCTGCTCGACAATCAAAAAGATGAATCTCAAACTTGCGATTTCAAACGTTCACGGTTCGGTTAAAAAAGTCATTGAATTGACGAAACTTACAGGTTACTTTCCAATCGCGAACAGTGTGGAAGAAGCACTTCTCATGGTGAACGAGTAAACGACCAATTTTCAGGAGTCAATTATGGAAGAAATCAAAGAATTGCGTTCAGACGATAACGACCCGCTTTTCGATACGACGAATATGCTTTACAAGGAATTTCCGTCGGATTTTAGGCAAATTCGTTATTTTACGCTTTTAATCGTTCAGTCTGCGCCACTCGAAATCAAAGAAATCAACCTTCTCGAACAGCAAATCAGCGAAGTTATTAAAAACGCGGTAAAACACGGCAACAACTGCGACATCAACAAAAAAGTGAAAGTGTGGTACTCGTTTAGCCCGTCGCACGCACACATAATCGTAAAAGATGAAGGCGAAGGTTTTAAAGACCTCGAAAAATGGAACGAGTTTAACAAAAAACGTTTGGAATATTTGCACACGTCGGATTTTGAATCGCTTGCGAATTTCGTTTCGTTTAAGACGACTCGTTCGGACGACCGCGACGGCGGAAACGCGCTTTTTGCCGCGCTCGAATATTGGAACGGCGGATTCGTTTACAACGGAAAACGCAACGGTGTTGCGATGCTCAAAAAATTCCAAAAACGCCACACAGGAATTTCTGTGGACGCAGAATAATGAAAAGCCCCAAACGGGGCTTTTTTTAATTTTTCCTTTTTTTTATTTTTCTACCATTTACGACGCTTTTTATTACTTCAAAAAATTCAGACGCGCTTTTTTCCCAATTAAAACGCGAAGCCCAAGAAAGTCCCGCCAAAACGATTTTTGATTTTTCGTTTTCGTCCAAAGTTGCAAGTTTTTTTATCGCCTCGCAAATCGATTCTTCGCTGTCGCTGTCAAAATAAATCGCGTTTTCCCCAGAAACTTCTGGAAGCGCACCACTTTTTGAACACGCCACAGGAATTCCGCTACTCATCGCCTCAATCACGGGCAGAGCCGCCCCCGCGCCTTCCGCAGGATACAAAAATCCCTCCGCGCCAGCAAACAATTCTGGATAACTTTCGTAAGGAACCTCTTCGGCAACGATGGAAGAAGTCGCGCCCTCCCCGCCCGCAAGAACAAGCCTATGCGGAAGCGAAGTTTTTTCCTTGAACAAAGAAAACGCGCGCACAAGTTCGCAATGACGCTTTTCTTTTCCAGACATTTTTGACGAGTAAACAAAATACGGTCGCTGAATCACAATCGGACTCGCCTCTCGATTTTCGGAAGAATCTTCCAACTCGTCGCGCGGATAAAACGCGCTATGGTCGATTCCAAAACGAACAACATGGATTCTGTCTGGATTTACATGAAAATTCTTTAAATCTTTTTTTACAAATTGACTTGGAACGATTAACGCACGAAAAGAACGCAACGCAAACAAAAATTGCTGACGCATAAAAAAAGGAATCGTCTTTAAGTTTGAAGAAACAACATCGTCAATAATAGCAATCGAAGGAATCTCGCAATGAAATGGACAAAATCGCTCTGGCAAAAAAAACACAACAACGTCGTATCCTCGTTTTTTGAAAAACGAATTGCAACTAAAAGAATGCCAAAGTCGCACGCCAAAAGCCGAACGAGGAAGTTTCACCGAAACAAAACTCGCAGAATCATCGTCTGGAATAAAATCGTATCTATCTGCTTCAATTCCAAACAACTCAATTTCAAGTTTTTCTTCAGCGGGAATTTTTAATTTTTCAAGTGCGCCCAAAAGCGACTTCAGGTAGCGACCAGCGTTTGGATTTTCTCGTTTGCACCCAAACGTATCAATACCGACCTTCATAATTCGCTAATTATAGCAAACAAGCCTTTTCTGTGCTATAGTCAAGGTTTATGAGCGAACTAAATAAAACTATACAAGAATCCGAAGAAACGAAAAAAAATCCCACTTTTGAAGATTTGGGACTTAGCGAAGAAACGATAGAATCGATTTTACAAAACGGAATTCAAAAACCGACGGCGGTTCAAACGCAAACGATTCCTCAAATTCTTTCTGGAGAATCGCTTGTTTTTCAAAGCGAAACGGGAACAGGAAAAACGCTCGCGTTTTTGCTTCCAATCAAAGAAAAACAAAAAAAAGCGATAATTTTAGCCCCAACAACAGAACTTTGTTCGCAAATAAAAACGCAAGCAAAATCGATTGGACTTTCAGCCGTGCTTTGCGTTGGGAATTCTCCAATCAAACGACAAGTTGACGCACTCAAAGAAAAACCGAACGTCGTTGTGGGTTCGCCCGCGCGCATTTTGGAATTGACGTTAATCAAAAAAATCAAAACGGACAATTTTCAAACGCTAGTTCTCGACGAAATCGACCGATTACTTTCGCCTGAACTCAAAGAAAACACGATTTCGCTGATTCAACAATTTTCAAAAAACGACGTGCAGATTTTGGCGTGTAGCGCGACGCTCACAAAAAAATCGATTTTGAATCTTTTTGATTCCTCTCAAAAAAAGATTCAAACAGTTTTTCTTCCGCCAGAAGACGTTTTGCAAAAAAGAATTTTGCATTTGGCGATATTCGCGCAAAGACGCGACAAAATCGAAACGTTGCGAAAACTTCTTGTCGCGGAAAAACCGCAAAAAACGCTGATTTTTACGTCGCGCGCAGACCAAGTTGCAAACATCACGTCAAAATTAAAGTACAAAAACGTTGAATGTGATTGTCTTTTTGCAAAAGCCGACAAAGTAAAACGAAAAAGCGTAATCGACAAATTTCGTTCTGGAAAACTGAAGATTTTAATTACAAGCGACCTTTGCGCACGCGGCTTGGACATTTTTGGAATCACGCACATAATCCAAATGGATTTGCCAGAAGAAATCGACTTTTTTGTTCATCGTGCAGGAAGAACGGCGCGAGCGGGACAAACTGGAAAAAACATCGTAATCGGCGACGAACGCGAGATTTTGCGACTTTCTTCGTTTGAAAAAAAACTTAAAATCGTCATAAATCCGCGAGAATTAAAAAACGGAAAACTCATCAAACCGATTTTGGACGAAAGAAAGTAGGCGGATTTGAAAAGGCGCAAGACAAAACCTTTTCGCGAGGCGATTTTCTCGATATAATAGTCGGAATCATTTTTTTTGAGGTCGGCGGTGTTCCTAAAAAGTCTTGACATATTCGGGTTCAAATCTTTCGCGGACAAAACGCACATCGAATTTGCCGATGGAATCACCGCCCTTTTAGGTCCAAACGGTTGCGGAAAAAGCAATGTCGTTGACGCGATAAAATGGGTTTTGGCAGAAAATCGCGCAAAAAATCTGCGGGCAAGTTCAATGGAAAGCGTAATTTTCAACGGAACGGAAAACCGAAGCGCACTAAACGTTGCCGAAGTTACGCTCACGATTTCAAACGAAAACAATCTTCTTCCGCTTGACGAAAGCGAAATCGCGTTAAAACGTCGTCTTTATCGCACTGGCGAAAATGAATACTTTATAAACAACAAGGCAGTTGGAGCGATTGACATTCGGCGGCTGTTTTTGGACACGGGCGTTGGAAAATCGGCGTATTCCGTTATGGAACAAGGAAAAATCGACCAAATTCTTTCGTCAAAGCCCGAAGACCGTCGCTACATTTTTGAAGAAGCGGCGGGAATTTCAAGGAGCAAAGCCGAAGTCGCAGAGGCGGAACGCGAACTTGAACGCACACGACAAAATCTCGAAAAAATCGAAGTGGCGTTGAGCGAAAACAAACGAATCTACGAAACTCTAAAAATCCAAAGCGAAAAAACTCAATAGACATTCAACTTTTGCGCCTAAAAAAAATCTTGGAAAGAAAAGAAAAAGTTCAAGAACAAAAAACGCGGGCGGAAAAACAAAAAAGCGACACGCAAACAAAAATCGATTTTTTGTTGGAAAATCTTGCGGAAAACAACGAAAAATCAAAATCTTTTCAGATTCAACTTGCCGCTTTGCAACAAGAAGTCGTGCGGATTCAGGCAGAAAAAACTGGAAAAAGCGCGATGGCAAAAAAATTGAATCTTGACGCATCGCAGGCAAAAGAAAAAGTTGCGCAACTTGAAATCCACAAAAAAACGATTACCGAGCGAATCGAAACGCTAAACGACGAAATCGACGAAGAAGATTTTAGTTTGCACGAAAAAACAAAACGAATCGCCGACGTGAAAAAAAATATCGAATCGTTTGAAAAAAACATCGAAGACGCGCAAAATCAAATTTTGGAAAACGAAAAAGCGAACGCGCAAAACGAAGAAATTTCAAACGAAAAACGCCAAAAAATCGCGGAATTTGAAAAAAAACTCGAATCGATTACGGGAAACATCGTTCGCGATTTGGACGCGCGTCTAAGAGATTCAAAATTTTCGGCGGCGAATTTGGAAAACGCAAAAGAAAATCTCGACAAAATAATAGGAAATATTCGCGTTTTGGCGGAAGGTCGTTTAAAATTATTTCAAGAATGGCAAAAACTCAAATTTTCGCAAAACGACGCGGGAAAATTTTTGACCGAGGCAATTTCTTCGCTTGAAAAAATCGCGCAATTTTCAAAAGATGCGGAAAACGCGGCGAACGATTACAAAAACGCGATTCCGTCTTTTTTCGACGAGTTTCTTTCGCCCGAAGGAATCATCACGAAAAAGCGGGAAATCGATTCAAAAATCGAATCGCTTAAAATGGAAATCGACGAGCGACAAAAAGCGAACGAAAAACGTCAAAAAGAAAACGACGATTTTGAAGAAAAAATCGACGATTTTAAGGACGCGCTTTCAAAAATGCGCGTAAGCGAAGCGCAAATGGCTGAACAAATTTCTGCTGGTCAAAAACAAACGGAACTTTTGCGCAGACAACTTTCGCAGGAAAAAACGGCGTTTTTGAAAAACGAAGACGAACTTTTTGCGCAAGAAAGCCAAAAAGACGAAATTTTGGAGCAACTTGAAGAAATTCAAAACGCGCTTTTTGAAATCGAAGAAAAAGGCGCGGCTTGTGTTGACGAAATTAACGCGCTAGACGAAAAAATCCGCGAGTGCAACAAAAATTCAAATGGGCAACAAGAAGAACTCAAAAAAAAGCAAGCGGAACAACGAAATCTGCAAGCGCAATGCGAACGGCTGAATTTTGATTTGTTACAGGCGCAAAGCGACGAAAAAAATATTCGGCAGAATTTTTTGGATTCTCATTCGCGCGAACTTTCGGAATTTGAAGAGCGGACGATTGAAAAAAGCGAAGAAAATCTGCGAGAAGAACTTTTGAAAAAACGCGAGGAATTTCGCATGATTGGGCAAGTAAATCTGATGGCGGTTGAAGAATTCGCGGAAGCAAAAGCACGTTACGAAAAACTAAAAGCAAACGCCGAAGATTCGCAAAAAAGCGTTGACGACCTTTTTCGCGTTAGCGAGGAAATTAAAGCAAAATCCGCCGAACTTTTTTTGGAAACGTATTCAAAAATCCGCAAGAATTTTCACAATATGTTTAGGCGACTTTTTGGTGGCGGACGTGGCGAATTAAAGTTGACGGACGGGCAGAACGTTTTGACAAGTGGAATCGACATTTTTGCGCAGCCGCCAGGAAAAAAGTTGGAAAACATCGCGCTTTTATCGGGTGGCGAAAAAACGATGACGGCGGTCGCGCTTTTGTTTGCAACGTACCAAGTTCGTCCAAGTCCGTTTTGCCTTTTGGACGAAATCGACGCGGCTTTGGACGACAAAAACGTGGCGAGTTTTGTGAACGCGCTTAGGTCGTTTTCAAAACTTTCTCAATACATCGTAATAACTCACAATAAAAAGACAGTTCTTGGCGCAAAATCCATGCTAGGTGTTACAATGGAAGAATCTGGAGTGAGTAAAATTATCGCCGTGCGACTTGAACGCGAAACAGACGATTATAACGAAGAACTTTTTGACGAAATTGAGGATTTTGAAGAGGACGTTCCAGAAGAAATCGGAATCCGCGAGATTTCTCGTCCGCCCGCAAGAATCCACAATTCAGACGGAACGATTAGCGACCCTTTTTTGGACGAGCAGAAAAGAAAATCGTTTAAAACTCAAAATTAAAGGAGGAAGCAAAAGCAGATGGATTTTGGCGAAATGATAGACGACGTAAAAAGCGGAATCTCGGACACAATCCAGGAAAAACCGCAAGTCGTTGCGGTGGCGGTGGGAATTCTGGTTTTGTTTGTTGCGGGGCTGACGATTTTGGCGGTACAAACAAGTCCGCATAAAGCCAAACAAAAACAGCAAGTTCAATTTAACGCGAACGCGCCAGTGTTTGTTCCTGACCCGCCAAATGTGGAAAATTCGTATTACCAGTATAGGACAACACCATTACAATGGAATACAACAGAATTGAAAAATTCCTTTACCGAACCCGACGAATCGGCAATGGAATTGCTTGAAAAAGCAAACGATGGAATCGTCGATGAAATTACGGAGGCGGCACCATGAAGCGGATTTTAGGAAA
>CAJOEO010000182.1:0-731 GCA_905233535.1 uncultured Treponema sp.
AAGAATTCTACAAAACGATTCGCACGTCGCTTGTGGACGCAATGACTTCCGCGGATTTCCCGAACGACATAAAATCCGTAGAAAAACGTCTTTCCGACAGTCGAATCTACGAAATGGAAACGGCGGAGGGCGTTCTTTCGTCGCTTTCGTTTTTCTTTACGGCGGTGGACGCGGATTATTTTTTCGATTACGAAGAAAAACTTTTGCAAGTAAAAAATGAAGAAGTGCGTGATTTTGTAAAAAAATACATCGAAGACGCTTCGGGAATCTTGCTCGTTTCGGTTAGCGAAAACGAATTCAACAAACGAAAAGACGAATTTGAAAGCGCGGGCTACAAAAAAATCTCCGCAGACAGTGCGTTTTGGTGGAACGAGGGGGCAAATAAATGAAAATAGTGCAGTTTTTTGCGGCAGCGATTTTTGCAACGGCGATTGTTTCTTGCGGAACGACAAAAAATACACAAAGCGCGTATTACGAAAACAACATTGCCGATTTTAGCGAAACCGCGCTAGAAAACGGAATTCCCGTGGTTTTTAAGCAAAACGCAGGTAGTCAAATTGCGGTAGTTCGCGTGATTTTTGAAGGCGGAACATCGAATTTGTCGCCACAAATGAGTGGACTTGAAGATTTGACGATGGATTTTATCGTTCACGGAAGCAAAAATTATCCGTATCAAACGGCGAAAGTAAATGGATTACTAACGAAAAATCAAGAACGTTAGCTCACGCTTT
>CAJOEO010000182.1:770-3501 GCA_905233535.1 uncultured Treponema sp.
TTTCTCGAAAAAGATTATTCGCAATTCATAAAAATTGCGCAAGATTCAATTAAATCGATTAAAACAAATCCGCAGGCAGTTCTTGGAGAAGCGATTTCTAACGAGATTTTTAAGAATCACCCGTACCGCGCGGACAAAAGTCCCACGGAAGAAAGTTTGAAAAATCTGACGCTTTCGGCGATAAAATCGTACCACAAGGAACTTTTGAACGCCGCGCGAATGAAAATCGTCATTGTGGGCAATTTGGACGCGGACGAAAAAAAAGGCGCGATTTCGATTTTGAACGACACGCTTGGCGCGATTTCGTCGCGCGATTTTGAAAAAACGCAAATTCCCGCGATTGAAACGAACGGCGAAACCGTCCGCGAAATCTGCGAAGCGGCGGGCGAAACGGGCTACATCGAAGGGATTTTTCCGTGTCCGCAACGAACCGACGCGGATTATGTTCCCTACGCGATTGCCACGATGATGATCGACGATTCGATTTTTAGAATCGTGCGCGAAGAAAACGGCATGGTTTATTCTGCTGGTACGGGCGTGCTTGGCGCAAGTCGTTTTGCAGGCGCGATTTCGCTTTTTAAGACGACGAAATTTGAAAAAGTCGGCGAAACGGTAAAAAAGGCACTTGCAGATTTTCCGAAAAACGAAAAGCAAGTCGCAGAAAAATTGAATCAATACAAAAATCAATTTATAACGACGATTTTTGACAACGCGCGAACGGCGAGCGGACTTGCCGCAAACATAACGGCAAGTTGGATTTATCGCGGTTCGCCCAGCGCGTACTTGAACCGCCCCGCCGAAGTTGAAAACACAACGGCTGCTCAAGTTCTTGAGGCGTATCAAAAATACATCGCTCCACTCGCCGACGGTTCAACGCCGATTCGTTGGGTTGTAGTTAGTGGCTCGTCCAGCGTGGAAAAATTTGAAGTCGAATGATTTTGGTCTTCGCTTAATCGCGTAAAAAATGCGGAAATTGAAATTCTCGAAACTTCCGCGTTAAAAACAAAAAAAGCCCCGCAAAATGCGGGGATTTTTTTAAGAATCAAACTCGAATTCGTCGTTGTCGTTGGAAACTATAAGCGCGTCGTAGTCAACTTTATCGATTGGACGATTGAGAATTTTTCGGTATTGGTCTGCAAGAAGTTGGTCTGAAACGTAATCGCGAATCAACGCCAAAACTTCTTTGTTCGTCCCCATTTGGAACATTGCAACGATGACGTAATTTTGTCCCGCCTGCTTTATCGTGTAAACGTCAAGCGGAATCGAAACTTGCTTGTCTTTTATGGACATTTTCGCATCGGGAATCGACTTTAGATTCGCCATTTTCGCGTAATTCTTTGCAGGAAGCAAAAGCGCAAGCCCCACCGAAGAAATATCCATGATGTTGAGTTTGTGCATAATGCTACCTTCAAGCCAATAAACTTGACTTTTTGGGTCGCCGATGCAGTTCGCGCGAACGTACTGTCTCATTCCCTTTGCGTTCAGTTTGTCGAGGACTTTTACAATCGACTGGAACGCCGCCCCGCTTTCGTCGTCATCATCTTTAATTTGAATAATTCCCGCCTCAAGTTTCATTCCCGAAGTAAATTCGATAATCATGTTTTCGGTGTAACCTTTTAGCAGAAGCCCAACGGCAGTTTCACCAAAATAAACGTCTTGATTCACCGTCTTTATAAAATTCCGCCAACCAACTTGTTTTAACGGACGTTCGGGAGATATGAACAAAATTGAATCGGGACTTTCCGCAAGAAGATTTTTTACGACTCTATAATCATCAATAAAATAAACTTCGTATTCCATTGTAAGAAGGCGTTTTCGCACCGCACTTTGAAATTTTTTGTTCTGCGTGACAAAAAACACCTTTTTTCCGTATATCGACTTCTTCTCCGTTTCCATTATAACTCCTAATAATTGCAAACAATTCGATTTTAACGAAATATTGCCTTTTTGAAAACAAGCGAAAAACTTTCGTTAAAATCGCTTCGATAAAAATATTTTTTCGCGATGAACGCTACTCCCAGCCGAATGTTGCGGGCGGCTTGTTTGTTGCGTCAAAATAAAGCGAATCCACGAACGGCAATTCCGCGATTTTTTCGACGATTTTCTTCAAAACGTCCATTGGAAACCAAGCAAAACGCGCCGTCATCACGTCCTCGCTCACCACGGGGCGAAGAACAAAACTTGCGCGCTCTGGAGCAGAAGCAAACGGCAAATCAATCGTAAGATGCTGGAATATCTTGTCGTAAAGATTCGCCTCGTGCAACGCGGTCAAAACAATGTCGTCAACTTCGCGGAGTTGGTCGAGCCGTTTTTTTGTACAGTATCCTTCCTGCAATTTCATTTCGCCGTCTTTTACGGACGGATTTTTGTAAAGCGCGATAATCGTTCTGTTCAAAAACTGCGCCTTGTTCGTTATCGCGCTGGAAGCCGCCTCGATTTTTTCGCGTTTTTTTGGAATGTGAAAAAATCCGCCGCCTTCTTCGCGGAAAGTCAAAACCGCTGGAAATCGGTACGTTCTAAAATCGCCTTGAACGCCCACGCTTTTTACAGGAAGCACGCTTTTTTTGAGCGACGCTGTGCATTTCGGGCAGAACTGCGTGATTTCTGTGCCGTCAAGTTCCGCCTGCGCTTTTTTGAATTCGTCCTCAGAATCGAATTTTCCGTCAGAGCAAAGCACGTTTATGCTCAGTCCAGGACCTGGGAATGGGTGGCGCATAACAAGGTCATCGGA
>CAJOEO010000183.1 GCA_905233535.1 uncultured Treponema sp.
CGGAATCAAGCGGAATTGCGAACCGCGCGGACACGATTCTCCTGATTCCCTCAGCCATCCTTTCGAAACTGCGGGCGCAAGAATGTTCGCCAGAAATTATGTGAACGCCGTTCGTTTTCTCCTTGAAAATTAGAAAAAATCAGATTTTATGGAAAAACTGCTGCGATTTGCGATTGACGAATTTGAAGATTGTCATTGTCAAAATCGGAGGACTGTCATTTGCGAACTTGAACTGTCATTCCGAACTTGTTTCGGAATCTCACAGGAAATTTTAAGATGCTGAAACGAATTCAGCATGACGAACTTGTTTCGGAATCTTGCGAAAACGAAAAAAAAATCGGCGTACAAAACGCCGATTCTGCCATTTTGATTTATTTCTGCTCGCCTTTGCCGACTAGGCACATCCATTCCGCTTGAGCGCACAAAGTTTCGCCCACAAACGCTTTTCCTTCCTGCACTACCATATTTTTTGTGCATCGCTTGTTTTTGATTTCCATTCGCACGGTATCGTTTGGACGAACTTGGTGCTTGAACTTTACATTGTTCACGGTCGCCAAAAAGAAAAGACTTCCTTCGTCGAACTTTTTTTGAAGCGACAAAGCCGCCCCGCCGCCCTGCGCCATCGTTTCAATCAAAATAACGCCTGGAACGACTGGATATTCAGGAAAATGCCCTTTGAAGAAAAAATCCTCGTCCGTGAATTTTCGCGTGCAGACACAGCCCGCATCGTCGTAGGAATCAATCGAATCCACGAACAAAAACGGTTTTCTATGCGGCAAAAGAGATTCAATATCTGTAAATTTTTCCATTTTGTTTTCCTTAAAAAAGATTTTGCAATTAAAAAAACGGACATTTTGAAATCCGGAAATGCCCGTTTTGCGTTTCATCTTCGCAAAAGATTGCGCAGAGAATCAGCCTTCGACTTTTTTGAAAACCAAGCAGCCGTTGTGTCCGCCAAAGCCGAAATTCGCGCTCATCGCAACGGAAACGCTCATTTCGATTCCCTTGTTCGGCGTGTAGTCCAAATCGCAACCGCCTTCAACGTCAACTTCGTCTAGGTTTATCGTTGCAGGAATGTAGCCGTCTTGAATTGCTTTTACGCAAACGAGTGCTTCAAGCGCGCCAGCGTTTCCGAGGCAGTGTCCCGTCATAGATTTTGTGGAAGAAATGTGCAATTTTTTTGCCGCTTCGCCAAACGCAATGTGAAGCATTTTTGTTTCGCCAGAATCGTTCAAGTGAGTTGATGTTCCGTGCGCGTTGTAATACGTTACTTCTTCGGGTTTAATTTGCGCGTCTTTCATCGCTATCGTCATACATTTTGCGCCACAAACTCCGTCTGGATTTGGAGCAGTAAGATGATAGCCGTCGCTAGACGCGCCATAGCCTGCAACTTCAGCGTAGATTTTTGCGCCGCGAGCCTTTGCGTGTTCGTATTCTTCCAAAACAAGAATCGTCGCGCCCTCGCCCATAATGAATCCGTCGCGTTGTTTGTCAAACGGACGACTTGCTTTTGTTGGGTCGTCTGCCCATTTTGAAGAAAGCGCGTGAAGCATCGTAAATCCCAAGTTTGCGTATCCACATTGAGTTGATTCTGCGCCACCTGCCAAAATAACGTCGTAGCGTCCAAGTCGAATTTGGTCGAGCGCGTTTCCGATTGCGTCCGTGCCAGAAGCGCACGCAGTTGCAACCGTGTGAGACGCACCGTGAAGCCCAAACGCCATAGAAATATTGCCCGCGCCCTCGTTAGGAATCAATTCTGGAATCGTCATCGGTGGCATTCTTTTTTTCTCGGAATCAAAATACGCTTTCATAGTGTTTTCGGTAACTTCAAGACCGCCAATTCCAACGCCAAGATAAACCGCCGTATTGTCCAAAATATCCTGCTTTCCCATAAGAGAAGAATCGTCCAAAGCCATTTTTGCAGCCGCAACAGCATACTGCGAATAAAGAGCCATTTTTCGCGCCGCAGAAGAATCCATATAATCGGAAGCGGTAAAATTTTTGACCTCGGCTGCGTATTTTACTTTGAACGGTGTGTTATCGTAATGCGTAATCGAGGCGATTCCGCTTTTTCCCTCGCGAATCGATTTCCAAGTTTCGTCCACAGAATTTCCAACTGGAGAAACGCAACCAAGCCCCGTAACAACAACTCTTCTTTTTTCCATGCTTTGACGCTCCTTTTATTTTGACAAAATTTCAAAAAATGTCATTTTGAACGATTCTACAAAAGAAAGATGTTTTAATCAAGACGGGATTTTTACGCACTAAAAACGTGCGTGAATCAAGAAAAAATCCCAGCAAAGAAAAATTGGTTGCGCCGAAAAAAATTCCGTGGGAGAATCCTTTAAAGAGTATTTTGAGATTTTCTCAAAAAGGAGGAAAAATGAAATCTTATTTTGATTTAACGGGTCAAGTTGCGGTCGTTACGGGCTGTTCTACGGGGCTTGGCGTGCAGATGGCGAAAGCTCTGGCGAATCAAGGCGCAAAGATTGTTGCGATTGCTCGCCGCAAAGAGAAAATCGATGCGGTTGCTGCTGAAATCGCTGATACCTACGGAGTGGAAACGCTCGCTCTTCAATGCGACATCACCGACACGGAGCGTGTGAACGCCGTTGTGGACGAAATCGTTGCGAAGTTCGGCAGAATCGACATACTCATCAACAACGCAGGCACAGGTGCGGTTGCTCCTGCCGAAGACATCACTGATGAGCAGTTTAACGGAGAACTCAAT
>CAJOEO010000184.1 GCA_905233535.1 uncultured Treponema sp.
CAACTATGAAATTATAAAGAGCGAGGAATTTAAAAAGCTTTCGGAGGTCCCAAAGCACTATACATCAACGGTAAAAGAACATTCACTTCGTGTTGCATATATAATGTGGAAAATGTCGTCTGTCTTTAATCTTGACAGATCGAGCTTCAGGTCTATCCTGTCCGATGCCGAAACCACAACGCTCGAACAGACAAGCGCAACAAATCCCCAAAAATAAAGCCGTTTTATGTATTTTGCCGCCTGTTCTTTTTCGCCCGCGCCCATACATTGCCCAACGACCGTCATCATCGCAAGCCCGATTCCCTGCGCCGCCTGACACGAAAGGCTTTCGAGCGTCGCCGTAATCGCGTTCGCCGCAATCGCCTGCGTTCCCATCAAAGAAACCGTGGACTGAATCGCCAATTTTCCAAATTGGAACATTCCGTTTTCGATTCCCGTTGGAATTCCGATTTTGAGAATTTTCGCCATTTCGCCAAAATCTGGACGAGCAGAAATCGAATCGAATTTGATTCTTCCGTTCGATTTCCGTAAAAAAATCAAAATTACGACTGCGCTGAAAATCCTCGAAAAAAGCGTGGAAAGTGCCGCGCCTTTTACGCCGAGCGAAAATCCGAAAATCAAAATTGCGTTTCCCGCGATGTTCAAAATGTTTGAAACGGTGGAAACTTTGAGCGGAAGGCGGGAATTTCCTTCGGAGCGGAACAGAGCCGCCGCCGCGTTGTAGAGCGCGATGAACGGAAACGAAAGCGCGGTGATGAAAAAATAGACGAGCGCGCCGTCCATTACATCGTGTTCTACTTTGCCGAAAATCAGCGACAAAAGCGGCTTTCGCAGAAAAATGCACGCCGCCGCGCCCGCGACCGAAATCGCGCAGACCGCCAAAATCAACTGTTTTGCCGCGTTCGACGCTTTGTCGAGTTTTCCGCTTCCGATGTACTGGCTTGCAAGAATCGCGCCGCCCGTTGCCATTGCGGAAAAAACATTTATCACGAGAATGCCGCGCTTCCCGCCCGCGTAACCATCATCGCGTCTGCCGTTCCCATAAGCGAAGTCAGAAGTTGCTCAATCATCAGCGGCACGACGAGCGAGCGCAAACTTTCACGCGAAAAAAGCGGCTCGCGCGAAGACGGCTCAAGTCCTTTTGGAATGACGAAAATCATGGGAAAATTGTACCGTTTTGCGCACCTTTTTTTGAGTGGTCGATTTTCGTTTTGGCTTCGTTCAAGGCAAACGCGCAGGGATTTCGACAGGCTCAACCACCGAAATTGTCGCTCAACCTCCGTTTTTTTATGGTGGTTGAGGTTCTTGAAACCTGAAAATGCGTCGCATTTTCTGCTGCGTCGCATTTTCTGCGCGAAAGATTTCTACAAAAAAATCGTGAAAATGGGTATATTGATTCATAATTTTTTCAAGGAGGAAAAAATGCAAAACATTGAGGCAATTTCAAAAATCGTGTCCATTCTTGAGGAAAACGATTTTTCGGCTGGATATATCAAAAAAATTACGGAGAATTTGAATCAAAAATATGCGGATTGCGAGAATGTCGAATTTGAAAGCGTTAAAAAAACCGTCAATGATTTTCTCAAAAATTCTGTGGAATTCGGAATCCCGCAAAATAAAAAAAAGCCGCGCATTGTTTTGACGGTCGGAGCGGCTGGAAGCGGAAAAACGACTTCGCTTATAAAAATGGCTGGAAAGTTGTTAATAGACGTTCCACGCGCGAAAAAAACTAAAATTATGCTTATTTCGACGGATATAATAAAAATTGCGGCGATGGAAAAAATCATCAGGTTCGGGGTGTTGCTAAATGCAAAAGTTGAAACCGCAGAGTTAGTGGCTGACGTTCAGAAAATTGTCCAAGAGAATAACGAAAAAGTGGACGTAATTTTTATCGATGTTAGCACGAAAAACCAAGAAAAAATCTCCGAATTATTTTCCGAAGATTCTGAAATCTACCTTACAATTCCCGCCACGATGAAAAGAAGTGTCATCGAAAAAGAAATCAAAAAATACGGTGCGAAATTCGCAATAATCACGAAAATCGACGAAACGAACTGCTACGGCAACGTCATAAGCGCAATCGCAGGCACTGGCATAAAAATCGCCTACGTTACAAACGGCGAGATGATTCCTAGAGATTTTAAGGAAACCTCAATAAAAGATTTTCTTCCGACGGTAGAATTCTGATTTTTTGTGCGGAGATTTCGAGAGCCTCAATCTCCGTGTTTCGTTTTTGTTGTAGCAAAACGTAGTTTTGCGTTCGGCTTTGCGCCCGCGTCCGTGCGGGCGTGTTTTTACAGTGGTTGAGGTTCTCGAAACTTGAAAATGCGTCGCATTTTCTGCGCGAAAGATGTCTACAAAAAAATCGTGCAAAGGGGTATATTGATTCATCAGTTTTTTTCAAGGAGGAAAAAATGAAAAAAATCAATGCTTTTGCGCTTGCTTCCGTGGTGGCTTCCGCTGTTTTTTTGGCGGGCTGCGGCGAGAAAAAGGTTGCAAACACGCGCGAATCGTTTACGCCGTCGGCGGGCTGGAATCTGTATGTTCCTGGAGCAAACAACAAAACCGACATTCGCGACGATTTGGCAAAATCGGGCTGGCTTGTTGGCGACAACTACGCCAAGCATTTTTCGCTCGTGGATTCCGACAAGGCGGGGCGAAAAGTCCTCAAACTCAACACGCTTGACGGAACGAACGACGCGATTGTTCTGCCACTTTCGGGAAACGAAAAGCGCGTTTCGCTCATCTTTAGGGCGCAGGGCGCGGTTGACCCCGACAAATCTACAACGCCGTTCGGCATTTTGTACGGATTCGTTCAGAAAGGCGGATACCAAACGCTTCTGCGCCATAATTCGTCGAATCAAATCAAAGGCTCAAAAAGCCAAAGCCGTTTGACAGAAGACGGAACTTCCAGCGGAAAAAAACTCGACATCGTATCCGATTGGCACGAATATCGAATGATTTTTGATGTTGAAAATCCCGAGGCGATGAAGTCAAAACTCATAATCGACGGCGTGGTTCGACACGAAGACATTTCAAAACAGACGAACAACGACGGCTCGATTTCTTTTGCGGACGGACAAAGTTATCTTTTGGGCGACGGAAACTATCTTGAATTCGGCGAAAACGACGGCTCTACAAACGGATTTGGACGCTACGCCTATCTTCTTGTAGTTTTGGACGAAAATGTCGATGAAACTCCGATTGACGAACTCGGAAAAAAAGTCGGCGCGGATTTGTCAAGCGCGATTGCCTGCTCAAAAGACCCAGGTCCGCAAAGTAAGCGACCTAAGCAGAAGCCCGCGGGAATCAATATGCTCGGAGCAGAAATCGGCAAGGGCGCGGATTTTGCAGACAAAAGCGCGGTTGAAAACGGCACAATCAATTTGAAAAGTCTTCCGTACAGCAAAAACGAATCGAAAGTTACGAACGCAAATCCAGAAATCCCGAATTTGAATTTTGCGGCAACTGTCGGACCGAACGAGCAGTACAAAACGATTGCTTCCGCGATTGAGGCGGTCGGCGAAGGCTCTGCGATTTTGATTCAGCCTGGACTTTACTACGAAAAACTTGTCATCACAAAGCCAGGAATCACGCTCGTAGGCACGAATCCTGCTAACACGGTGATTTTTGGCTATG
>CAJOEO010000185.1:0-2688 GCA_905233535.1 uncultured Treponema sp.
AGGCGCCATCCTGCACCAAGATGACCGGCTTTGCGCCAACGGCAAGCTGGATATTCAATCCATTGGGAGTCCATGCCACCGACTTTACGAGGGAACCCGCGCTCACCTTGAACAGCGGAGACTTTTCGGGGCCACCCATAGCGACCACAATCGCATAGGCGCCATTCACGTTCGAGACCTTGTCGATACTCAAGCGGGTATCGGCCACCAAGCGGAACTGTTCCATGCCACTGTAGCAAAAATGTCGTTCCAAACAAAAATCCGCTTGAAAAAATCGCCAAAATCACGTCGCCTTGAAAAATCGGGGAAGAATTTACGAACGGCAAAATAAATCTGACGAGTAGCGCGTACAAAACAAACGAAATTCCAAATATGATTCTTCCCATTGCGCCCGATGCAAAAAGAATCAACGTCGAAAAAAGCGTCAAAAGATTGAATCTAAAAGCGGGAATCGATGCGCCAGAATCCACTAAAAGCGAAACGTAACCCGTGGGAATCGAAACGCCAAGCCGCGCAAAAATCGATTCGTTTAAAAACGCGGTTATTTTTGCGTCAGACGCGATTTGTTTTATCGCTCCGTCGGAAATCAGTGCAAGCGACGGATTTCTCTGTGAAAAAATATCCGAATCGACGAGAAACGGCGCAAAGTAGCCAAGCCCAATAAGCCAAGCGCACGCCACACTTGCCGCGACGGGGTTCACCCAAGAATTTGCAAATCCGCCCAAAACTGCACGATTCACAAACATCACCGAAAAGACGATTCCAAACGCCACGCCGCACGGATACGAATCTGGAAGAAAAAATCCAGTCAAAATCCCGCGAATCACGGCGCAAAGCCAAAAAAACGGGTCTTTTAAATCTTTTTTGAACGAAAATATATCAGCCAAAATGCTTGCAATCACGCACGAAAAAATCACAAAAAGCGCGGAATTACTTTTTGTTAAAAAAAGCGCGACAATCTGTACGCAAAGAACGGAAAAAATCAACCAAACTTCCGTTCTAACGGAAATCGAAAGATATTTAAAAGGATTTAGCGCGACACGAGCGAATTTTTTATTCTTGTCCATCTTCTTCTCCCCAATGCGAGGCGGCTAACGCGATTGTTTGCGCCAACGGAAGTCGCGACGGGCAAACGGCAGAACACAGCGAACAACCTTCGCACGCTTGCGCTGTCAAAAGCACGGCTTTTTCGTCGTCGTTTACGTCAAATCCTTTTATTTGCACGTTGCGAAACACGCGATAAACATTTCCTGGCCAAATGTGTACGGGGCAAACTTTTCTGCAAGAACCGCAACGAATACACGAAACTTCGCGATAGATTCGACTTTCTTGTCGTTGTTCGCTAAAAAATGTTACGGATTTTACAAATTTTGAAACGGAAACGTCGAGCGACGGACACGCTTTTCCTAAAATCGAACCGTTTATTAAAACGCGCCCAACTTCGCCCCGAAATCCGCCACTCATTGCCGCCAATTCTTGAATCGTCGTTCCGATTTTTACGCGAAGAATCGCGCTAGAAAAAAGCGCGTTGCCGCCAACTTGCACGAATCTCGAAAGAACTGGCAGATTTTTGCAAATCGCTTCAAAAACCGCCAAAACGCACGGCGAATCTACAAAAATGTCCTTTTTGCTAATCGAACTCAACGATTTTGCAACTTCTTCGTTTTTTTTGAAAACCGATTTTGAAAGAATTTTTATTGCTTGCACGATTTCGTTTTTTGAACCGCACGGATACGTTTTAGAATTTAACGCCACAAAAAAGATTGGAATTTCAAAATCGTCGGGATTTTCTCCGTTCTCGCGAAAAATTTTCCGTTCTTGCGAACTAGATTTATCATAAACAAAAACGATTGCCGAGGAAGCGCAAGCGCGTGCAAGAATTTTCGCGCCTAAATAAACGTTTTCAAAATATTTTTCACAAATAAACGATTCCACGCTACGAGTCGGGTCGTCGTCAAAAAGGCGCACCGCCAAAACTTTTCCTTTGCCTTTTTCGATTTGCGAAAAAATCGGCTCAAAAGAAGAAAACGTGTTTGCAATGCCCGCTTTTCTAACTTTTTGTGCAATTTCGTCCGCACTCAAATTTTGCCAATCGTCGTCGATTTTTAACGGACGCGCAAGATAAGTGAATTTTCCGCCAGTTTTTACGCAAACAACAAGTCCAGGTTTTCCGTTTGCGTAATACGCACGCTCGATTGAAACGACTTCGCCAGGTACAGACGAACGCACAACAACAGAATTCGATTGCGCAAGAAGTTGCCCTTCTCGCACAAAATCGCCGACTTTTACGCTAATGCTTGTTTTTCCTTCTTCAAAAACTGGAATACGCGCAATTTTTGGAAGAAACGCTCGCACGCTCAAAGAAAACGTGTCTTTTTCTTCCGTTACGAATTCCTTTGAGTTTATCATGCTCTTTTTTCCTCCACGATTTTCCGCAAAAATGAATCATACAATAGAGAAACAAGCGGAATCAACAAAAACAAAACGATGCACCAAATGGGCGCATTTCCTGCGCTTTGCCGAACATAGCCAAAGTTTTCGCAATTTTGCGACGAAATCAAAGAAACGGCGGACGGATATTCTCCATCTTTTGAAGCCGATTCTACAAAATCTTCGTCAAACGAAAGAACAACTTTTTGCGTTTCCACAATTCGTCCGTCTTTTTCTTCGTATTCAAAAATCGAAACG
>CAJOEO010000185.1:2762-3449 GCA_905233535.1 uncultured Treponema sp.
AGATTCTTCGTTTTGCGGATTTTCAATCGGCGACGGAATCCAAAGCGAAATTCCACTTTCATTTTCTTTGTTTTTTGAATTCAATGCGAAAAATGAAAAAATCGCGCCAATCAAAATAAAAATCAAAGAAGAACAGATTTTTTGCAATTTTGATTTTCTGATTTGAAAAAAGATTTGCGATTCATTAAAAAATTCGCCACAAACAAAAATCAAAATCGAAGCGACGAAGCAAAATGCAAAAAAAATCACTTCGCCAAAAAAAATTAGCGGAATCGTGAAAATCAAAAACGGAACAAAAACAAAAATCACGTCGGAAACAGAAACGACAAAAAATCGTTTTTTTAGCGAACGAAAAAGAATCACAAGAAAGATTTGCGCCGCAATGCACGCAAAAACAAGCGTCGCAGACGGTCGAAAAAACGGCAAAACGGCAAAAAACGCATTTCCCAAAAACGAGATTTTTTGTTCAAAAATCAAAAAAAATGCCGCAAAAATCAAAAACGGCAGAACGGAAAGCCAAAACGAAATTTGAACTGGCGAATCGATTTGAAAACGAAAACCCGCGTCCAAAAGATTTTTTGTTACAGAAGAAAGTTTTTCGTTTTGCGTTTCTGGAATAAAAAAAAGTTCCGCCTGCTTTTTTGAATCAAAAAAGTACGGGTCAAAAAAATCCTCGCCCCGAAAAAC
>CAJOEO010000186.1 GCA_905233535.1 uncultured Treponema sp.
AATCAAATACGTTCCTGCGTTAATCGCATTCGTTACAGAAAGTCTAAAAGCCATTCCCGCTTTGTTTACCGCCGTAACGTTTGAAAGAGCCAACTCAAGTTCGTCACCAAAACGCGGCATAAGCGTTCGTGGATTTACAAACGAATTCAACTTTGTGTCAACAACTTGAAATTCCAAACAGCCATCGCCTTCTTGCCAACCAGAATTCGACGATTCGCCCAAAACTTGCCCCGCTTCCACGTTTTTTACGTCCACAAGAGATTTTGAATCGTCCAAATTTCCATAAACGGTGAGCATTTCGTCTTTGTGCGCCACAATCGCGGCGTTTCCAAGCGTGCTTTCAAACAATTCGCTGTCGCCGTGTTCGCACAAAAGCGCGACGAGTCTGCCGTCGTCGCTTGCTTTTACGACTTCCGTATCAGAAAAAATGAGAGATGGACTTATAACACCACCACGCAACTGTGCAAAATACGAATGAAATGAGTCCGACATAATTTGATTTTGAGGCCAATCAAATGCCGAAACCGCAAAACCAAAAGCGCAAAGTGCAATCGCAATAATTTTTGCCGATTTTTTCATTTTTTCTCCATTATTTATGCTGAATGTCAATTCTCGAAATTTTTGTATCGTGTCCAACAAAAAGCGAACCGTCTTTTACTTCAATAAACGCATGGCTTGCGTCAAACGAAAACGAACCAGAATATTCGTCAAACGGCTCAACGACACTCACAGAATACGTCCCGCCGTTTCGGCTTAAAATAAAAGCCGTTCCCTCTTCGTCTTCTTGAATCGAAAGAATTTCCCCTTCAATCGAAATCCACGAATCTTGAAGCGTTTTGCAATTCAAAATGCCCAAACCGCCAGCGTAACTGTAATAAACCGAACCTTCATCGCGACTGAATTTTATCAAAAGTTGTCTACTTGTTTCTTCGTCCAAATACTTGTGAAAAACAACGTCTGCCCGCCCGCTTTCTCGTTTCGCCAAAATGAACCGCTGTTTTTCTTGCCCCGAAACCGTTGCTATGTATTTTCCCGTCGCAGAAATGCCCGCGCCAAGAACGACTGGATATTCGCTTCCGCCTGGCACAAAATTGTATAGAATCGAACCGTCTTCTCCGTTAAACGCGATTAAATTTCCGTCCGCAAATCCAACCAAAACGCCGCCTTTTGAAGACGAAAACGCAGTAATCGGGGACGAACCTTCGTATCTCCAAGATTCATCGCCGTTTGAATCGATTTTTGCAAAAGACGCTCCGCCTGGAAGAAAAAGAAAAATATCATCGCCAGAAAAATACGGGAATCCAGTCTGCTTTATTTTGAACAACTCGCTTCCCATTCTGTCAAAAACGCTAATGTTTGACGAATGAGTTCCATAAAGCGTGTAAAGATTCTGAGAAATCGTAGCTTTGTATGGAAAAGATTTGTACGAAAGAACCGTGCCGTTTTTCGTAAAATAACCCGCCGTTTGCCCAAGTTTGTATGGAATCGATTCTTCAAAAAGTTTTGCTGCGCCGTCTTCTTGCGAAAGTCGCTCCAAAATGCGTTCGTTGCGAGAATTTTTGTCAACATCAATCGTCCAAGCAGGTACAAAATGGATTTCTTGAGAAAGCGGTTGCGCCGACGCAAAAACGTAAATCACACACGCGGCAACAATCAACGAATAAAAAATCTTACGCCGTTTTTTTTCTTGGTCGGGAGTACGATTTTCAACTTTTTTCATATTTTGATTCCTTTTTATAAAAATCAGATATTTTTGTGTAGTTTTCAGCGACAAATTATAGAGAATTCGACAATCTTTTGAAATAGACGCTATTTTATCAAAAATACGCACGATTTATCAAAATAAGGAAAAAACATCGTTAGTTTTCATGTAAAAACGACATTTTACATTTTTTTTGCGTAGGGTGCGCTTCTTGACAACAAAACGCAAACTTTGCAAAATATTTCATAGCAATTCATAAAAAAGTAAATAAAATCGGAGTATCGTTATGGAAGACGACATTCTCACAATCGAAGAAGTCGCAAAATATCTGCGAGTTTCCGACCGTACAGTATACGATTGGGCGCAAAAAGGCGAAATTCCCGCGGGAAAAATCGGAACGGTTTGGCGTTTCAAAAAATCAAAAATCGAAAAATGGGTAAACGACAAACTTTCTGCGCCTGTAAAATCGAATCAGTCTTCGCAAAAAATTGTTGTACGAAATATTCTTTCTCCCGATAGAATTATTTTTATTCCACATTCCACGAAACGCGACGCGCTAACCGCGCTTGCGCAAAATCTTGGGACTGCCCCGCAAATCAAAAACAAGTCAGAATTGACGAGCGAAATTTTAAAGCGCGAGGAACTTATGTCAACGGCAATCGGTCGCGCAATCGCGATTCCACACGTTCGTCTTGCGTCCGTAACGGATTTGGTCGTGAGTGTTGGAATTTGCCAAAACGATTTAATCGATTTTCAATCAATCGACGACGTGCCTGTTCGTCTTTTGATTATGATTGCGGCTGCAAAAGAACAGCATCAATATTATCTTCAGACGCTTAGTTTTTTTACTAGCAAATTAAAGCAAAAAGAAATCAGAACGGCTCTTCTTTCTAGCGAAAATCCAACAGATGCGTATAAAATTCTAACGGCAGAATAAATTAAAACGGAAATTCCACTTCCACCCAAGTTGAACGGT
>CAJOEO010000187.1 GCA_905233535.1 uncultured Treponema sp.
GGCAGCGTTTTTGTTCTGAACCACGCCGAAATGGTTGACTGCGTAAGCCCTGATTTTTCCGATAGCTGATATTCTGACCAATTTCTTTCAAGCCGCAATGCGCGAATTCTGTCTAAAACATTCATACGAAATATTTTTACTTCATAAATCCGTTGCAAAATAATACGGATATATGTAGAATATGCTTCGTATTTATGTAATTTTTGCTGTGTAGTTGCATAGTATCAGCTGGCATATGAGGAGATTTTAGATGAAGAGATTTATTATGTTTTTGGTTGCGTTTTTTGCGCTAGTAACTAGTTTTGCTCAGAGCAAGCCTGTTGTTGTGGTTGCACCTTTTGACGCAAATGGAGTAGACCAAGAAGATGTGGATATAATCACGGAAGCGTTTATTTCTGAATATGCGAATACGGGAGAGGCTGATGTTGTTGACAGAAACAGTTTTGAAAAAATAAAAGCCGAAGTGAATTTTCAAAGTTCGGAATGGTCAAATACTGAAAAAGTTGCGGAATTGGGGCGAGCATTAAACGCAAGTCAAGTTGTTGTTGGGCAATTCAGACGACTAAGAACTGGAGATATTCTTGTTGTTATTCGTGTTGAAGATGTAAATACAACGAAAATCCTTGCTTCGCTTCCTGCTAATACAAGATTGAAAGATTCTTTAGATGCGCTTGAAAAAGTCAAAGAATGGTGCGAATCCCTTTCTTCAAAAGCGAGCGGAGAAAATCCTGCAAAAACTTCAAAATCGAATGTAGATGAAAAGAAAATTGCTGAACTTGAAGAAAAACGGGCGGCAGAGAAAAAAGCCGAAGAAGAACGCGCAAAAAAAGAAGCAGAAAAAAAAGCAAAGGAAGTTTCAGCAAGCAGAAGCGGACATTGGGAAGAGATAAAAATCGATGATGGTTGGGGTTTGGGAAAAAGTTTTTTGTTTTCAAGTGGAATTGCTGCAAGCGTCTTAGGGTTGACTATTGGAGGACTTGAGGGTGAATGGGGAGTTGGCTGTGCGCTTAGTGGGGGTGGGCTTTTAATTACTTTTTTTGCTTTACTCATTGATAACGAATACCATTATGAACAAAAATGGGTTTCCAAAATTGACAACGGAAACGCTTTGAAAAATCTAAACGTCGCTTTTGCACCAAACATTTTATCTGTCGGCTATACATTGCATTTATAAAATCATTTCAAGGAGACATTATGAAAAAACTTCTTTCTGTTTTGGCTGCCGCGATTTTTGCGGCGAGCGTTCGCGCGCAGACAATCGCGGTTCTGGGTTTTGAAAGCGACAATTTCAATTTGGGAAGTCGCACGGCAACGATGAGCGATTTGCTCACCGACAAACTCGTCGAAAACGAAGATTTAATCATCGTGGAACGTCGTCTTATCGACAAAGTTCTTGAAGAAATTGATTTTCAGCAGACGACGGGTTACACGGACATGGCGACTGCAAAAAACATCGGCAAAATGCTAAACGCGGATTGCATTATTTCGGGCAACGTGAGCGTAATGGACGGAAAAATGACGGTAACGGCGCGCACGATTGACGTGGAAACCGCGCGAATTTTGTCGAAAGCGAACATGACGTGTGCGGATTGGGGCGAGTTTAACCGAAAACTTCCCGATTTTGCGCAAAAACTCGTTTCAAAAATCCCCATGCCGAATTATTTTGCGGGAACGTGGCAGGGCAGTTCAAGCGAAACCGATGACACTTACGAAATCGTCCTCGACGAAAAAAACAAATGCAAAGTTACGCTAATCACTTACGACGAATTCGGCGAAAGTGCAGAATACATTGGGGCGGGGAGTTGGTCTTACGATTCAGCGAAAGACATTTTTCGGCTTGACGCACGATTAAAAAGCGATTTTGGTTCTAGTAAAAAATTGAGTTGGCGCAATTTTGCCAGACTCGACAGTTCCAAAAAAAGTTTTAATTACGTCATTAAAGACGGCAAAAAACAATACAGATTGACTTTTGCCAAAACCGAATAATTTTTCAAAATGCGCAGGTTTCCGCCAAGCCTTGCGCATTTTTTTACAAAAATCACAAAAACGAAGACGGTTGTTTTAGGTTTTTGTCGATTTTTTTGACAAAATAATCCAAGTTTTTTGCGACAAAAATCGCGCAATACGAACAAAGAACCACGCCAAAAACCAAATAAAATCCGATTTGAAGCCCTGTCCCGCGGTTTTGGCTTGCAATCCCAAACACCAAAAGAAGAATCGTCATCAATATTCCGCAAACGACCCACTGCGTCATCGTTACGGGTTTTCTGTTTTTCAGTTCGCGTTGCTTTAAAGGTTCTGCGGCAAGCCGTTCGGCAAGACTCAAATAGTGGATTTCTGTACGGCATTTTTTGCAACTTATAATATGCATGGAAAGACGAGCAGGCAACACTTCGTTTTTGTCGAGCAAAAGATATTCGTTCATCGTGCGTTCGCAAATCGAATTTTTTGCGTTGTTAAAAAAAATCATTTTAGCGTTCATAAAATTCCCTCAATTTTTCACGCAAAATTTTTTTTGCTCTAAAAATGTGCGATTTTACGGTGTTCAATTTTTCGCCTGTGATTTGGCTGATTTCTTCATAATTGTTGTCGTAAAAAAAATACAACTCAATGCAAACCGCCTCTCTCTCTGGCAATTCTCGAACCGCCTCTCGAACCGCTTTTTTT
>CAJOEO010000188.1:0-2497 GCA_905233535.1 uncultured Treponema sp.
TTCCGCCCGCTTGGTTCGGATTTAAGATTTTCGCGCCCGCTTTTGCAATTCCTTCGGATTCGTTTTTGAAATTATACCAGTATTGTGTTTTGCTCCTCGCAAAATCCGTGGAAAGCAGACGTTTTGCCGTGGCAAGTGCGCCTTTCTTGTCTTCTTTATAGTGGTCAAGAAGATAGCGGTACGCGGCAACGACAGAACCGACGTATTCCGCACTTTTCATGCGCCCTTCGATTTTGAACGATTCGATTCCGATTTCAACGAGGTCGGGGATTTTTTCGATTAGTTGTAAATCGCATGGCGAAAAATAGAATCCTTTTTTTTCGCCTTCGTTTGTGTCCGCTGTGTAAAATCGTCGGCACGCCTGCGCACACATTCCGCGGTTCGCGCTTTTTCCGCCGAGAAAACTTGAAAAAAGGCAAAGTCCCGATTCGCTGACACAAAGTGCGCCGTGAACGAACAATTCGAGTTCTGCGTTCGTTTTTTCTTTTATGGAACGGATTTCGTCCAAGCCCAATTCTCGCGCAAGTACGACGCGCTTTAAGCCCGCTCGCGAAAGTAGATTCACGCCTGCCGCGCTTTCGACGTTCATTTGCGTTGAAGCGTGAAGTTCAAGATTCGGGAAGAATTCTTGGCACATTCTAACTACGCCAAAATCTTGAACTATAAGTCCGTCTGGCTTTATTTTGTCAAGATAACTTAAAAATCTGTATAGTCGTTCAAGGTCGCGTTCTTCGCTGACAGTGTTGACTGTAACGTAGATTTTTTTTCCCAATTTGTGAAGGCTTGAAACCGCCGCTTCAAATTGATTCCACGCAAAGTTTGACGAACGAAGCCGTGCGTTAAAACTTTTTAGACCTAAATAAACCGCGTCCGCGCCCTCGCCGATTGCCGCGTCCAACGCTTCAACGTTGCCCGCGGGTGCTAATAATTCTGCCATATTTCACCTCTAAAACTTTTTTCAAGGATAAAATCTATCAGATTTGAAGACTTTTGGCACAAAAAACGCCGCAAAAAATCGTTTGTGGATTTTTCACGGCGTTTGCAAGAAAATCGTTTTTCCACGGCGATTTGTGCTTTGTCGAAATCACCATTTTTGTCGCGGGTTTAGTTTGATTTTGTAGTCTTCACATATTTCGTTGAACTATTTTTTTCGCCTGGCGTAGCACCAAAAACATCTGAAACGGAATCGCTCATTGTTACAATCCAATCTTCTTCACTTGTAGAAATCTTACCAGGAAGTTGACCTGCTTTATATCTGCCGTATATTTTTTCTACATTTTGACGAGAAAGAGAATTGTTCGCATTATTTATTCCGTCTGAATAATTGAAAGTTTCCCCACTTGTTGCGCCTGTCCAAATTCCAGCAGAAATGGAATTATTTGCAAGTTCTTTTTGGAAACTTCCAGAAAATTCCTTAATATCTCCAGAATAAAGAACAGCATCAACTATTGTGCTGTTGTTTTTCAAAACGACAACATCTTTTTTTAACCCCAAATTGCGCTTATCCAAATTCGCCCAAAAATCTCGAGAATTTGAAGACCACTCTGCAGTCGATTTTGTTAAATCAGTTCCAATTTCATCAATCATATTCCCAGTTTCTTTTTCAGAACGCCACAAATGTACAACGATATATTCACCTTCTGAAACTTCACAGTTTGGAAATTTATATTTTTTATCTTCTCCATAATATCCGCTAACAATTTCAAATCCTGATAGATTCCCACCCTTGATAACAAACAACTCAACAAAACCAGTTTTTTTTCCGCTTGCTGAAGTATGAATCTCGCTCAAAATTAGGCGCGCGGGATTGCTGTTAAAGCCCGAAACTTCGCCCGAAAAAGAATAAGTGTTGCCGTTTTCGTTCGTCGCGTTTCCTTTTATCGTATACGTTTTGCCGACTTCCGCAGATTCATCGAGTTTGATTTCCTTTTCGGTTGTCAATTCTGCGTCCGTTTGCGAAATGTCCTTTTCGTCGAATTTTACGTCGGAAATCGAAACGGGTTCGGAAAAATCGATTTTCACGGTTTTCTCGTCAATCATCGAACACGAAACAATAGCGGGAGTGTCGCCACCGTCGCTTTCGTCGTCGTCGGAGAGTTTGCACGACATCGGCGAAAGTGGCAAAATCACTGCGATTGTCAAAAGAATCGCGCTTCCAAGCGTTCTTAACGCTGACGAAAAATTAAAAACTTTCTTCATATTTTCCTCCGTGCCATTTTTTTGGCTCAAAATGGAATTTTCAAAATGAAGAAAGTTTTTGCAAAATCTTTGGATAATTTTTTGTTATTTCTTGATTTTTTCGTCAAAGATTCAATTCAACGGTTTTGAAATCACGCCTCCGCCAAAAATTACGCCGTCAATGTAAATCACCGCGGATTGTCCTGGAGCGACCGCCCGCTGTGGCTGCTCAAACATAATAAGCCAGGGTTTTCCTTGAAAATCGCCGTCGCCGTCAAACTTTTTTATGTGGCACGCAACCATTCTGCTTGCAAGTCGG
>CAJOEO010000188.1:2522-7159 GCA_905233535.1 uncultured Treponema sp.
GATAAACGCATTGCAAAGCAAATCGTCGTTGTCGGCAAGAACGACGAGATTTTTTTTCGCGTCAATCGAATGAACGTAAAGAGGGCGCGTTGAACTCACTCCAAGCCCTTTTCGCTGTCCAACCGTGTAGTGTTCAATTCCGCGATGACGACCGAGAACGTGTCCGTCAAGGTCGATTATATCGCCTGGAATGCTCGGTTTATCGGAAAAAATGTGGTCAAAATATTCGCTCGGTATAAAATCTTGACTTTCTTCGCGTTCTGCCGCTTTTAATCCGCGCTCTTTTGCCATACGAAAAACGTCGCTTTTTTGTGTAAATCCAAGCGGAAATCTCACTTTTTCTAACACGGACGAGGGGACGCGATGCAAAAAATATGCTTGGTCTTTTGTTGCGTCCGACGCGCACGAAATCATTGCAGGACGCGCAGACGTGTTCCAAAGTCCGTCTTTTGGGCGCACGATTTTTTTGAGATTCTGAACGCCGTCCAAAAGTGCGCCAAATTTTATTAGAGAATTACATCGAACGCATGGATTAGGTGTTCTTCCAGCACGATATTCTGCTTTGAAATATTCTAAAACTCTATCGTGATACGAATCTTTTACGTCAATAACATGGTATTCTAAGTTTCTCTCTGAACAAAATATTTTACATTCTTCAATATCTTCGATTTCATCAGGTCCGTAACATGAACTTTTAAGGATTTTTCCGTTTGGCAGTGGCGGAAGGTCGCCCTTCCAAAGCGACATTGTAACGCCAATCACGCGACAACCTTTTTCTTGCAAAAGGCACGCGGTCAACGTGGAATCAACGCCGCCCGAAAGCCCAACCACAACCGTATCGCCAGATTTTGGCATTTGCAAATCAACAAATTCCATAATTTCTCCATAAAAATCGTTTGAATTTTTAGATTTTACAACTTTTCCTATCAGAATGATAGAGATTTAGGCGAAAAAAAACGCGGACAGCAAACAAAGCCGTCCGCGCGTTTTTTAGAAGAATTTTATTCTTTGTAGAAATTGATTAAACAACCTGCAAGAATGATTTTTCGCTCATCGTCCGTAAGGTCGCCCACGGAAAGTTCAAATTCGTTTACTTGTCCGTTTGATTTTACCGCGAACGCTTTTATTGTCGGGATTTTTTCCGAAATCATTTTTTTGACGTTCGGAATAAAAACGTAGTCACCGTTTGCAAACGGAAGATTTTTGTCGCCGTCTTTGTAGATGAACGGCAACATTCCCCAGTTTATAAGGTTCGAGCGGTAACGTTTTGTGGCGTATTCGTTTGCGATGTTTGCCCAGCCACCCAAAACTTTTTGGCAACTTGCCGCCTGCTCTCGCGCTGAACCGTCGCCTGGTTTTACGGCAAAAATCGTGCTTCCAAGTCCCGCCGACTTTGCGCGTTTTGAAAATTCCGCATTGAATTTTCCGAGCGCAGAACAAACCGCACCAACTTCCGATTTTACGTCGTCACTCAAATCGCGCACGGCTTTTGCTCTTCCAACATACGCGGGGTCTTTTCGGCTCAACGTAAATTCCGCTAAGCCCAACGGATTTGAACGGAAAGACGACGTTTCGCCAGACGGAATCAACTCGTCGGTTGTGGTTACGGGGTCGTGGATTTCTGAAACGACTTTTATTAAAAGGTCGTCGGGAAGATTTTTCATCGCAGGCCAATCTTTGATGTTCGGTCCAAATTGGATTTCGACTTCGGGGTGAGCCACGCCTTTTGAATCGTATACTCGTTTTTCGTAAATCGTTTTGTCGAAGAAATATTTTTTCCCGCTAAAATCAATATCGAATTCGGTTGCTGGCGTGAGAAATCCTTTGTTTGCCGCAGTCGCCGCAATCGAACGAGCGTCCATAAGCGCGACCGACGCGAGTTGTCCGTTTTGGATTTTTGAGCCTTCGCGGTTCGGAAAATTTCGCGTTGAATGTCGAATCGAAAACGCGCCGTTTGCTGGCGTGTCGCCTGCTCCAAAACACCGTTTTTCATCAATTCCATGTACACGGGCATTGACGCAGGATAAACGCTCAAAACGAATTTGCCGTTTCCCGTGTCTTTTCCTTTGAGAATGTCGGCAGCAGCGCAAATGTTTTCAAAACCGCCACCCGCACAGCCCGCAATGATTCCCTGGTCAACGTAGAATTTTCCGTCGATTATCTTATTTTTGAGCGTAAAATTCACTTTGTCGCCAAAACTCACTTTTGCGCGTTTTTCCGTTTCGTCGAGAATGTCAAGTAGATTTTTGTTCACCTCGTCAATCGTATATGCGCAACTTGGGTGGAACGGAAGCGCAATCATCGGGCGGATTTCCGACAAATCGATTTCGATTGCCTTGTCATAATACGCGCCTTCTTGCGCAGAAAGTCGTTTGAACGCAGACGGGCGATAGTGAGTTGCGTACCATTCTTCGATTTTTTCGTCGGTTTCCCAAATCGAAGAAAGACACGTCGTTTCGGTCGTCATAACGTCGATTCCGATTCTAAAATCCGCAGAAAGATTTTTGATTCCGTCGCCAATAAATTCCATGACTCTGTTTTTGACGAATCCCGACGCAAAAACTTCCTTTATAATTGCGATTGCAACGTCTTGTGGTCCAACTCCAGGAATCACGTTTCCTGTAAGATGAACGGCAACCACTTCTGGATAATTCACGTCGTAGGTTTTTCCGAGAAGTTGCTTTGCAAGTTCGCCGCCCCCCTCGCCTACTGCCATTGTTCCAAGCGCACCGTATCGCGTGTGGCTGTCAGAACCCAAAATCATCGCGCCACATTCTGCAAGCATTTCGCGTGCAAATTGATGAATGACGGCTTGATGAGGCGGAACGTAGATTCCGCCGTATTTTTGCGCACACGTCAAACCGAACATGTGGTCGTCTTCGTTTATCGTGCCGCCAACCGCGCAAAGCGAATTGTGGCAATTCGTCAAAACATACGGAAGCGGGAATTTTTTTAGTCCACTCGCGCGCGCCGTTTGAATGATTCCAACGTAAGTAATGTCGTGCGACGTTATTTTGTCAAACTTTATTTTGAGTTTAGATTCGTCGCCGCTTGTGTTGTGTTTTTGCAGAATAGAATACGCAATCGTTTTTTTCGCGCCACCAACTTTGTCCGCGCCGTCGGCAACAAATTTTCCGCCTTTGTAAAATACCCCTGAATCCCAAAGTTTCATGTTAGCCCCTTTTGGTGTAAAAATTTTTTCAAGATTATCAGAAATTCGGATTTTTAGAAACAGAAAGATTATTCGCCGTTCAACGCGGAAGAGATTTTTTCACAGAGAGAAAAAAGATTTTTGCGGATTTGACAATGCAAATCCAAAACGTCAAACGGTTCGTCTTCGCTAAGAACGCCACGCTTTACATTTGACGGGATTTTCCCCGCGCTGTCGTCGGAAAAATCGATTTTCCATTGTTCACTAGAATAATATTTTGACAGAACAGAAACATTAAAAAGTAACTTTTCATAAGAATCTATTGCGTTAAGAAATTCATCTGCACATTTTTTTGATTCGTCTAAATGAATTTCCATTTGTTTTATTCGTTCAATTTGCGAAAGATTCTCGTTATTCAAATATTCCAAAGGAGTTTTCCCCAGTTTGCACCATAATCCGATACCATATTAGACACATAGGATATTATTCTAGGTGCAAGGTTTTCAGAAACGAGTTCACCAGAATATCCGCTATTCCAGTTGATATTTGGAAACGCCACGTTCAAAACGTGGGAACTTAAAAGGTCTGGGAATTCTTCGCGGTCAAAAACAAAATCAAAGAAAATATTTGCATAGTGCATTCGTTTTTTTCCACCGCGCTTATCTTTTGACAATTCTGGAAATCCGTCAAAAATGCCCATTGCCGTAATTCCGTCGTTTTTTGTGCCGATTTGACAAAGCAAAAAAAAGTCGCCAGGTTCAACTTTTTTCCAATCGTGAACAGACCAATTCAGATTTTTTGGAAATTCGCCACATTTTGAATGTTTAACGATTTCGCTGTGCATTTGTGGAGTATACGAAGAAATCGCTGGATTCCAACGCAAAAGAAAAAGTTTCATACAAAAAATGATAGCAAATTGATAAATCGGGCGCAACGAAAAAGAAAATCTTTTCGACAAACAAAATCTTCCGTGCTAAAATCTTTTACTTATGGAACACGGTTTAATTACATCTGCATCTGGCTGGCGCAAGGTTTTTGCGTCTAGTGGAAACAGCAACGACAATATTCCAGAAATTGGCAAAAAAAATCATTTGATTGCTGGTGTCGTTGCAGATACTTTTGCTGATTTTATTCTTGAAAAAATACAAAGACCTTTCATCGTTTTGGGAATCGACACGCGACCGACAGGTCCGCAAATTGCAGAGATAATGATTCGCGTTTTTATGGCGAGAAAAATCGCTGTAAGTTACGCAGGCATAATCGCTGCTCCTGAAATAATGGCATATTCTCATACAGCAGATGCGTTTGTTTATATTTCTGCAAGTCATAATCCAATAGGATACAACGGTATAAAATTTGGAATGAATGACGGCGGCGTTTTGGACGCAAAAGAAAACGAAAAATTGGTTCGCATTTTTAATCAAAAATGGAACGACGAAAAAAAATGTACAGAAATCGAAGAAGAGGCGCAAAAATGTTCTGAAGT
>CAJOEO010000189.1 GCA_905233535.1 uncultured Treponema sp.
GCGTATAAAATTCTAACGGCAGAATAAATTAAAACGGAAATTCCACTTCCACCCAAGTTGAACGGTCGATTTGTTTTGGGTCGATTTTGCCGAGCGTCGCGCCTTTTGCGACAGTATCGCCGACTAAAAACGGAACGCCGTCAACGTCAAACGAAAAACCTTGTTTATCAGGAAGCGAAACGCCCAAAATTGCGTGGGAATGTTTCGCGCTAACAAAAAAACACGAATTTATCCCCATATTTTTTAGAAGAACCGCGACAAGTAGACTTCTGCTGTCGCAATCCGAGCCTTCGTTTTTTAGAACGGAAACGATGTTTGCAAAATCCGCTTTGTTCATGTTTGTGCTGGCACGACTGTATTTAAAATTCTGCACCCATTCCAAAAGAATCGCCGCGATTGCCGCCTTTGGATTTTTTTCGTCTTTTTCAAGAGCGAGATTTTGAAGAGCAGACGAAATATCAAACGACGCTTTTTTTAATCGTCCAAGCGAATCTCGCATAATCATTCTGTAAAATCGTTGCCAAGCAAAAGTCGTTTCAGGCAGAGAATTTTTTGCGTAAATCAAAAAAACGTTAAACTCGCGGTCGATTACGGCTTGGCTTGCCGCGGAATCCTCGGCGAAAACTTGCGTTTCAATGTCAATGTCCGCGATTTTCAAATTTACTGGAAGGCGAATTTTTTGCGGATATTCAAGCGAAGTCAAAATTCCAGGTTCTTTGAAACTGCCAACGTCCAACATCACAGAATCCACGGTGGATTTTGCTACGCATTCGCCTTCTTTCCAAAAAGATTGCGGCACAAACGAAAGCGCGACCAAAATGGATTTTTTCTGAACAAGCGGAAACGCCGCCGCCCACCCGCGTTGTGATTGTCCACCAAAAATGCCGTTTTTGTCTTCCATTGAAAATTTGCTCGCCGCGCACGCAAGCCTTCGCCAACGAACCGTTTTGATTTCGCCAGTCGCGCCAAGTTTTTTGAACGCCCCCAAAAGTGCGGTTTGCGCCGACGAAAATTCAGAATTCGAGTAAACGCAAAGAAGAATCGTCGCGGGAAAATTCTTTTGCGAAAATTGGACGAGTTTTTGGTCTTCGCTCATGTCCAAAATCTCAAAACCTTCGGGAATGTCAACGCTGTAACCAAACAAATCCGACGTTACAAATTCCGCAAAAGCGAAAAACGGAAAAATCAAAAACAATGCACTAACTAAGATTTTACGAAAATTCATCATATATGATATTATAAGATAATATGAAAGAGATTCCAATTCTTTATGAAGATGACGAGATTTTTGTTGTTGACAAACCCTCTGGGCTTGCAGTTCAAGGCGGGCAAGGCATTTCCCATTCACTTGACGTGGAATTGCCAAAAATCGTCGGGCAGCCGATTCATCTTGTTCATCGACTTGACAAAGAAACTTGCGGACTTTTAATCGTCGCAAAAAACGCAAAATCTGCGACAAAATGGATTCATTTAATCGGACAAAAGGACGTAAAAAAAGAATACGAGGCGATTTGTTTTGGCGTTCCAAAAATCAACGGAAAAGAAAGAGTGCGCGGAACGATTTTGTCGAACGTAAAAAAAGGAGAACGAGAACTTAAAGCCAAAACGGATTTTGAAGTTTTGTCAACTTGGAAAGAAAATGTTGACGAAATGGAACTCGTTTTTTCGCATTTGAAACTCGTTTTGGGAACTGGTAGAACGCACCAAATAAGGATTCATCTTGCAAGCGCGTCGTGTCCGATTGCGGGCGATGACCGCCACGGCGATTTTCAAAAAAACAAAATCGCCCGAAAACTCGGAATCAAAAAACTTCAACTTTGCGCAAAATGTTTGACTCTTCCGATTAACGGAAAAAATCTAAAACTTTTAGCAAAAACGCCCACGCATTTTTTTCTTCCAAATCGCGAAGAATCTTAAAATTTTTTTTAGATTTCCGAAGAAATTTCGCGAACTTCGCTTTCTAATAGAAGACTTCCGCCCAAGTTTTTCCAAGCAACGCGAATTCGGTCTAAAATCATGTCGATGTTTTCAAATTCTGAGTGCATTAAAAGAACCAAAAATTGCCCGCGCGCGCTTTCAGTTACAACGTCGCTTTTGCGAAGCGAGGGGCGCAAAGCGGATAAAAAATCTTCGCAGATTTTTGCAGAATCAAGTCCGTCTTCTAAACGAATGTTTAGCGTTACAAGCCAAGAGCGAGTGCCGTAGTTTGCGTTTAAGCGCACAAGAAAACGATAAACGCTCCTAAACTGCTCGAACGGCAACACAAACGCGCCTTTTTCTTTTGTGCGCTCGCCCAAAATCTGCACGACAGCAGAAAGCGCGTCTTTTCCGTTTTTTTGTTTTTGTGAAGAATCGACGCTACTATAAAAACGAAAACCGTGTTTTCCGTTTCGTTTTACTTCGTATAGTGCTTTGTCGGCTTTTTGCGAAAGTTCTGCAAATTCTGTACCATCAGTGGGCGCGAATGCGCAACCAATGCTCGCGCCAAGTGGAATCGCACAATCTTTTCCCAAAAGTTCTTGAGCGGCTTCCACTATACAACGATTTATAAAACGCGATTTTTTTTCAATTACGATTTCTTCGCGAACGTTTTGACAACAACGTCAGAAGAACGAACGACCGCCTGCAAAATCTCCGCAAAGCGAACCAAAATCATATCGCCAGCGGAATGTCCATAAATGTCGTTTACAGGCTTAAAACTGTCCAAATCGACCATCATCAAAACGCCCTGACTCGTTCGGCACATTTCGCCAATTGCCGCGTGCGCACTTGATTTGTTCAAAAGTCCAGTCATCGGGTCGGTGGTTGCCGCCCTTTTCATGTCCACCGCACGAAGAATATTTCCAACGCGACGCAAAAGAACGTCGGCTCTAAAAGGTTTTCGGATAAAATCTAGCGCACCGTTTTCAAAACCGCGACTTTCCGTTGCGTCGTCGGTGTCCGCGGTCATAAACATAAACGGAACTGCCCTACCCGCTTTTTCGTTGAGCGTATGTTGCAATTCGTAGCCAGACATTCCAGGCATTCGCAAATCAGAAAGAACCATGTCTGGTCTTTGCCTACCAAACATTTCCACCGCTTGCTCACCCGAAGACGCACACGAAACGTCGTAACGTTCGGCAAGAATATTCTCTGTCATCATCAGCGAAACATTTTCGTCGTCAACAACCAAGATTTTCTTCATCGCTCAAAGTCCGAATCCTTTTAATATTTATTTTAAGAATCCTACCATAAATCTATGGATTTTTGAAGTCGAATGAAACAAATTCGGTAGCACTTCGGACTATTTTATATCAGGTTAATGTAAAATTAGGTGATATAGATTTTTTTAGGACGATACTCGTCGTTGATGATGAGGCGGTGAATCGTGAAATACTCGGAATGATTTTGGAACAAGATTACGAAGTCATTTACGCGACAAACGGACGGGAAGCATTGGCGCAAATTTACGCGCACCAAAAAGAACTTTCGCTTGTTCTTTTGGACATTTTAATGCCAGAAGTTGACGGTTTTACAGTGCTTGAGGCAATGCAAGCAGACGAGATGATTCGCGGAATTCCTGTAATTGTTCTAACGTCGGAAAAATCTTCAGAAGTAAAAAGTTTGCAACTTGGAGCGGCGGATTTTTTGACAAAACCTTACGACCTTCCAGAAGTAATACTTGCACGAGTTCGACATTCGATTGATTTGTACGAAAGCGAAAATCTCATTAAAGCGACGGAACTCGACGAATTGACGGGACTTTACACGCGGGACTTCTTTTTTGAATACGGACACGAATTCGACAAACACCGCACCGAAACCGTCATGGACGCAATCGTTTTGAATTTTAATCGATTTCATATCATAAACGAACTTCACGGACGCGCTTACGGCGACAACGTTTTGCGAGCGATTGCAAGCGAGGTTTTTCAACTTGCGGAAAGCGTTGGCGGAATTGCGTGCCGATACGACGCGGACACTTTTTATATTTACGTCGTTCATTCGATAAATTACAAAAAACTCCTCGACAGAATTCAAACGAATCTAACGGAACTTTTAACGGAAACGGAAATTCAAATCAGAATGGGCGTTTTTCAAGACGTTTATCGAGAAGTTCCGCTAGAACAACGATTTGACCGCGCTCTTCAAGCGTGCAATTCTCTTCGCGGAAAATACGGTTCAAAAGTTGCAGTTTACGACAAAGAAATGCACGACCGCGAAGTTTTTGTGGCGCGGCTTCTTTCTGATTTTGACACCGCGCTAAAAGAAAAACAATTCAAAGTTTTTTATCAGCCAAAATACAACATCAAAGGAAAATTCCCCGTGCTTTCAAGCCTTGAAGCGTTGGTAAGTTGGCAGCACCCAGAATTTGGTCGGATTTCGCCCACGGATTTTATTCCGCTTTTTGAAAAAAACGGACTCGTTCAAAAACTCGACCATTACGTTTGGAAAGTTGCCGCCGAGCAGATTCGCGACTGGAAAGACAAACTTGGCGTTACGATTCCAGTTTCCGTGAACGTTTCTCGCGTGGACATTTACGACGCAAAACTTTTTGATTATCTTTTAAAACTTATGAAAGATAACGGAATTGAACCGAGTGCGTATCTTTTGGAAATCACCGAAAGCGCGTACACGGACAATTCAGACCAAATCGTTTCTGTCGTCAATCGACTTCGAGAGGCAGGATTCCGCGTGGAAATGGACGATTTTGGTTCTGGGTATTCGTCGCTCAATATGCTCACTTCTCTTCCAATCGACGCGCTAAAATTGGACATGGCGTGTGTGCGAAACATTGCGGGCGGTTCAAAAGAAATGCGAATGGTTGAGTTGGTTCTTGATATTGCGCGTTATCTTGGCGTTCCCGTGGTTGCTGAAGGCGTGGAAACAAAGGAACAGTACGAACTTTTGAAAAAAGCAGGTTGCGACATAATTCAAGGATTCTATTTTTCAAGAGCGATTCCGCCAGAATTGGTTGCAAAACTTTTAAAACAAGGCGTTCGCGCATAAAAATTGGCAATTTCAACACACAAAAAACGGAGAATAAAATGATTACAGTAGAAGGACTTTCATCGCTTGGCGCAGACACAAAAGAAGGGCTTGCGCGATGCTTAAATAAGGAAGATTTTTATTTGCGCATGGTCAATATGGGTCTAAAAGACGCAAGATTTGAAACGCTCGGCGAAAAACTCGCGCAAAAAGATTGGGACGGCGCATTTGAACAGGCGCACGCTCTAAAAGGCGTTCTTGGAAATCTCGCACTTACGCCGCTTTTTGCCCCCGTCAGCGAAATTACAGAAAATTTACGCGCAAAAACTCAAACAGATTACACCGAACTTTACAACACGATGATGGAAAAAAGAAAAGAAATCCTCGCTCTTTAGGAAAAATATGAATTCAATAAACACTCTACATCTGTATATAGGGGGGGGGATAGAAATCTACAAAAAATCTGCATAGCATGTGCGTTTCTTTTTTGTGGCGCACGCGCCATTGCAGATGACGGATTTTGGTACTCGCAAAAGTTAAGCGCGTCAGTTGGAAATAACAAACAAACAGGCTTTAAGGCGACGCAAATAAACGCCGACGCGATTTACGTTTTTAGCGCGAAATATTTTGAAGGAACGACGGGCGTTTCTTTTGACATGGAAACGCTCAATTTTACGACACAATTTGTCGGAAAGTACGATTTTGAAAACAAATACGTTGTGGCAGGCGCGGATTTTGGCGCGTTTTATCACAATCTTATTTTTTACGACGTTTTTCTAGACCAAGATTTTGCATTCATTTGGCACGCATACATCGGAAGCCCCTATACAAAAACAAAGATTTACGTTTCAAGTTTTTTCGGTTGGAAAAACACAACAGTTTTTGAAAAAAT
>CAJOEO010000190.1 GCA_905233535.1 uncultured Treponema sp.
GCTCGCCTTTTTTGTACTCAATTCGACCAGGATTCGACATAAAAATCTCTCCCGCGCTTGAACTTTCAGGAATCCGCGACGTGCTAAAAGTCCATTACGATTCCCACCGCGAATCATTTGCTTGAAACGGAGTCATTATGCTTTCAAAGAAAAAACAAAATCTTTGCCTTGTTCTTGCGCTTCATCAATGTTACATTCGGCACATCGAAGGCGCAGAAAATTTTGGGGCTGAAAACGACATTCTTTTTAGTTCGATTTCAAACGTTTATTTGCCTTTGCTCAATACGATTCAAAAACTCGAAGAGAGCAATATCGACGGAAAAATCTCGCTTGTCGTTTCGCCCGTTCTTTGCGAACTTTTGACCGACCCGCTTATTTGCGAACAATACGTTAATTGGCTTGAAAAACGAATTTCGCTCGGCGAAAAAGAATTGACGCGACTTTCCGACGACGAAAAAAAACGCGACATTGCGCAAAAAATTCTCGAAAAAGCGAGAAACGACCTCAAAGATTTTACTGAACGCTACGGTTCAAATATAATCAAAGAAATCGCGCATTTTGCGTCAAAAGGACGAGTTGAACTTTTGGCAACGTGTGCGACTTGGGCGTATCTTCCGCATTACGCAGATATGGAAGAAGTCGTTTCCGCACAAATAGAAGCGGGGCTTCACGCGCATAAACGTTTTTTCGGTTCACTGCCAGACGGATTTCTTCTGCCCTATCTTGGTTACACAAACGGAATCGAAAGAATTCTCCGCTCGTTTGGCGTAAACTATACAATCATCGATAGTCGCGGACTTTTTTTTAGTCCCGACGTTGCAGAAAAAGGAATTTTCGCGCCAGTTCGCAAAGACGTACAAAGTCCGCTCGCGTTTTTTGCCGCCGACCCAGAATCCACAAAAGAAATCGAAAAAATCCAAAAAAACGGTGTATTTCGCGCAAATGCAAGCGACATCGGATTTGAACTTTCGTCCGACTATCTTTGCGACTTTGTAAAAGAAGGAAGCGCGAGATTTCCAACGGGCTACCGCTATTTTTCAAACGACGGCAACGTTTACGATTCAAAAATCGCGCAAGATTTTGCAGAAAAACAAGCAGAAGATTTCGTAAAATCGACGCTTGTTTGCACATTTAACGCCCGAAAATTCGGCTTTGAATGGGAAGAAGGCGCAACATTTTTTGAAAAAGTCGTAGAACTCGCTTCAAAAAGCGACAAAATTCAACTGTGCGGCTGCTCAGACGTTTTGTGCGACAGAGAAATGCAACAAATCCGCATTTTCCCAAGTGCCGCCACGGAAGACGGATTTGCAGAAAATTTACTAGACAGCACAAATTCTTGGCTGGTTCGTTACACGAGAAAAATGTGCGAACGAATGGTAGACATTTCTGACAGATTCCCGCACGACACAGGTTTAAAAATCCGACTTTTGAATCTTGGCGCAAAAGAACTCATGCTTGCACAAGACGGTGAATGGGCAAGACTCATTCACGACGACGCAGGATTCAAAGAATACGCACAAGAACGATTCAAGGAGTGTATAAAATCGTTTATTGTCGTCTATGACTCGCTTGGCTCAAACACCGTAAGCACAGAATGGCTAACTGCCATCGAAAAAAAGCACACGCTTTTTCCCTGGATGAATTTTAGAATTTTTTCTCCAAAAATTTAAAAGATTTTTTATAAAATCGCTTGACTAAAATTCGTCAATTCTGCATAATATTGAACATGACTTGCGCGGTTAGCTCAGCGGTAGAGCATCGCCTTCACACGGCGGGGGTCATTGGTTCAAACCCAATATCGCGTAAGATTGTGCGGCAGTCATATAACGGCTATTATCTCAGCCTTCCAAGCTGATGACGAGGGTTCGACTCCCTTCTGCCGCTCTTAAAACGCTCCAAATATGGAGCGTTTTTTTTGTGCATTTTTCGATTTTGTTTTTTATCGTAACTTCTTATAAATATCCGAAAGCCGATTCAATGCTTCGTTCAAGGTGTCATCTTTTTTGGCAAAATGCAAACGAACAAAGCGATTTTCTTTTTCTTTGAAAAAACTTGAGCCAGGAACTGCTCCAACTCCAACTTTTTTTGAAAGCACTTCGGCGAATTCCAAATCGCTTTCAAAACCAAATTCACAGATGTCAATCAAAATATAGTACGCGCCTTCGGGAACGGTGTGTTGCAAGCCGATTGAATCCAAACCTTGCAAAAATAAATTCCGCTTGTGCGCGTATTTTTCTTGCAAATCTCGATAATATTCATCGCCAAAACGAAGTCCCGTAACGGCGACTTCTTGCAATGGAGAAGCCGCTCCGACTGTAAGAAAATCGTGTACTTTTTTGATTCTATCTGTAATTCTCGGATTTGCCTGCGTGTATCCAAGTCGCCACCCCGTGATTGAGTAAGTCTTTGAAAGCGAATTGCAGACAATCGTTCGCTCATTCATATCTGGAAGGCTTGCCATATATATGTGTTTGTGGGGTGCGTAGAAAATATGCTCGTAGACTTCATCGGTGATAACAAATGTGTCATATTTTTTGGAAAGGTCTGCAATAACCGTAAGTTCCTCGCGCGTAAAAACTTTACCGCACGGATTCGACGGATTGCAGACGATAATCGCCTTTGGATTTTGCCGAAACGCATCTTCAAGCACATTAGCATCAAAACAGAAAGACGGCGGAACGAGCGGCACATAAATCGGTTCTGCGCCCGAAAGAATCGTGTCCGCGCCATAATTTTCGTAAAACGGAGAAAACACAATCACCTTGTCGCCTGGATTTGTTACGCTCATCATTGCCGCCATCATCGCCTCGGTTGAACCGCAAGTAACGACTAATTCAGTATTCGGGTTAACTTCAACTCCTGAAAAATGCGCAATTTTTGCGGCAAGAGCCTCGCGGAAATTCTGCGCTACCCAAGTCGTGGAATATTGGTGGAAATCTTCGTTTGTAACTTCGGCAAGACGAGTAAGAATTTCTTTGGGCGGCTCAAAATCAGGAAATCCTTGCGAAAGATTCACTGCGCCGTACTCGTTTGAAACGCGCGTCATTCGGCGAATTACGCTGTCTGTAAATGTATTTGTACGATTTGATAATGCTGGCATAATAGCCCCCTATTTTACATATCCAATATTTGAATTTAAAAGATTCTTCGGGTCAAACGCCCGCTTTACACAATTCATCAATTCTACATTCGCGACAGGAGTTTCAGCAAAGAAAAAATCGCGTTTGCTTGTTCCAAGACCGTGTTCGCCAGAAATCAGACCGCCCAATTTCTGCGCCTCAGCGTAAAGCGCGGAAAGATTTTCGTGCAGTTCATTTTTCCATACTTCTTCGCTACGATTTCCGCGCACTACGCACAAATGCACATTTCCGTCGCCCGCGTGTCCAAAACAAATCATCTGCATTCCGCTTTTCTTTTCCAATTTATTAACGAACTCAACAAAATCCGCAACTTTTGCAATCGGAACAACGATGTCAAGTGGTTCTTGCTCGCTCGTCGCCTCGACCGCTTTTACAAGACAGCCGCGAATTTGCCACACATTCGCGCACATTTTTTCAGAATCGAGCGCAATGATTTTTTCCGCCGAGCGTTCCAAAAGAACGGAAAGTTTTTTCACGGCAGAATCTATTTCTTCCGCGCTTCCGTCAAATGTCAAAAGCAGAAACGCCTCGCAGTCGAGGGGAAATTTCGTATGCAAAAAATCCTCGCCGAGTTT
>CAJOEO010000191.1 GCA_905233535.1 uncultured Treponema sp.
CCGAATTTATCTAAGGATTCAAATATGCCCATTGCCTTTTGAATGTTGTCAGGTACGCCGTTTCTCATGTCGCCACTCACAAGTCCCGCAATGTATTTTGCAAACCACAACGCCGCGGGGTCTTTTGACGAAACGAAAGACGCGGCTTTTCGGTCGTCGTCCCAACTCATGTTGTTTCGTCCGTAAACGGGAATCGTAATCGGAAATTCTTTTTCTTGCTTCTGCCCAAGTATGCTCCAAGAAACCGTAACGGTAGCTTGCGCGTCGGTTTTGTCGATTAAATCCAACATTCGTTCGTTGAAAAAAGCGGTCAGCGGAATGTCCGCGCTTTCGCCCGCGCCAATTTTTGGAATCGTCGCGCAAACTGTCGGTTGGCTCATGTATTGCGGTTGATAAAAACTCACGGAAACGTCTTTTATAGAAACGTCTTCTTCGTTTACAACTTGAATCGTTCCGAATGAATTGTGTTCGTACCAAGAATGAAGAACTGGAAAAACTGGCTGAATTTCTTTTACTTCCATTTGAACGTCCATTTTGCTTGCAAATAATTCGCTTAAATTGAGCGTAACGGACGGAGAATAAAACGCGCCCGTAAAAAGTTGCGAGCCGCCGCCAGAAAAATGCGATGCCGAAACTTCCGTGCCAACATTTATTGACGGTCGGAATTTGTAGTTTATGCCCGCAGAAAATGCCGCCGAAATGCCAGAAAGCGAACTTTTGTATTGCGATTTTGAAAAACCGACTTCACCAGCAAGTGAAAGCGAAAAACGTTCGGAAAGCGGAATATTGTAGCCCGTTCCAACGCTCGCGCTCAGCAATTTAATCGAATCGACTTTTGGAATTGTCAGAAGAAGATAATCGCCTTTTACAAAAAAATCCATAAATCTAAAAGGCTTTAACGAAAGTTTCGCGCCAACGCCAGTTCCGCTAGAAATCGAATGGCTTTCGCTGATTGGCAAAGCGTAATGCGGCAAAACCGAAACGGAAAACGTTATTGCGTGCGCAGAAGTTTTGAATAAAACAAAAATCAACACGATTAAGAGAATCTTTGAAAATGAATAATTTTTTGGGGTTCTGCGTTTCTCTCTCATTGTTAGATTTTAATGATATTCTAAAATAACTTGTTCTGTTTAATCATTTTAGACGATAAGAACGACATTTCAACAAGTACACCTTATTAAAATATTCTTTGTTCAATTCAAAAAATCGGCGAAAACTACCGATTCTTTGAATTATGGCGCGGTTTTCATAAGCGTTGATAAAGACTATAATTAAAAGTATTGTAAAAAACAGCAATTTTCTTTTTTAGGAGAAAAAATGAACGTCCACAATATAATGGAAGACCTTGTTACACAGCGCGTAAACGCGCTTTACGAACATCTTGAAAGCGAAGGCACGCCATGGCTTTCTTGTTCATGCGAAAATTGCCGACTTGACGCAATTAGTTACGTTTTGAACAGAATTCCGCCACGTTACGTTGTTTCTGGTCGCGGAGTTACGCACAACGCAAACAAATTTTCTCAAGATATTCAGATTCGAGCGGACATCGACGCTCTTGGAATTGAAGGAATCAGGCTCATAAATCAGACGAAACGACCTTTTCATACGTTAAGTCGTGCAGAATGCGAAGTCGAAGATGTGGCTGCAAATCCCGTGTTTAATTTTCCAACGTTTATCGGGTCGGTTTTGGACGGAGCGACGTTTGAACCGATTACGGGCGCAACGGTTTCGCTTTTCCTTAACGGAGAACTCGTTTCGATGGTTGACAAAACTTGGGCAAATCCTGCGCAAACGTTTAAAACCACGCACGGAACGTACTCTTTTTGGGTTAGACCGATTCCAACGCAACAAGCGCAAGAATCAATGCGCTTCGATTTTACGATTGAAGTAAACGCGCCTGGTTATTTGCCTTGCGTAAGTTCGGTTAGCGTTCCCGTTGAAAGCGAACTCACACCCCGAAGAGAATTGAATTCAACGTATTCTTTAAAACTCAAGGATATAGTTCTTTTTAGACAAGATAATGACAACGACGACGAATAACAGTTCGCCGAAAAAAGAGAAATGCCTATAAAAAAATTTTTTCTGCTTTTTTTATCGATTTTTTTCAGTTTTCAAATTTGCGCTACGGAGTTGACTTTTAAATTGACTCCACAAATGGCGTTTCCTTTTTTATCAGCAACCACTGGAGATTATTCTAGATTCGCTTCGTTCGGTGGTGGCGCACTTTTGGAAACGGGCGTTAATACTTCGATTTTTAACATCGGGCCAACTTTTGGCGCATTTATAATTCCAAAAAACAGTTCTTCAGAATTGCGAGCAGGCGAAGACTCTATTGTAACTCTAATTCCCGTGGGAATTCACGCAAGCACGCTTTTTTATCCAGCGTCCCGCCTAGAATTTGAATTTGGAATTTCTGCGGGCGCGTACGCGGGCGTTACAAACGGAAAATATCATTATGCTCCCTGGTATCGCGCAAGCGCGAATATGGCGTTTCGTCTTTCGCCGTCGCTTACGATTGGTTTGGAAGGCGGTTGGATAGATTTTCAGAATAATTCTTATTGGGGAAATCCAGGAATGGCGGGCGTTGTGGCGGGTCTTTCGATTCGTTGGAAACTCGACACGGAAAAAGT
>CAJOEO010000192.1:0-2617 GCA_905233535.1 uncultured Treponema sp.
AAAAAGCGTACGTCAAAACGAGAGAATATCCGTCTTCGGGAATTTCGTGAATAATCTGCCAATCTTCAAGCCCGTTCGATTTTGCTTCGTTCAACAAATCGGGGATTTCTGCAAGATTTGAATACGCATCTGACGGAATAAACAAATCCGCGCCAAGTTCCGTCGCCAACGACAGACAACGGCGCAAATGCCCCGTACCGCGACCTTTTTTTACGCACGGTACGCACAAAACTGGCGAAAAAATCGCGGGGTCAGACGCGACTGAAACGATTTGCGCTGACGTGTACGGTGGATTTGCATTTTCAAACGAAAGTTTATGCACAATCGCAAGCGCACGACGATAGTCCGCGGGGGTATCAATCGTTGTTCTAAGATTCGGAAAATTCCACTGCGCAGGCGCAGGAAGCATAACGCTCACAAATTTATCGGGGTGATTGTAAAGCGAAGGACCGACGTGTTCGTGGTCGTAAGGGTCGGACGTTTGTTCACGCGCCAAAAGCAACGATTTTGCGTCGAACATTTCAACGCCGCTTCCGTGCGGAAGCCCCGTCCAAGTGATGTAATCGCATTTTCCAGTTTCGCGTCTGCGAGAAAATTGTTCGCAAAGTGAAATCGCGGATTCATAAAACAAAAATGGATTATCGGCGGTCGCACGAATCACCGCGTCCGCGCCCGTTTTTTCGATTAACAGACAAAATCTTTCCAAAACATCTTCGAGCGGACCTACAAAAAGTTCAAATCCGTTTCGCTGTGCAATTTTTGAAAGTTCCTCCGCGCTATCTTTGTCGGTTGCAACAAAATATCCATCGGCAGGCACAAGGTGCATCGCGCTAAGAGTCCAATCCAGAACAGTTTGCCCGCCGAGCGTTTTTAACGCTTTTTGCGGCAATCTACTCGACGACAAACGGCATTGAACCGCAACAATCGTCTTCATAATTCCCCTCCATTTCCCAAATTTTTTATCAAAATTACAAAGATTTCGTTTTCAATTCAACTCCATTTTTCGACGAGTGAAACCGCGTCCAAACGAAAACGATAACGATTTTTTGAAACCCAAGAACGCGCGTCCAAAAATTGACTCAACGCTTCTATAAATCCGCAAGAAGACCGTGGCAAAAATCTAAAAAACGCCGAACGCGACAATTCTCCGTGGTCGCGCACAAAAATCGGTGCGAGATTTTTCAAAAAAAATCGATTTGAATATTGACTTGCAGAAATATCTTGTTCGCTACGAGAAGAACCGTAAACGGCAGCAAAAGACGCAGAAACGCGCGTGCTTTCGCCCCAAAGCCACGAACGAAACGCCAAATCTAGCGTTTGCCAATACGGATTTTCGATTGTGTAATCGTACCCGCCGAGTTGAACAAATTTTCTTCTATTAAAAAGCGCGATTCCGTCAAACGGATAAAGCGTCGCGCCACCGTCCGTAACTTTTGCCGTGGATTCCACTTCAAATTGCGATTTTTTTGACGACGGACGAAAAACAATCGGAAATGAAACTCCGCCTTGAAGCGTAAGGCGCGGAACGACACAATACGGTTCATCTTTTACAAGTCTTTCAAAAAGAATCGGCGAAAGCATATTCGGTTGCAATTCAAGCGTATCGCGCAAAATCAAAAAATATTGCGCTTTCACCTCGCTTGCGCAAATGTTCACAAGGTCGCCGTCCGTTACGCTTTCCAACGGAATTATAAATTTAACGGAAGGAAAACGTCGGCTAACGTCTTCAATGCTGTAGTTATCGGGATTCAATTCCACGGAAATCACTTCTTCAAATCCCTCACCAAGAAGAATTCCAAGCGACTTTTCGCGGCTGGGACTCCATTGACGATTTAACAAAACCACAGCGGCTTTCATACGAATATTCGGGCATTTTTCGTGTCCGCCAATCACAGAACGACTAATTACTCGCTGATTAAAAACTGAAGGTATAGAATTCATCGCAACCCCCACACGCTTCGTTCAATCCTTGAAACTCGTCCGCATTTTGCGCCTTTGCGTGCTGTGCAAAAATTTCCGCCCCGTTTTCCCAAACTTTTTGAACGCCGTCTTCCAGCGCGTTTCCCAAAATTCGCGAACGAACGGAAGAACGACAAAGCGGAACAGAACCATCGCACAAAATCGCCAAATCGCGACGTTGATGCCAACACGGAAGCCGAACGAGCGGCGACAAATCTGCGACTTTTCTGTCTGGCAAAGTCGAACAAAGCGAATCGTATTTTTTGATTATGACTTTTCCATTCGACGGACTTTCCTTGTTTTGCCAAAATCGGAAAAAAGATTCAAGTTCGTCTTCGTTTTCTTTCATGCGCACAAATTGCGGATAAACGCGATTCGGGAATTTTTGAGAAAGAATCTCAACAGCGTTTTTTGCTTTTTCAAAATCTTCTTCCGTTCCAAATCGAATTTTTTTGTAGCAATCCGCGCTAAAAGCGTCCAAATCAACAATCCAATCGACATTTTTTGAAGCGTTTTCAAAAAGCGCGATTTTTTGCGCCAAATCTTCCGTTACACCAATTCCGTCCGTTTCGATTAAAACTTTCAGAGAACGCGACAAAATTTCTTGCACGATTTTCAAAAAATCGTCGTGAAGAAGCGGCTCGCAAAAAAGCGACGG
>CAJOEO010000192.1:2810-3713 GCA_905233535.1 uncultured Treponema sp.
GTCTTCTTTTACGAACGGCGACAGACGCGCGCAAGAAAGTTTCGCGCCTTCGTCTCCGTGCAGGAAAAACGCCAACCTAAATTGACGAAAATCCGTTCCAGAAAGCACCGTTTCGATTTCAAACGAATTTATGTCGCTTTTCATCACGGACATAAAAGTGTTTCTTGAAGCGTCTTGTTCTTTTGCAAGTTGCGCAATAATTCCAGCCGCTCCACCGTCGATTATTTCTGGCGCAAGTCCGTAAGGGTATCCGTCGGCAAACGTATATTCTGCAACACATTCAATGTGAGTTTTCAAAAGTTCGTCCGTCAAATCGTCATTCAAAAACGGCAAATCAATCCACGAAAAAATAGCAGTATCCGCATTTGATTTTTTGCAACATTCTGCGATTTCCTGACAAAGAGAAGCGGCGTTCCATTTTTCTTTGCGAACAATCTCGCAAGACGGAAAATCGTCGTCGGCATTTTCATTGCAAGAAAAAACGAACGATTTTGAGCCGTGCCGATTAGCCCACAAAATCGAACGATTTACAACAAGACGAAACGCGCTATCGTTAGGTAAAACGAACGGCGCAAACAGAATCGAAATTGTTTCCATATTTCTTTATTGTCGGAATCAACGAAGAGCAAATTAAGGCAGGCGCGATGTTTGTCAAGAGCAGAAACTCAAAAAAATATTTTTAACGGACGGATTTTGAAACAGACTCTATACAATGAACGAAATTTCAAAATTCTAATATAATTTTTGTATGGAAAAAAAAGATTCTGCGTATAGCATTTCCGAAATTACAGAAATCGTCAAAAAACTAGTAGAAAATTCGCTTCCGTCCGTTGTTGTTGAAGGCGAAGTGTCGAATTTTCGTCCAAACGCGAGCGGACATTTGTACTTTACGCTCAAAGACGA
>CAJOEO010000193.1 GCA_905233535.1 uncultured Treponema sp.
AGGAAATCCGTCTCCTCCTGACCGAACTGGAGCATGCTCTGCTCATCGAGCCACGGGGTTCTTCGCAGTGAGGGATGCACCTTTGCGAAATCGCCGAACGCGAGGCAAAAACGCCACAAGTCGGACGCACGCACGGTCAACACGCCGTTCCTATCACATTCGGCTGGGAAATCGCGGAATTCGTCGCGCGGCTGGGAAAATCGATTCTGAAAATCGAGGAACTTTCGGACGATTTGGTCGGAAAACTTGCAGGTCCGGTCGGCTGTTACAACGGACCTTCGATGATTGTAAAAGACCCCGAAGAACTTGAGCGAATCTACACGGAATTTTTGGGACTCAAGCCGTCTGAATATTCGAATCAGCTTGTGGAAGCGGAACACGTTTTGCGGCTTTTGCTTGAAATGAATGTGGCGTTCGGAATCATCGCGAATCTTGCAGACGATTTGCGCAATTTGCAGCGAAGCGAAATCGGCGAGGTTTTTGAGTATTTTTCTGCGACTCAGGTCGGTTCGTCCACGATGCCTCAAAAACGAAATCCATGGAATTCGGAACACGTCAAATCGCTTTGGAAAGCGTTTTCTCCGCGCGTGATGACATTTTTTATGGACCAAATTTCAGAACATCAGCGGCTTTGCGATGGCGGTCGCCAGAATGAACAGCGTCGTAAGCGGCTTACAGGCAGACAAAGACGCAATGGCGAAAAATTTGCAGAACGCGGGCGGAAAAGTCAAAGGCGGAGTTCTTGCAGAACCCGCGTACATTCTTTTGGGCGAAGCGGGCTACAACGACGGACACGAAATTATCCGCAAAATCACGCTTGAAGCGGAAAAATCTGGAAAAACATTTTTTGAGGTTTTGAAGACGCACGAAAAAGAATTTGCAGACATCACAAATCAACTTGAAAAACTCGGAATCGAAAATCCGTCGCTTTTCTTTGAAAATCCTGCGAATTACTGCGGGCTTGCCGCAAAAAAATCGGCGCGTCTTGCAAAAAAATACGCCGATTTGATGAAATGATTTTTTGAGTTTCGGCTTTAGTCGCCGAATAAAACGGTGGTTTCGAGAGCATCAATCACTGTAAACAATGAGCGACAGCACGAAAAAAACACAAAGCGTGCGCAGGTTTCGACAGGCTCAACCAGCGCGATTCTGTAAAGACAAAATGCGCGGTGAGTTCGAGTGTTGCGTTCGGTGAACAAAAAAGCGACGGTTTCGACAAAAAAGAAACCGTCGCTTTTTTTTATTCGGTTTTTGCTGGAAGCGTTACCACGCCGCCAGCGGGATTCAGCGGAATGTACTCTGGAACTTCGCGTCCGTCCCAGCGTTTTGCCCGTTCAAGTTGGATTTCAAGTTCTTTTAAGCGGATTTCCACCTGATAATTCTGCGCAACTTTTTCGTTGTAATACGCAAGTGCGTCCGCTTCCACACGCTTTGCTTCTGCGGCTTTCTGCGCTTTCACAAGTTCCGCCTCCGCGCCAAGTTCCGCCGCGCGCTTTGCCGCTTCTGCAATCGCCACTTGTTGCTGTTCGTTCGTTTCCTTGAGTTTAAGTTCCTGTTCCGCTTGGCGAACCTGCTGCGTTCGATTCATCGTTTCTTTGATTTGCTTGTCAAAATCGTCGCTCCAATCCCAGTTTGAAATCGTGAGTTGCGTAAGTTCAATCGGGAACTCTGCGAGTTTTTCGCTCATAATCCTCGAAACATCGTTCGTGATTTTATCTTGATTTTCAACGAGTTCGTAAATGGAATATTTGCCCACGGATTCTTTGACCGAAGCCACAAGGTTTCGCGTGATTGCGTTTTCCAAAATAGAATCGCTGTATTTTTGCACCGCTTCCAAAAGTCGCGCCTCATCATATCGATAAAAAACCGTAACCTGCGAGCCGACCGTCTGCATATCTTTCGTAATTGCACCGTCTTTTCCCACGCTGAACGTGGCGTTCATTCCTTTCGGAACAATCGAATATTTTTTGATTTCGCTTACGAACGGCGCGTGAAAGTGCATTCCGCTTTGCAGAACCTCAACCACTGTAACACTCGAGGCGCCAGCAATTCCAAGCACAAAAATCGATGCAATCCACAAAATCGTTCGACCCGCACTCTTCTTCACTTTCTTGAGTTTTCCGCTTTCTTCTGCCATTTTTAGCCTGCCTCCTTTTTTTCTGCCCCGAATATTTTTTTTATTCTGAAAATTCTTTCTAATGAATTTATTTAATTTTTATCAGAACGCAAAATTTTTCTTTTAGTTCAAAAGTTTTTGTCTTAAAATTCCATAAAAACCAACTTGCACTTAGTTTTATGCCAAAATCGACACGGCATTTTTTAGAATCGAAAATTTTGCACTTTTTACGTTGCCGAAAAATTCTCCGTCCGTGTGAAGCGTGCTTTTTTCCGCGCTTTGGATTTCCAAAGTTTCAAAATCGCGCAAAAAAAATCCTTTCATATTTGAATGTAGTCCCAGGCACAAAAATGGAAACAAAAAAAATGTCAGGATTTTCGGCACGCCCGCCGCAGCGCACACGCTTAATTTTCCGTCGTCGCCGCGCGCTTTCGGCGACATCGGCACGCCGCCACCTTCCGCCTTAAAATTCATCGCGGCAAGAAAAATCAATTTTTTCATTTCAATCCAGTCTTCGCCGTCAAATTTAAGCCGCGCCGTCTGCGTCTTCATCGAAAAAAGCGTTTTTACAGTCAAAATCGCGTATGAAAGTTTGCCCAAGTGCATTTTGTTCAGCGCAACCTTGATTTTTGACGAGTTATTTCCCGTGCCGACAATAGCGTCAAGCCCAAAGCCTGCACTGATTCCAAAAATGCGTTTTTTGCCGTTTTCGCTGGATTCCACAACGCCCAAATCGATTTTGCGTCCCTCGCCCGCGTTCAAAATCATTTCGAGCGATTTTTTTGGATTATGGCGCGGAAGGTTTAATCCGCGCGAAAAATCGTTTCCGCTGCCCGTGGGAATCAGAGCGAGTTTTACGCGCGAAAAATCGGCGATTCCGTTCAAAACTTCGTTTATCGTTCCGTCGCCGCCCAAAATCACGATTTTTATGTCGCCGTCGTCGCGAACGGAAATTTCCTGCGCGATTTTTGTTGCGTGTCCCGCGTCTTCTGGCACAAAAAATTCGTATTCGATTTTTTTCTCGTCAAGAAGCGGCTTTACTTTGTCCCATCTTCTGCTTCCTTTTCCGCTTCCGCCGTGTTCGTTCACGATAAAATAGTACATTTTTTCTCCAAAAATACAAAAGTTCGGAAAATTTTGTCTTCCGAACTTCTGCCCGCTAGCCTCTGAATGCGGCGATTTCTTCGGTCAAAAGCGGAATGAGCTGTTTTTTTCGGCTTACAACATCTTTGAGGTAATACAAATTTTCCTCGCGTTTTGGGAAATTCACGAACGGAAGGAATTTTTTTTCGCACGCGATTAACATCAAAGACGAAAGTTTTGTAACGTCCGTAACGAGAAGAACGCTAAATAGCCTGCCGCCTTCTTTGCGCAAGATTTCGAGTTCCGACAAGAATTCGCCTTTTCGTTCCAAAAATTCGTTTACGTCGTCAACTTCGATTTGACTTGCCGTGTATTTTAATTCGCCAGAATCCGTTTTTTCTGAATATTCTTTTAAATCTTGATTTATGACTTCAGACGGAGTTCTCGAGCCGATTCGGCTACCCGCGCTGATTACGTCGCGCCCAAGTTGTTGCAAATCCAAATCCGTAATCGTCGAAAGATAATCTGCAACTTCGCGGTCAATGTCGGTTGTGGTCGCGCTTTTTAGAACAAGCGTGTCAGAAAGAACTCCGCAAAGCAAAAGTGGCGCGATGTCGGCGGGAATCGGAACGTGTTTTTCGCGGAAAAGATTTGCGATTTGCGTGGAAGTCGAGCCAACTGGACGATTTATAAACGTAATCGGATTTTTTGTTGGAATCGCGCCGATTCTGTGGTGGTCAACGATTTCGCGGATTTTGTAATTTTCAATTCCTTCGACCGCCTGCGAAAGTTCGTTGTGGTCAACGAGCGAAACTTGAATGTTTGGTTCGTGAAGAAGGTCGTTTTCGCTGATAATTCCGAGGAGTTTTCCAGAACTGTCCACAACTGGAAGCGAATGGCTTGGGCTTTTGTGAAGAAGCGGTTTGATTTTTTTAACCGTGTCCATCGGGTGAACAGGCTCAATCGTTCGGTCGGACATTACGGAAACAGGCGACGAATACGAAACGAGCATCGCCGTGGAAGCCGTGTCAAACGAACTGACCAAAATGTTCGTGCGGCTTTTTTTCGCTTTTTCCAAAATCTCTTTTGTGGGAACTTTTCCGCCCGAAAGAATTAGCGCGTAAACGCCGTTTTCAACGCAGTGCTTTTGAATGTCGTCGCGGTCGCCCGTAATTACAACGACTCGCTCGCTTTTATGCGCTTCGAGCGTTTTTGCAAAAGATTCAAAACTCGCCGCCCCAACGATAATCGTGAATTTTAGAACGTTGGTGCAATTTTCTGTTAGATGAACACCTTGAGAACTTGTAGTATCACGCATTAAATCGATACTCGTGTTTATTGCAAGGTGATGTTCAGGATTTAGAATAGAAAGAACGTTG
>CAJOEO010000194.1 GCA_905233535.1 uncultured Treponema sp.
CGTCGGTTTGCGAAGAATTCAGCCCGAACATTGTTTTCAATTCTCTTCAAACGGGGCAGAGCGTGATTTACGAATTGGGCAGAGATAAATTCGGCAAAGAAGTTGCGATGAATCTTAGTCGATAAACGTTTTCAAAAACGGTGGTTTTGAACGGTTCAGCCACCGTTTTTCTTTTTGGAAAAAAGATTTTAAGAAAAATTTGTCAAACCTTAAAAAAACTTTTCAAAATCTATAGACCGCACAAAATTTTTTGTTTATTATTCGACTTTGTGCAAAAAATTAAGATTTCTAGCACGTTAATTTCTTTTCAGGTGGTGCTTTCATGTTTAACCGTGAGGACTACATTTCCGATTCCGACTGGAATCGATTTAAGGAATTTTCCAAAGATTTGGAAACTCCAAATGTTGTAATAAATCTTCATCAGATTAAGTACAACTTTATCAAACTTCGAGATTCGTTCCCTTACGCGCACATTTATTACGCGGTAAAAGCAAATCCAGGTGAGCCTGTTTTGCGACTTTTGAACGAACTCGGCTCGAATTTTGACATTGCTTCCCGCTATGAACTCGACAAAGTTCTCGCGCTTGGCGTTTCTGGAGAGAGAATTTCGTTCGGAAACACGATTAAAAAGGCGCGCGACATCGAATATTTTTATCAGAATGGCGTTCGTATGTTTGCGCGAATGTTGGTTGAGGCTGGACAAAGCGCGGATTGGCCTCTTTCGCGCAAATTCGGTTGCCACCCCGATATGGCTTACGACCTTTTGGTTCAGGCACGCGATTTGGGGCTGACTCCTTACGGCGTGAGTTTTCACGTTGGAAGCCAGCAGCGCGACATCGGCATTTGGAACGAGGCGATTGCAAAGGCGACATATCTTTTTTCGTCGCTTGAAGAAGAAGAAGGAATCAAACTTTCGATGATAAATATGGGCGGCGGATTTCCTGCGCACTACATTCAGCCGACGAATCCGCTTTCCGACTACGCTTCAGAAATCACGCGCTATCTGCACGATGATTTCGGCGACGATGTTCCGATGATAATTCTTGAGCCAGGTCGTTCGCTTGTTGGCGATTGCGGAATTCTTACAAGCGAAATCGTTTTGATTTCCCGCAAAAACAACACGGCTTTGCAGCGTTGGGTCTATCAAGATTCTGGAAAATTCAACGGACTTGTGGAAACGATGGACGAATCCATAAAATATCCCGTCGTTTCCGATAAAGACGCGGTTGGCGAAAAAGAAGGCGAAGTGATTTTGGCAGGTCCGACTTGCGACAGCGCGGACATTATGTACGAAAACATCAAGTACAAACTGCCACTTTCGCTCAAAGCGGGCGACAAATTGTATTGGCTTTCGACAGGCGCGTATACTGGAACTTATGCGAGCGTCGAGTTCAACGGCTTTCCGCCTATAAAAACATATTATATGGAATAAAAAAGAACGGTGGTTGCGTTTATCGAAACCACCTTTTTTTTATTTTACGCTAGGCATTTATCCAATTCGGCGCAAATCGCTTTTTTGTCAAGATTCTGCCCGATTATGCAGAGTTTTATCATTCGGTCGCCGACTTTTTCGTCCCATTCCTTTGCGATGTCGGGATTTTCCGCAAGAATTTCCTTGCGCTCTTTTTCGTCTGCCGTTGCAATCCACTGACCAGAAGGACCTGCTTGAATCTGTCGTCCGCTCGTTTCAAAAACATACGCCATATCGGTATCCTGTTTGAGCCAAATCAAGCCTTTGCAACGAATGATGTTTTTGGGCCACCTTCCCGCAAACTCGTCGAGTTTGTTCTGGTCGAACGGCTTTCTTCTGAAATAAATGAACGTGCCGATTCCGTATTCGTCTTCGTCCGCGCCAGAATCTCCTTCGTGCTTGTGTTCGTGGTGATGATGTTCATGCTCGTCGTGATGCTCGTGATGTTCATCGTGGTCGTCATCGTCATCATCTTCCTCGGCTTCGCTTTCTTCGAGTTTTTTGCACCAGCCCGCACTCGCGTAGACTTTCTCAAAATCAAAACTGCCAGTCGCCAAAATGTCGCCCACGGGAACGTCGCCGTGGCTCGTTTCGATGATTTTCACGCCAGGGTGCAACGCCTCAATAACTTTGCGCACCTTTTTGAAATCGTCCTCGCTGACCAAATCTTTTTTGTTGATTACAAGCGTGGAGCAGAATTCGATTTGCTGAACCAAAAGGCTTTCGATGTCTTCTTCGCCGATTTTGTCTTTCTGCAAAAGTTTGTCGCCGCCTGCAAATTCGTCAACGAGGCGAGAAGCGTCCACCACGCCCACCACATTGTCGAGTTTGCCGTTTTTAATCAACTCAAGTTCCTGCGCAATCGGAAGCGGCTCGCAAACGCCCGAAGCCTCAATCATAATGTAGTCGTATTTGCCAGTTTTGATTAGATTTTCGATGTTCTGCGCGAGCGCGCTTTTGAGCGTGCAGCAAATGCAGCCGTTTGTGAGCGGCACGATGTCCGATGTGTCGGTGATTTTCGCGCCGTCGGCAATCAATCGCGCGTCCACATTCACTTCTCCGATGTCGTTCACGATTACCGCGACTTTGTAGCCTTCCTGATTCGTCAAAACCCTGTTCAAAAGCGTGGTTTTTCCCGCGCCCAAATATCCGCACAAAAGCGTCATCGGCGTTAATTTCTTTGCCATTTTATCCTCCAAAAAAAATCTTCCCCACAAATATATAAAAATTTCGCGTCATCGGCAATTTTTTCGTTTCGACTTCGCTCAACGAACAAGAACACGGCGGTTGAGAAAAGTCAAAACCACCGTTTTTTTCGCGCAGAAAATGCGACGCATTTTCAGGTTTCGAGAGCCTCAATCAGCGCAAAAAAAACGACGAAAAGTGGTGAAAACTACTTGTCAAAGTACTTTTTTTTTTACATAGTAGGTGCGATTTTTTAGGAGGATTTATGAAAAAATCGCACTTATTTTTGGCGTTTTTGGCTTTAATTGGACTCTTTTTTGCTTCCTGCGCGGACGAAATCGGAGACGCAAAAACGTACATCGTGTTTTCGTCGAGTTCTCGCGCGGCGGAAAAGAAAGCGGAAAATCTCACGGACATTTCGCTTTCTGGAAAGTCGTCCGCGGGAACGCTCGAAAAATTTTGGGACAAATGGCAGGACGCGGCGAACGACAAAATCGAACTTGATGCGGGCGAGTGGGTATTTGCTTTATCTGCATCTTTGGACGATGAATTCTACTATGCGCAAACATCTAA
>CAJOEO010000195.1:0-3524 GCA_905233535.1 uncultured Treponema sp.
ATTCAAAAATTATTTGCGGTTTTCTTCCTCAATTTGAGCGATAACCGACTGCCGAATAAACATGCGTTCGAGCCACGGCAGCTTCCCGTACTCGTGCGGCAAAAGATTACATTTACGGAAATCCGTTTGCGTGGACGACGATTTACAAGGCAAACAAATCAAAACTTAAATACCGCAGCAATCCGAATCTCATTTATCCTGGAATGAAACTTGAACTTCCAAGCATTAACGGCGAATACCGCGAGGGAGTTTACGATTCTTCTAAAGAATACCTAAAATATTCTGAATATATAAACGAATTAAAATAATTTTAAGATTTCCTTGTATTTTGTAACAAAAACAATGTGTAAAAAAAATGTTTTCCGTGCTACAATGCGTTAAATGCGGTCAATTTTCCTCATTTTTTCGATTTCGTGCGGTCGGAAACCGAACGTCTTGCAAGTTCTTTTGAATGGACAACCGAATTAGAACCCGCAAGACTTACGCAAAAAGTTCAAAGCGAAAACATTTCTTCAAAAGTAAAACTTTCGCCACTTGCCGTTGTTGCTTCGATTTCTGGCGAAGATGAAAAAAAAGTTTTTCCGTTTATTGCGGATTTTTCGTCGCTTGACGTGTCGCTTTTGCCAGACGATTTAAAAAAAAGAGCCAATTCGTTTTGTTCGTCGCTTTGCAAAAAAGAAAACGTCGATTCTTTTATGGCAAAAGATTGTCTTTATTCGCTCGCACTTTTTTATTTGGACAGCGAAAAATCGTTTCCAAAGGACGAAAAGTGGATTTTGGGGTCGCCGTTTATTGTGGAAGGCGGGTGGGAGATTCCCGTTCGTTTTGGCGAGTCGTTTGATGTTCGGCTTTTTTGGATAAACGAAAATAATTCTTGGAAAATTGACCAAATTCAAATAATTTATTCGCAAAATCAAAAGGAGGAGCAACGATGAACGAAATTTCTGCAACGCTTTCTGCTATCGAGCGGAGCGTCGTTCTCTCTTCTCTTTCTAGTGGGCGTATTTCTGTAATGGTGGAGTCGGAATTTGGGCTTCCGTTAAAAATCGACCCGAAAAAAATGAAAGTTTTTGATGATTCTTTTGTCGTGATTCAAAATCCAGATGCAGAACTTAGCGCGTGCGTCGGCGAAGACGTTACCGTGCGGATTGTTTGGAACAACGTGCCGATTTCTTTTGACGCGCAAATTAAAAAAATCCGTTCGGAACTTGCGTTTGCCGTTCCAAAGGAACTGACTCGCGATTTTATTCCCGATATTTCTCCAAAAAAAACAAATCGTCCGCCGCTTTGCGTTACGCTTTTTTTGAAATGCGAGGAAAAAATTTCTGCGACGACGATTTTAAAAGAACGCGATTTTGAATGTGCGGTTCGGAAATTTGAACATTTTTCGTCTTTGCAAGATTTTTCGGAAGATTTAAATGCGCGTTTTCAAGAAATTTTGAACGAAGTTTCGGATTCTAGGTGCGGAATTTCCGTTTCTCGTTACATTGCTGGCGAAAGTCAAAACGACGATTCTTCAAAGCCCGTCGTTCTTTTTGTGGACGAAATTGGCGTAGTTTTGGGTTTTCCAAACGTCGACAATTTTTCGGTTCGCGAGGGCGAAGAAAATTCGATTGAATTTCGTTTTTCGCTTCCGCGCCCGTTAAACGAGCGCAAAATTTCGTCGTCGTTTGTCGTGGAAAAAATCGTTCGAAAAACTGGCTGTGCGCGTTTTTGTGCGATTTGCAATTTTTCTGAATTACAAATGGAAGACGAACGATTTTTGTCGGAATTCCGCTAAAACACGATTTTTATCGGCGTGCGTCGTCGAGTTCGACTTTTTCCAATTCTTCTAATTCCTCTTCGTCCACGGTTTCGAGTTCTTCGAGTTTTTTGTCGGAAACGTCGTTTTCGTCTTGTGGTTTGTGTCCCAAAAAAATCGCCACGGGTTGCAAAAACGAAACGTTTTCGCACACGATTTTTACGATAACGGTGAGTGGAACTGCCAAAAGTAAACCCAAAAATCCCCAAAGCCAGCCCCAAAGTGAAAGGCTAACCAAAATCACGAACGGCGAAAGCCCCAAATCTTTTCCTTCGATTTTTGTTTCGAGAATCTGCCCGATTATTACGTTTGCCGCCGCCGCGACTAGTGTTACCACGAGAATCGGAGCGGGGGAGGGGTAAAATTGTAAAAGCGCGCATCACGAATGCGATAAATCCAAAAACGACTGCAAAATCTTGCCCGACCGCTTGGCACGCGCCACCGATTACGATTCCAGTTGCAACGGAAGCGACGAATTTGATTGAAATGTATCGCGTCGTTTCTGAAATTACGTTTTGCATTACGGTGTGAACGCGGTCAGAATATTTTGCGCCGAACGCGCTTACGATTTTTCGTTCTGTGGAATTCATTTCGGCGAGCAGAAAAATCGAAAGAATCGTTACTAAAAAAAGCGATTTTGAAAACGAAAAAATTGTTCCGCCTGCGCCCAACGCGGTTTGTTTTAACACGCCTTGAACGTCGATTGTGTTCAATACGTTTTGCAAAAACGATTGGTCGGCATCAAAATTTAAAAATCCTAAAAGCGGATTATTTTTATTTTTTGAAAAAGATTCTGAAAGCGAAACGGAAATCGAGCGGAATTTTTCTTCGTAATCGGGAAGTGAGCCTAAAATCGCGCGAAAACTGACGGTCAAAATGTTCGCGATTCCAAAAACTACGCCAAAAAAAAGAATGTAAACGAGCGCGATTCCAAGCCACCATGGAATGTGCCATCTTTTGTTTAGTTTTCGCACAATCGGGAAAAAAACAAACGCAAGCAAAATCGCCAAAACCACGGGAATTACAAAATCCTGCATGATTTTTAAAAGCGTTCCGCCTGCGATTACCGCTAAAAACAAAAGTACGAAAAAAATCGCCTTTGTCCATCGTCCTTGTGGCATTTGAATATTCTGCATAAAAGTCCTCCGTTACTGGCGATTTTTTTTCTTAAATTATTTTTTTGCGGGGTGATAAACTACGTCTTTTTTGGCTTTCGGTTCGATTTTGTCAAATCCGCAAATCGGTCGCAAAACTTCTGGAATTGTAACAGAGCCGTCTTCGTTCTGGTAATTTTCCAAAATCGCAAGCATCGCGCGTCCAACCGCAATCGCAGTTCCGTTTAGCATATGAACGAATTTATTTTTGCCGTCGTCGTCGTGATATTTGACGTTTAAGCGCCGCGCCTGAAAATCCGTGCAGTTTGAAGTCGATGTAACTTCGCCCCAATCTCCGTTTGGGTGATTTTCGTTTGCGCGGCCTGGCATCCAAGCCTCCAAATCCCATTTTCTGTACGCAGGTGCGCCTAAATCTCCCGTGCAAGTGTCCACAACGTGAAACGGAAGCCCCAGCCCCGTAAAAATTTCTTCTTCGATTAGACGCAATTTTTCGTGAATTTCGTCGGATTGCTCAGGAAGGCAGTAAACGAACATTTCAACTTTATCAAACTGGTGAACGCGGTAAAGTCCTTTTGAAAACTGTCCTGCGCCGCCTGCCTCGCGCCTAA
>CAJOEO010000195.1:3529-6076 GCA_905233535.1 uncultured Treponema sp.
TTCAAAATCTCGCCAGAATGATACCCGCCGAGCGTGATTTCCGCCGTTGCCACAAGGCAAGTTCCTTCTTCTTCGATTGCGTATACATTCGACTCGTTTCCGCGCGGATTAAAGCCGATTCCTTTCAAAATCTCTTCTTTTGCAACATCGGGCGTAATAAAATGCGTGAATCCGTGCTTTCGCAAAATGTTCAGCGCGTACATTATAAGAGCCTGCTCCAAAAAAACCGCCTCATTTTTAAGGTAATAGAATTTTGGACCTGAAACTTTCGTTCCGCGCTCAAAATCGATTATGTCGAGTTCTTCGCCGAGTTGAACGTGGTCTTTCGGCTGAAAATCGAATTTTCGCGGAGTGCCGACGACTTTCACTTCCAAGTTTTCCGTGTCGAGTTTGCCGATTGGCGTTTGCGGGTGCGCCATATTCGGAATTTTTCGACCTTCTTCGTCGAGTTTTGCTTCAACTTCCGCCAAATCTTTTTCCGTCTGCGCGACTTCTTCTTTGATTTGCTTTCCTTCGTCGATGAATTTTTGTCGTTCTTCGGGAGAAAGTTTTTGCTTCATCGCCTTTGCGTTTTCGTTCCGCTTTTGTTGAAGCGACTGCAATTTTGTGGTGAGCGCGATTTTTTCGTCAAAAAGTTTCACCACCAAATCTGCATCTGCATTCATATTGCGATTTTTGATGTTTTCTTTAACTTCGTCCAAATGTTCCTTGATAAATCTGTAATCTAGCATTTTTTTCTCCAAATTTGATTTTTATTTTAATTCGTAAATCGCATCGATGTTGACTGTAATTATTGATTTTCCCGCTTGAATCGGTGTGGGAGCGGGGGCGGCATCTTCCATCGTTTCGTACATTGCGCCGTCGAAAGCCGTCGCTTTGTACATTACAGAACGACGATTTGATTGATTCGCCGATTCTTCGATTTTGAGGACTTTTCCGAGTTTTGCGCCGCTTGTTCCTGCAATTAATTGCGCCGCTTCTTGCGCTTGTTGAACTGCAACCGTTCGTGCCTGCTTTACGGCGAGTTCCGTGTCCGTAATTCCGTATTGCAACGACGAAAGTTGATTTGCACCCGACGTTAAAGCCGCGTCGATTATTCCGCCAACGCTGTCAATGTCCTTTACAAAAACTTTCACTTGATTTGTAACGCGGTAACCCACGGGAATCGTTTGCCCGTTTTCGTAGCGAGTTTCTTGATAAACGGAATAATTTTCTGTCGTTACGTTGTCGTTAGAAATTCCTTGATTCAAAATCGCTTTTTGAACTTTATCCATGATTTCCGCGTTTTCAAAACTCGCCTGCGCGACGTTTTCCCCGCGCGTAATCACGGACATCGTAATCGTGGCGTTATCCGCTTCCACCGTAACGGCTCCCGTTCCGTGTACGCTCACCGTTCGTTTTGAATATTCTGCTTGCCGAATCGTACACGACGACAGAAGCAAAATCGCACTTGTCGCTGTTGCAAATGCGATTTTTGCCGTCTTTTTTTGCATTTTTCTTTTCCCCTCCATTAAAAAACTCAGCGAATGTCTATGTAAAATCGCCTTAAAAAAATCAACCTTTGATTTGCGGTCGTCCAAAGGTCGCTCGCTGGAAAATTCCTTACCAAAGAATCGTAACTGTCGATTGCTCGTCGAATGTTGCGTGATTCTGATTTCGCCTCCCATGCTTGCCCCAAAAGGAAAAGCGCGCGGTCTGCGTTTGTTATCGTGTCCAACGCTCTTTGCGCCAAAACAAGCGTTTCCGCGTATTTGCCCGCGTCCAAAGCCTCTTGCGCTTGCTCAATCAACGAACCTTGATTTTCGTCAATTATTTCTTGCGTTACTGCCACATTTTGAACGATTTGCGAAGACGATTGCTCGTTTTGTTTTGCGCGAGAAATTACCGTGCGCACGTTTTCGTCGGAAGTTGTTTGCGCAACTTCGCCCGATTTTGTTTGCGTTTCGTTTTTTTGCGTCGGCTCAACTTTTGCACTTTGCGCAATTGCTTGCTCGTTCGTTTTCGTCGTTTGTGATTTTTGCGATTCCAACGGAATGTCGATTTTCTGCGGAACTATTTGCGCGTAAAGTGGAGCGGAAACATTTCCCATTGCAATTTCGTCTTCAATTTTGACAAGTAGATAATCGTCGATGTATCGCCCCGTAATCGAATCGATTTTGTAAAAATGAAGAGTCGCTTCTCCAGCCTTTAACGAACGAAGTGAAAACGAGGTGTCGTTTGTAAAGTTCTTTTCGAGAAAAGCCAAATGCGTTTCGCCTTCGACTTCGCCCATAAACGACCAGCCGTTTCCTGGGTAAACGACAGACAATTTTTGATTTTTCTTCATCGAAACCGAGCGCGACGGAACGATTTGTGCCACTTCGTTTTGCGTTTCGTCGATTTGTGTTTGCGTAGCAATTTCGGTTTCTTTTTGCGGAACGTTTTGCGCTTCTTGCGCCGATTCATTTTGCGTCTGCGCGATTTCTGACGAAGAATCTTCCTTTATTTGTGGATTTTGCGCGAGTTTTTCGTCGTTTTCGAATTTCTCGATTTTTTCGTCGGGCAAAT
>CAJOEO010000196.1 GCA_905233535.1 uncultured Treponema sp.
GAGCGCGCGTGAAGAGCCTCGCGGACGCAGACCACAGCGAGCCTTGCGCGGACGGCACGGTGTTCTACCCCGTCGTCGAAAGTGACCTTTCAGGCGGCTCGCTCACGGACGATGCAAAAGCGAAGTGGCGCGAAAAACTCGGTCTGTAGGCGACGGCGAACGGCTCGCGTTCGGCAATCGCGCTTGAAAATTTCGCTTGAACACGCAAAACAAGGAAAACTCACAAAGCACGAAATAATCCAATGTGGCACGCATTATCGCAAATAAAAACGCCCGCGCAAAATCATATCTTTTTCAAAAATCGCTTGAGTTTTATAATTTTCCAATCATGGAACAAAACGACATCATCATAAAAAATTGCCAAGTGGAATCTTTGCACGGCGTGCGACTTTCTTCGTTTTCGTGGGAACTTGGTTCTTCTGTGTGGCTTGTTACAGGTCCAAACGGCGGTGGCAAAGAGGATTTTCTTTCGTTGATTTCTGGCAAGAAAAATTTTTCGATTTGTGGCGAGAATTCTTTTTATAAAAATGATTTTTTGAAAACAACGTGCGTCGTTTCTCTTGAAGAGGCGGCGCGTTTAATCGAAGAAGAACGCGAACTCGACGAAACCGACCATTTGGACAGAATCGACGAAGGACGAACGGCGCGTCGATTTATTTGCGAGGTTTTGGGCGGACCTGACGCGCGTCATCGAGCAATTCCGCTTCCGCCGATTGCGTCGCGCCTTGAAACGCTCCCCGAAGTGTTCCACGGGCGAAATCCGCCGAACGCTTTTGTGTCGCGCGCTTCTTTCTAAAAGTCAACTTTTGATTCTTTCTGACCCGTTTGCGGGGCTTGACGCTGAAAGTCGAAAAATTTTGTTTGAGTTTTTCTCTTCGATTTCTGACGGGCGGGCAGGGCTGCCAAAAATCATAATTTCGATGGAACGTTATTCAGAAATTCCGTCTTCCGTTACGAACGTGGCGGAATTTTCTAGCGGGACGCTTTCGTTTTGCGGAACGCGGGCGGAATACGAGCGCGTTTTGGACGAGAGGCGAGCGGGAGAAGCGTGGCTTTTTGAAGAAGAACGTGCGGTTTTTAGAGCGGAACTTGAAACGCTCGTTTCTAAGACGGCGGGGCTGATTCATTTTGAAAAAAACGAAGGCGCGCTTGTGGAAATGAATAACGTCAACGTGGGTTGGAATGAAAAGTTTGTTTTGCGCGATTTTTCTTGGAAAGTTTTGCCGAACGAACATTGGCTCATTCAAGGACCAAACGGTAGCGGAAAAACCACGCTTCTTGAACTAATTACGGGCGACAACAAGCAATGTTTTTCAAACGACGTTCGACTTTTTGGAAAACGGCGAGGTTCTGGAGAATCAATTTGGGACATTAAAAAACGTCTTGGAATCGTTAGTTATCGTCTTCACGTTGAATATAGAATGGTGGGCGGCACGGATTTGGAAGGCGTGATAATTTCGGGCTTTCGCGATTCAATCGGGCTTTACGAAGCGCGAACCGACAGCGAAGTTTTGGCGGCGAGATTGTGGCTTAAACTTGGCGGATTTGCTAGGCGAGAAAAAGAATCGTTTGCAAATTTGAGTTACGGAGAGCAAAGGGCGATTTTGATTTTGCGTGCGGCGGTAAAATTGCCGAGCGTTTTGATTTTGGACGAACCGTGCCACGCGCTAGACGAATTGAATCGCGTAAAAGTCTTGGATTTGTTGGAAAAAATCGCGGAAACTGGTACGACGACGCTTCTTCACGTTACGCACGACCCAGAAGAAGCATTGCCGTGCGAAAAACACGTTTTGCAGTTGCTTCCAAATCAAACGCCAATGTACACGATTTTGAAACGATGATTTTTTTGGCGGTGTTTAATTTCATCGCCAAAAATTTCTATTCATCTAAAGAATTATAGAAATCGAAATTTTTATGCCACAATGCTGTTGAACTCGCTGTACGGCGCAAGCATTTGTAGCATAAATTCATACGGCGTTACATTTTTTAGAGTGCCTGAAACCACATCGCCAAAAATCTGCGCGCTCGCCCCGCTTACCAGTTTTACGCCCTTTTCATTCTGCGTTACGGGAAGATGAATGCCGCGCGCCACAACATTCCAAAATACCAATTCGGGCAATTCATAACCAGCATCAGCAAATCGTTTCTTGTAAACATCAAACGTGCTTTCGTTTGGAGCGCATTCGTCAAATTCCATATCCGAAATAATCAGCACGCGCTCAATCATCTCGTCTTTAGGCACTTCGCCGTTTGTTGCCGTGTCTAAAATCAACTGATAGACTTTAGCAATGTCGGTATTCGTGTAATCGTCAAAGCGGGAAATAAACGCCATTTTTTTCTGTAGCGTGTCGGCAGTTTCGGGAATCTGCACCAGCGCAGGATTTTGCGAAAATGTGATAAAACTGTTTTTGAACGCACCAGAAAGTTGCTCGGCAAACAGCAGCGCAAGCGATGTGGCAATGTTGATTGGAGAAGCCTCGTTTGTGCCGTACATTGAGCCAGAGCCGTCGCGAACCACAATCGTGCGCGATTTGAACGACCCGCGTTCCAACGACTGCCAACTCGCCTCGAGCGGCAACGCCTGTTCCGCGCTCACATTTGCCCTGCCGCCGTCAAACGCAGACACAATCTGATACGGAAAAAGCGTCTTTGTGTTGAGTTTTTCTTTTTCAGCGCAATCTGCCGTTTCGATAACTTTCTTCAAAAAAGACCGATACCGCTCGCCGTCGTTTCGCAAAAATGCCTTTTTGTATTTTAACATCGCCTGACTCGGTTGCTCTGAATAATCAAACGAATAATCGCGACGGCGAAGAAAATCCTCGAGAATTTTTATTTGCTTTCGGAGCGCAGAGCAAAGTTTTCGATAATCCGCCGCTTTCATCTCAAGCGCATTCATTAGGATTTTCGCCTTCCTGACGCTCTCTTTTGACGACGCATTCACCGACGGAAGCCATTTCCCGAGCAAACTCACACATTCCCCGTTTGCCATCGCTGCCGTGTCTTTTTCAATCTGCGATTTTACAAGCGCGAGAGCCGCCTTTTTTGCGCCCGTATCAAGCAAAACCAAAACATCGTCCCAGCGACCGTACTCGCTCACCGCAGAAACAACCTGCGCGGCAACCTCAGGCGACAAATCCGCCAACTGCCGCAAAAGAACACGAAACGCATTCCGC
>CAJOEO010000197.1 GCA_905233535.1 uncultured Treponema sp.
AGTTTTTTCAAATTTCAAGCGATTTAGATTCAAAAAAACGGTGATTTCGAGAGCCTCAACCACCGCATTTTTCGATTTTTAAGAACGATTTTCCATTGAAAGCGATTTTTCAAAGGCACGGCGAAGTGCGCAATGCAAAAATCGTGGAACAAGGACAAAGATTTTTTTGGGACTTTCCGCGCCACCGCGCGCTCGCCAAGCGTTTTCTAGGCGCGTCCAGATTTTTGCAACTTCGGGAATGAATGACAGCGAAAGCGAAATCGTCGTGGAAAGTGGCGTTTCGTCTTTTCTAAAAATGAATCGTTCAATTTTTGAAAACGATTCTTTTAATTGCATTACGCTCGTTGAACGGTAAAGCAACGACGACGTTTGAAGAGAAGCGGCAGTTCCAATCATCAACGGAATGTACGTTGAATTGAATCGAAAAACGTTTTTCGCGCTCACTTCACCGCTCGAAACGCATTGCGAAAAATTCAAAATCAATGTCGCAAAAATTAAAAGAATCGCATATATAAAGGAAGGTTTTAAATCGGAAACGATTTCTTTTAATGAAGAACGCAATAAAAATGCGTTCAAAAAAATGCAAACGCAAAACCAAATCGCACTAAAAATCGGCGGAGCGTAAAAAGACGCGACTGACAAAACGAGTGCGCAAACGATTTTCGCGCTTGCGTTTGCACGGTGCAAAACGGAAGAACCTGGTCGAAATCTAAAAAAAAGCGAGTTTTCCATTTATCGCCACACCAAATCCGAAATCGATTTATAAGAAAAAAGCGGATTTCTAATCGCCCACTTTTCCATTTCCAACAAAAGCGCGTCTTGTGGAAAACCGTCAAAAACGATTTTTCCGCCCGACAAAATTACAAAATGGTCGCAAAGCGCAAGGCATTTTTCGAGTTCGTGCGTCAAAATTACGACCGTTTTTTTTGATTCATGCAGTTCTTCCACAAGATGATTCACGTCCACAACGCCTGGATAATCGAGATTCGCGTACGGTTCGTCAAAAATCACGATTTCGCGCCCCATCGCAAGAATCGACGCAACCGCAAGACGACGTTTTTCGCCACCCGACAAAAATTCTGCGGGCATTTGCGATTTTTCAAAAAGTCGCACGCTTTTTAGAGCGTTTTCGGCAACGTCTTTTTCGTTTTTGATTTTTAGATTTTTCACGCCAACTAAAACGTCTTCAAGCGGCGTATCGCCCAAAATTTGCGTTGCCGCGTCTTGAAAAACAAGCCCCGCCTTTGATTTTGTCCAAATTTTCCCGCGAGTTGGTTTTGAAAGCCCCGCAATTAAAGACATCAAAACGCTTTTTCCGCTTCCGTTCGCGCCGCCAACAATCGTAACGCTACCCGATTTTACGCAAAGCGAAACGTCCAAAAGCGCGGGAACGAACGATTTTTTTCCTTTTAAATCCACCGTTGGAAAAAGTTTTGAAACGCCTTCGATTTTTATTGCAAAATCTTCAAAATCTTCCATTTTTTTCTCAAAATCTTCGTGCATTTATTCGTTTTTTGAATTTTCGTTTAGACGATTCAATTCTTCCAACGCGGATTTTTCGTCGTCGTCGTTAAAAAAATATCGCGCCACAACGGGACGAAGCGCGATTCCAAGCGAAACTGTAATAAAAAACTTGATTAAATCGCCAGGAATAAACGGAATGAACGTTAGCGAAAGCGCGTTTTGAAAAGTTTGCGGTTTTCCGTTTGCCGCCATGACCGCCATAAATCGCGGAATTCCAGGAACGTAAACCAAAACGTATCCAAAAAAACACGCAAAAAAAATCAAAATCCAACGTTTAATTCCTTTTGATTTTTCGTCGATTTTTGGAGAGCCAAGCAGAAGCCCAACAAAAAGCGCGCCAAGAGCGTATCCTACAATGTAACCGCCCGTCGGTCCAAGCAAAACGCCAAGTCCGCCGTGCGCGTTTGCAAAAACTGGCACTCCAACCGCGCCAAGCAAAATCCACACCAAAACCGCCGCCACGCCCCGAAACGACCCTAAAAGCGCACCCGCTAAAATGCAAAAAAAATTCTGCAACGAAATCGGCACTCCTCCAGGAAGCGGAATCGCAAGAACGCACGCCACACAAATTATCGCGGCAAAAAGCGCGACAAAAACGGTTCTTCTTAATTTTTGTTGATTCATAAAAATTGTAAACCTCTTATTTGTTTTAAGTTTACAATTAAGCGTAATGAAGTTTTTTTTTGCCGTCAAGCGTTGGCGTTTTTGCAAAAAATCGAAGTTTTGGCGATGTAAAAGAACGCGCACAAAATTATCAAAATCGGGAACCAATTTCCGAATCTGGCGTAAGTCGTCATTTTTCGTTCAAAGACGGGGATTTTTGCGTCGAGAGCGCATTCTTCAAAAAGTGGAAGCGACGACAAAACTCGCCCTGTCGGGTCAACAACAACGGTGTAGCCCGATTGCGCGATAATGCGCGACCACAAAATGTTGAATTTCTGCCGACGCGGTAAGCGACCAAGCGTCGTTTGTGATGTTCATAAATAATTCGCTACCTGCCAAAAAAAGTGCGCGGCAAACTTCCGCCGCCGTGTCGTCAAAGCAAATTGGTGTGGCGATTTTTACAGTTTTTTGCGGAAATGGCGGAAATTCTTGAACTTCGTTTGTGGAAAGCGAAATGATTTTTGTTTTTCGCGTGTCTTCGACTTTTTCTGAAATCGGGATTTCGTAAAGCGTTACGCATTTTCCAGGATACCAACCGTACGAAAAACCCGCGATTTTTTTCATAATTTTTCGGACGAAAGGAATCGTGTTTCCTGGAATTAATTCTGCGAACGGAACGAGGTGCATTTTTTGGTACGCACCCGCCCACTCGCCGTCTTTTGTAAACAAAAGCGCGGAATTTGCGATTCTGCGCGGTTCAAGGCTCACAATTACAGGTCCGCCAATTATGAATGGCACGTTCATTTTGTCGATGAATTTTATCAAAGGTTCGTCTTCTGGAAACGCGCTGTAAAAATATTTCGCGCTCGGAAATCGTTTTGAAAGAACCGCCTCGCTCCAAACTACGATGTCGCATTCTTCGCCACGTTCGCGAAAAGAATCGATTTTTTCTTTGGAAAGATTTTTTGAAACGTTAATCGATTCTTCTTCACCTTTTATCCATGGGTCGCCGTTTTGTTGAACTAAAACCGCGTTTACGTTTTTGACGACTTGTCGAGGAATAGCGATTTCCACAATTCCGTAAACAAAAACGACGGAAAAAATCACTGCGCAAAAGCGGGTTAAATCGTCGAACGATTTTGATTTTTTGATTCCGCGTTTTAGAAGAATCGTTTTTTCGCCAAGCGTTGCCGAAAAAAGCGCGAACAAAAACGAAACGCCGTAAGGTCCTGTAATGTCGGCGATTTGCGTAAACACGCGCCAGCGAAACGCTGTCATCGACAACGTTCCCCAGGGATACGCCAAAAATCCCGTGGATTTGCACCATTCCCAAGCGGTGTACAATGACGCAAACCACAAAACGCGAAAAGACGCACCGTTTTCGTCATCGTTTAATCGAACGGCGCAAATTGAATCTTTTTGAAGTTTTGGATAATAAAAAAAAAGCGAGATTATCGCTTCAAATCCGCCAGTTCCAAGCGCAGACGCGCCAAGCGTAAAAAGCGCGTATCCTTGAAAGTTTCCAAGCCAGAAAGAAGAAAGCAAATGAACAAAAAGTCCATGAAGAAAAGAAAGAAAAAAAGCGTCAAAGACGCAATTAGAAAAACGAAGTGCAATATAAAATGGAAGAAGTGCAAAAAGTCCAATCGCGGGAGAGCCAAAAGTCAAAATCTCATTTTGACTTGACACGTAGTATAAGAATTACATCTGGGTTCCTGCTGTCAAGAAGGAAATTGGAATAAATTAAATTATAGTA
>CAJOEO010000198.1 GCA_905233535.1 uncultured Treponema sp.
CTGCAAAAACTGGCGAGAAAGTTCCTCGCCGTCTTTCAAACTTCCGCCGCAGTTAAATCCAAGAATGTCCACGCGCAAAGATTCAAGATATGTTACGCAAGTCAAAACGTCCGCGCCCGTAAGCGTTCTCAGATTTTCCTGAAAAGTCGCAGTGGCAACAATCGGAAGATTCGTGTTTTCTTTAACCGCCAAAATCGCGGCTTTCATTTCGTAAAGGTCGCTCATCGTTTCGATTATTGCAAGTTCCGCGCCGTATTTTTGCGCTGTCGTAGCGGCGATTTTGTAGGAATTATACGCTTCATCGAACGAAAGATTCCCCATCGGCTCAAGGAGTTTTCCGATTTGACCCGTGTCCCAGGCGGCGTAGCGCGGTTCAGAATCTGGATTTTGCGATTCAAAATCTGAAATCACATTCTTCAAAATCGTCATTTCCGAGCGCAAATATTCTTCAAGCGAAAAACGCGCAGAATCGAGTTTCAGCGGGTTGATTCCAAACGAATTCGCCGTCAGAACGTGAGAACCCGCGTCCAAATATTGCCTGTGGATTTGATAAATCGCGTCCGCGTGCGTAACCGACAAATCTTCGGGAATTTCGTAATCGGTGATTCCCGTCGCCTGAATCATCGTTCCCATTCCGCCGTCAAAAAAAACGGTTTTGCCCTGCTTGATTTTTCGCGCAAAAAACTCGCGGAAAGACGGTTTCATTTTTGCCTCCAAACTTTTTGAAAATGCTTTTCTATAAAGTCTATCAGAATTATGGGAATAAATCGCGTGGGGGATTTTAAGTCGGGAAAATCCTAAAAAAAAATTAAAAAAATTCAAAAAAAACACTTGTTTCACTAGTTTTTTTTTGTAGAGTAATCAAATCAAGTTTTATGGAGGACTTTATGAAACTTTCAAGAAAAATGATTGCCGCATTCAGCGCGGCGGTGGCTTTGGCAATGGCTGGCACATTCGTTGGCTGTTCAAGCGATGACGACAACGACGAATATGGCTGGATTACTTGGAGTGGCAAAAACGCAACTATTTCAGCGGACAACTCCGCAGGAACGAGCGACAAACGCGCTTGGAAATTTGAAGATAAACACTACAACGCGGTCGAAACAATCACAATTTCTGACTACGAAAAAGCAGCCTCTTCTCCAGTTGGCTACATCTTTGGATATTCTGCAAAAGACGGAAAAGCGTCTTTTGGTCTTGCTGGCGTTAGAATGAAGGATTCTCAACCACAACTTTTTGTTTCTTGGTACAAGAACATTGACGTAAACTACAATGTTGAAAGTGCATACGACATGAATTCTCAAAAGAATTTCGGTGTTGCAAACGACCAATCTTTCACAACAGCAAGCGACTTTGCGGGCTATACAGGAGATTTGCCTGCTGAATACGATGTAACAAAGGCTTTGGCTGGAGCAAGTTTCGCAGATGTAAATTTCAACAAAACTACGACAAATTCTACAAAAAGTTTTGGCGGCGTTATTGACCTTCGCTCTTATGATGACGGTTCTTATACCATTCGTGCGTATGCTGAAAGCGCAAAAGCAGAAGAAGACCGCAAGAATTCAAAATTCAGTTCAACAGGACTTCTTAACAATGTGGTGTTCTTGAAGAATACTGACACGGCTACTAACAACGAAGTTGCAACAAACGCAATCCAAATTGGTAGCGATTCAACGGTTAAAAGTTTGGAAATTCCTGCAAGCGTAACAGGTTTGACAGAAGCAACAAAACTCAGTGTTGGCGCGTATGTAAACGCTGTTGCAACAACAACTGTAAACGCAACAATCACGGTTTCTGACGACCGCGGCGCAGACGAAGTTGTCGAAGAGTAAACGGATTTTCCGCACCGTTTGACCGACGGCGCGAAAAAATAGCCCCGCTAGCACAATCTCCCGCTAGCGGGGCATTTTTTTTTGCTTTCGCGGCGGTTTCGACTTTCGCTCAACCACCGCGTTCTAGTTCGTTAAGCAAAAGTCGAAACGAAAAACGGAGATTGAGGCTGTCGAAATCTCCGTTTTGTTGTGTGTGTCCTCGCTGGTTGAGTTTATCGAAACCTTCGCGCATTCTGTTCACGCGAAATGATACTAAAACTATCAATTCTACATATCTTTTGAAATTTTTAATTTCTGTAATGATTAGTAGTGCGTCTTTAAATTTCCTCGAATGGATAGCACAAAAAATATCAGTCAGATTTTTGGGGAGAATCTGCGCGTGTATAGGACTTTGCGCAAATTAACGCAGGAAAAACTTGCGGAAATGGTGGGCGTAACTAGTCAAGTGATTAGTCGATACGAACGCGGAAAAATGAGTCCAACTTTTAAGACGATTGAAAAACTTGCAGACATTTTACAAGTTGACGCTTTCCGTTTTTTCCTCGACGGAAAA
>CAJOEO010000199.1 GCA_905233535.1 uncultured Treponema sp.
CAGGCGGCTCTTTATGCCGCACGCGAGGGCGATTGGGTTTGCTTTATTGACTGCTCGCCGTTTTTGCACTGGGTAGAATTTTTTATCTGCGGACGCGACCTTGCACGCTTGCGAAAAATCGCCAAAATGCCAAGCCAAAAAGAGCGCGTTCTTTCGCTTGCGGCTTGGAAAAAGAACGAACGGCGGACAATGGAGAATCAAAAATGTTTACCGACGGACAAGAACACCCGATAGAATGGTTTGACGAGCATTTAGCCGATGTTTACACGCCAGTTTTTGTGGACGAATCGAATTTTGAGAACGAAAAAAGAATCGGGCTTTGGATTCGCACGGACATTTACGCAGTGCAGGACGGCGACGAAAAAATCACATATCGCTATTACAACGACGACGGCATTTTGATTCGCGCGGAAACAATCCCTGTGGTTTACAACGGCGAAAACGCCATTGTTTTTGACAGCGACGACGAATCAGAATGGGCGGCAGGCTCGTACATCGGCGAACTGGGATTTAGAAACGGTCATTTTTATGTGTGGGACGGCTCAAAGTGGGTTTTGCAGACCACCGCCACCATTGACGACATTCCGCCTTCTCCAAAATATTTGGGTTGCTACACAAAACCGCCCGAAAATGCCAACGAAGACGACTGGTATTTGAACAGCACGAACGGAATCACCTACAAATTTGACGGCGCAGAATGGAACGCCGTAACCGACTACGACGACAGCGCAAACACGCAGATGTTTATGGCAGAAATGAGCGACCTTTGCGCGCTTGCCAAAAACACAGGCGAATCGCTGTTTTTGGAACGACTTTGCGCAAATGTGGCGTTTATAGGCAAACTGTTCAGCAAAAACATCGTTATGCAGTCGGGCGGTTCTATCAAAAGCGAAAACTATGTGGCGGGAAAATCGGGCTGGCAAATCAAATCCAATGGCGAAGCAGAATTTGCTAACGGCGTGTTTAGAGGTGAAATTCAAAGCGAGGCTGGAAAATTTGGCGGTTATTTATACACAAATGGAGTGCCTTTTATTTTGGTGGCGATGATAAATTTCCGCAATCAAGATATGGACGAACGAACAGGGATATTTCATAACTACAAGACCTCAAATATAAAACAATTTGTAAGGCGGGAAAAAGGTATTTATGATGTTTACTTTAAAAGACCTATAAAAACAAAAATATTCAAAGCACTAGGCAGTGATAATATTGTTCACAATTATTTAACGCTTTTCTTTTTAGGAAATGCTCACGACGAGCGGTGGTCCTTTGCTAATTGTACTATTCTTACAACTAATTATGACCTTATTTCTATTGACGGTGAAGAACTGCGAGATAAAATTGTAGTTGATGAATCAACTATGACCGCTACTGTTTATGGGGCGGTTCTATATTGTTGTGATAACAATACAGATAATCTTGTAGAAATAAAAACAATACAAGGATTTTTTGTTGGAACAGAGCCTACATATTAAAATATTTTTGTACGCCTGCAAGAATTCCATTTGCACGTTTTTCCAAATCTTTTGTAAGCGGAATCGTGCATTGGTTTCCTAGTTCTATGTCTACTGTTGGAATTGTGCTAAAAGAAGTTTGCGTTAAATCAAGTTCCGTTCTGCCGTTTTCGTAAATCAAAAGTCCGTTTTCTTGCAATCCGCTTATAATGCACTGACCTAATTTTTCGCTGTTATTGCAATGATTTTTGACATTTTGTAAGAATTTCAATTCTTCTGGAATTCCGCAATAAAAACAGCCTTTGTCGTATTTTTTTCCGTCGCCGTCAAAATGAATCGCAATGTGAATGTCTGCGCAGTTGTTGCTTATCACGGTTCTTGCAATATTGTCCAGTTGAACATCGTCGCCCGCGCGTATCATAAGAACATTAAAGCCGTTTTCCAAAAGCATTTTTCGCAAAATAACAGCCACACGCAGATTTATTTGCGCTTCGCTGACTTCGCATTTGAAAGTCATTCCGTCGCTCACTGCCATTGATTCAACTGCGCCTTTTGCGTTTGTTCCGCCCGTAACTTTCGGCGATTTATCGGGGTGCGAAAAAGTTTTTACCGTGTTACCGCCGCTTGTTCCGTGTCCTGCGTTCACTGAAACCGTAAAGCAGTTTTGATTTTCGCCCGCTTTATAAAAAATCGCTTTTCCCGAATTGATTTTTGAAAACTCCGCAAATTCCCAATTTTGATTCAGCGCGATTTTCTGCGAATCAAAATTCACATCGTAATCTGAAGAAATATAATCGTCGGTAAAATCGTAATTTTCTTCTTCTTCCGAACACGAAAAGAAAACAAAAAACGAAAGCGCAAAAATGATTTTTTTCATAGAAATTTTATCAAAATTGGATTTTCATAATTCCGAATGCCTTAAA
>CAJOEO010000200.1 GCA_905233535.1 uncultured Treponema sp.
AAAACAAAAGCCGATTTGCGTTTTTTCTGACAAAACGATGCGCAAAAACGCGCCGTCGCCGCTTTTTTTCTTCCGTTTGCAAAAGGCGCGTTTGTTCTTCTTTGCCCAAAATTTTTCCGCTTCGCTCGCCAAAAAGGGCGCGTTCAAACGTTTCCGTTTCAAACGCCTTTGCAGGTACGAGGATTTTTTCGCGTTTTTTTGAATCAGAAAGATTCGTGTTTTCTCGCCATGGTTCGTCGTTTCTTTCAAAATTTGGCGGAATCGAAAGAGCGCAATCAATCGCGTTTGCAAGATTTTCGTCCACGCCGTCAACCAAAAGCGAAATGGGCGTAAAATTTTTGTCAAAAATGTCTTTTTGCCGTTCGGTCAAATCGTCCGTCGTGTACGGAAATTTTTTTGAAAGCGCGCGATACGCAATCGCCGCACGAGTGAATAGTGTTTGTTCGTGTGGCGGAAGTCCCGCGTAAATATAAAAACCCAATTTTTTCGCGTGATTTTTTTTGTCATTTTGGGCGCATTGAACAAAAATCGATTGTGGCAAAAACAAAACTTTTCCGTCGTCCGAAACAAAAATCCCAGCCCCGCCAATATCTCCAAGGGCGATTTTTTGTTCGATTAAAACGGAAATCGCACGAACCACAAAAATCGCGGCATTTTTTTGCGCGTCGTTGTTTTCGTTTTCAAAAATATCTAAAAGCGTTTTTGACGGAAAAACGTCCCCGCAAAACCAAATAAAACCGTCTTCGCCTTTTTGCGTCCCAGAAAAACGCCATTCGCTCACGCTTTTTTTGCGCGTATCCACAACAAAACCGTTTTCACCAAGCATCGACGAAAAATTCGTTCTCGCAAAACTTTCCGCGTTAAGCGCACTCGAAATTATTTTTTGTTCCATAATCAAAATGAATTTAATGGAAAAAACTCGAACCGTGGATTTTTTTAATTTTCAAATTGATTTTGACAAAAATCGAAAAAATGTCATATTGACAGGTCAAAATGTTCGCTCTACAATTTTTCTTATATTTTTTATGGTTTAATCAAAGAGGTTTTTGATGGAATACAATCTTGAAAAGCAGCACGCAAAAGGAAAACTGCACGCAATCGAGCGAATCAACGCGATTTTGGACAGCGGAAGTTTTATGGAAATTTATTCTGCCGCCCGCCATCAATGCACAGCGTTCGGAATGGATAAAAAAGAATTGCCTTACGACGGAGTTATTACGGGATTCGGCACGGTGAACGGTCGCAAAGTTGCGATTTATTCGCAGGATTTTACCGTGCAGGGCGGAAGTTTGGGAAAAGTCCACGGACAGAAAATCGCGGAAGTAATCGAAAAAGCAATCGAAATGAAATGTCCCGTTATTGGCGTGAACGATTCGGGCGGAGCGCGAATTCCTGAGGGCGTGGACGCGCTTTGCGGCTACGGCGACATTTTTTATCAGAATGTACGCGCGTCGGGCGTGATTCCTCAGATTTCGATTATCGCAGGTCCGTGCGCGGGCGGCGCGGTTTATTCGCCAGGCTTGACAGATTTTATCTTTACGATTGACAAGATTTCGCAAATGTTCATCACAGGTCCAAAAGTCGTCAAGCAGGTTATGTTTATGGACATTTCCGAGGAAGATTTGGGCGGAGCGGCGATTCATTCGCAAAAATCGGGCGTGGCGCACTGGAGATGCGATGACGAAAAATCGTGCTACGAAAATGTGCGGAAACTCCTCGACTACATTCCGCATTTTTACGGCGACAAAACTCCGTTCGAGCCTAAGCCGATTGAAAAGACTGGACTTTTCGGCACAAAAACCGAACCCGTTTTCTCGTTCAACGAATCGAAACTCGAATCAATCAAAGGCGTTTTGCCAGAGGACACAAAAAAAGGCTACGACATCAAGGCGGTAATCGGCGATGTTGTGGACGACGATTCGTTCTTTGAAGTCGAAGCGGAGTTTGCGGGAAATGCGGTTGTGGGATTTGCAAAAATCGAAGGAAAAACGGTTGGAATCGTTGCTAACAATCCTGGATTTTTCGGCGGACTTTTGAACACGGACGCAAGCGACAAAATCGCGCGTCATGTGCGCTATTGCGACTGCTACGACATTCCGCTCGTTACTTTCGTCGATGTTCCAGGATTTTTGCCAGGTCCGCAGGAAGAGCAGAAAGGAATCATTCGGCACGGCGCGAAAGTTCTCTACGCATATTCCGAGGCGAGTGTTCCGAAAATCACGGTCATCACGCGAAAGGCTTACGGCGGCGCGTACATTGCGATGTGTTCAAAGCATTTGGGCGCGGATTTCGTTTACGCTTGGCCGAAAGCGGAAATTGCGGTTATGGGAGCGGAAGGCGC
>CAJOEO010000201.1 GCA_905233535.1 uncultured Treponema sp.
GAGCGAATCGACGCGGCTTCGGAAATGCAGGCAGAAAGTCCGTCAAAAACCGCTTTTTCGGAAATCGAATAGCGGTGGTCAATGCAAGAAAGATTTTCAAAAATGTTTCGTGTTTCCATACGCAGATTATAGCGGATTCGGGCGCAAATTGGGAATTGTTCAAGAAAAGTCGATTTTCAATCAAAGTGTATACGGATATAATAACAGCACGAGGAAAAATTATGGAAGGTGATTTTTACGTTAAAAATGATTTTTATGGGGACAAAGATTTTTACAAAGTTGCTTATGTGCGACCTGAAATGTCCATTCGGCTTAAACCAATGGTTAGTGAAAGTTTTGATGGCGAGTTGATTAAGCATCTTGCAAAAATTTATTTTCGTAACACGCTAGAATTCAAAGAACGCGACGGTTTTGCGTTTATGGATACGCAACTTCACGACATGAGCGGCGGAAAAGTTTTTGCGTACTTTACGCCGAATCGCCACCCAGACAAGCAAAAATGGTTTCTTTCTGAATTTAAAACCGAAAGTGAAATCGAGGCTCTTCGGGCTGACGATGAAAAAACTGAAGTCGTTGAAAAACAATCGACGGAAGTTACAAAAAAAAGAAAAATAATCCACGCTCCACTTACTTTTTTTGATGACAATCCAATAAAACCAAAATCGTCTGTAAAAAATCTTTTGGATTTGTACCGAAAAGAACATTCTGGAAACGACGGTCGCGACGGCGTTGTTTTTGAAAGAATGTTGACGCAAGCAATCGTAGAAAACGATTCGCCAAATTGCATAAATAACGATGAATCGCTTTTGGATACGCTTTGCGTTGACGATTATTATGATTCTGGAATCGACGGAATTTGTATTCGCGTAAATGGGCATATAGTTACAAGTGTAGATTTTTTGAATTTTATCGTGTCAAATGACAAGGGAATCCGCTCGGCAGAAATTATTTTGATTCAGTCGAAATGCAAAGATAAATTCGACCTTAAAGAAATCAGTACATTTATTTTGGGCGTTCAGAATTTTTTGGAAAGAGTTTCTTCTCGAAAGTTGAATCCAAAAGTTCAAGCGTGGTTCAATATAAAAAACGAAATCGTGGAAAACGTGCAGAACTGGACGGAAATGAGCCAAATCGACGTGCGCCTTTTTTACGCGGCGGCAAACGCGACTTGGACGAATTCCAGCGAGATTTTGGGTTCGTTTGAAACGATGAAAAAAGCGGTTGAACGATTTGAAGGCGGAATTTACAAAATTGAACCGCCCGTTTTTATCGACGAAAATCGTTTGCAAAAAATCGCGTTAAACGACAACGAAACAACTTCTTCAAAAATCGAGTTGAACGGTACGCCACTTCAACTTTCTGGCGACGGTTCTGTTATGGGGTGTGCCGCAATCATAAACGCAAATGAACTTCTTTCGATTTTGATTGACGAAACCACGGGAAATTTAAAACGTGGACTTTTTGAAGAAAACGTCCGCGATTATCAAGGAAACACCAGCGTAAATTCTTCCATAAAAGAAACTATACGCACTGCGCCCGAAAGTTTTATTTTGCGAAACAACGGAATTACTATTCTTGCGACGAGGCTCGAATATCCGAATCTTTGTTCTGTTAGAATTACAGGTCCGCAAATCGTAAACGGTTGTCAAACTTGTTCGGTGATTTATTACGCGCACAAAGAAGGATTAGACCTTTCAAAAGTAAATGTTTTTGCTCGCATAATTTCCACAAACGATTCCGAAACGATAAATTCCATCGTCAGCGCGAACAACAATCAAAACATGGTTCACGACATGATTAACGAAATCACGAAGGAATATCACAAAAAACTTGAACTTTTCTTTAGAAATTACAAAGAATCGAGCGAACAAAAACACGTTTATTACGAACGCCGTTCAAAATCGCTTGCAAACGAAAACATTTGCGCGTACCAAAAATGCACGTTTAGAACGCTAATTCAAAGCGCGGTTGCGATTTGGTTTGACGCGCCTTATGATGCGATTTCGTCCGAACACCGCTTGTTACCGCAATATCAGAACTTGGTTTTCTCTGATAATCACAGCGAAATATGTTATTATGCAAGTGCAAGTCTTTATTCTGCATTTGACCGCCTTGTTTATCAAGGTCGACTCGATTCTTCTTGGCGAAGCGCGAAACCGTTTGCTTGTTTTTTGGTCAAATATTTTTTGAACGAAAAGAAAGTCAGTTTGAACGACAAGCAATCGTCGGAAAATGTTGCACGGGCGATTTTGTCGCTTTGCAAAAACGAAGAAGAACTCGAAAGCGAATTTGAAAAATCGCTCAACGTTTTTGAAAAGGCGCGTGAACTTTTCCGCGACC
>CAJOEO010000202.1 GCA_905233535.1 uncultured Treponema sp.
CGCGCCCTGTCCAATCACCCAATCGAGTTCAAAATCTTCCATTGCAATGTATAGCATTTCTTCGATTGCAGGTTTTAGTCGGTGGATTTCGTCGATAAAAAAAACGGTTCGCGGAGAAATCGTCGAAAGAATCCCCGCCAAATCTTTTGGTTTGTCGAGTGCGGGCGCACTTGTAACTTTGAATTCCGCGCCGAGTTCGTTCGCGATAATTTGCGCAAGCGTGGTTTTTCCAAGTCCAGGCGGTCCAATCAAAAACAAATGGTCGAGTGCGTCGCCACGACTTTTTGCCGCTTCAATAAAAACCGACAGATTCGATTTGATTTCGCTTTGTCCTAAAAATTCGTTCAAAGAAAGCGGTCTAAGTGAAGTCGTCCCGTGGATTTCGTCGTCGTCAAAAGTCGCGTCCGCCCGAACAATGTGCAGAGAGTCGTTTTCAAGAATTTGTTTCATCGAATTATTCTAGCATAAAAAAAGAAGGCGTGAACTTCCAAAACGGAATTCACGCCCCAAAAAACACAAAACTTTTTTACGCAACAATGTTCACAGAATGAGAATCGCCGCCGTAAGAAACCTCACTTTCGCCCGATTCTGCTGAAACATAGTCGCCATAAGAACGTTCTGCTTGTGCTGCCCTCGCCTGCTCAAACGAACGCGAATCTTCGCCGTCGTTTTGTGCAAATGATTGTTGATTTGAAAAATTCAAATCGAAAGAACCTGTATCAAATCCGCTTTCTGTAAATGCCTGCCGAATCGCCTCGATGTTTTCGCGGAATGCCTCAAACGCCTCGCGCGAAGCCACTGTAATTTGTCCCGAAACGACTTTATCTGAAAGCGAAAGACTGATTTTTACGTTTCCAAGACTTTCTGGACGAAGAATCAAATTTATCGTTCCAGAATTTCCGTCTTTCAAAACGATGTTGCCCGCTTTTACAAACTCCGCCGCGTTTTGCTGAACCGTGTTTGAAAGCATTTGCTGGAAATCTGAGCCGTTCGCCGCCGCTGCTTGCGATGACGATGCCATTAGTCGTCCGCCTGTGTCGCGTCTTTTTGGTACGCAACGCGAAGTTCCTCGCCACGAATTTTCTGAAACGGACGATTTTGAGAAACGCTTTGCGTCGATTTTTTTTCAGACGGCTTTTTTTCTGCCACCGTTTTTGAAGTTTTTGTTTTTTGCGTCCTCAAATCGTGAACGGCAAGTTTTGGTGCATTTTGAATTTCCGCAGAATCATCGTTTTTCTCAAAATTCGATTCGATTTTTTCTGCAAAATCGACTTTTGCAATATTTTTAGATGAAACGACGTTTTCCGCAACAAAATCGTCGGCATTTTCAAAATTCAAATCTGGAAGTTCAACGTCTTCAATCGCATCTTCTTGCGAAAAATCTTCGCTTTTCGCCTTAATTTGCGGAACAAAACCGTTTTGCGCGATTTCCACCGTTTCAACGTCTTCAACGTCAATCAAATTTTCAGAAACTGCGTTCTGCTCAAAATCGATTTTTTTGTTTTCAGCGTCAACAAAATTGAATGCGATTTTCTCTTCGACTTTTTCAGAATCGTCAGCGGATTTTTTTGAAATCTTTTTGTCCGCATTTTTCACGTCGATTTTTTTGTCGCTTGAAATTTTCTTTTTATCGGATTGAGAGCGTTTTTCGCCACTTTTTGCGTCAGCGACTTTCAAATCTTTGTTTTTTGAAAACTCGTCTGCGTTTTCTTCAGTTGGCTCAACTTCTGTCGAGTTTTTCTTAACGGCTGCCGACGACGGATTTTCAGTTTTCTGCGATTCGTCTTTTTTCTCGCGATACGCGACTTCCAAAGCGTCCGCAAACGAAACGGAATCGCTTTCGTTTTTTTCGATTGGCTTTGTCTGCACAAGATTCGCGGGAATCGCCGCGTTCATGTCGATGTTCGGCTGGATATAATTCATGTTCGCCTCGCTTAATTTGAAAGAGATTCTGGTTTGTTCGCCATTTTTCGTTGCACCACCGCTGCGCGTTCAGCTGGCATATTCATAAGCCAAACAGAAGTGAGCGACGCTGTACGGTTCGCTTCTGCGATTGCATCTGTTTTGCGAAGAATGTCGATTACGTCCTGGTCGTCCATTGCAACGAGTTGCGCGACCGCAGTCTGCGGTGGCATTGACGAAAGATAAATCGAAATCTGCTCGATGTTTGCGTCGCGGTCAGCGATTTGTTTTTGCTGGCTGTTAAACGTGTTTTCTCGTTCGTCTTGGCTTTTTTTGCGCTCTTCGAGTTCTTTTGCAACCGCTTCGTTTTGCTGTTCGAGTTTTGAAATGTCTTCTTCGCGTTTGTCCAATTCTTGAACACGCGCATCAAGAGATTCAATTCGTTTTGCAAAACGGTCTTCGTCGAGGTCGCCCGTAAACGGATTATTTTTTGTTCCCGTGATGGACGTTTGTGGCTGAAGCCCTAGCATTTTGTAGACTGGTGCAAAAACCTTTTTCGCCTTAATTACGCCCAAGTAATCGAACCACATAAGTCCGCCAAGAACCAAAATTATTATAAGTATGAGCAATGCAATCGTTTTTCCGATTCCGCCACTTCCTCTCGCCATTGTTTTCCCCTTCTAAACTCTTCTTTTATTTTCGGAAATTAAAACATGGAATTTTATCAAAAATTTGCCGACGCACCAACGCCTACGCTCCATTTTTTTTGTCCAGATTCTTTTGGCAAAAACGAGGCAAACGCCGACGCTGTAATCGAAACGGATTGCGCAAAATATCCCGTGTTTGGCGCAAAATCCAACGAAAGATAAAGCGTGGCTTTTGGAGTCCAATCTTCATTTGTCGCAGATTTGAAAATTTCCACGATTCGCGCAATGTCAAAAAATTCGCGCTCCGTTTTACATTCCAATTTTTCAGAAAACGACGCGGAAACGTAAACGCGCCGCGCAAAAACAGAAATCGCGGGAATTCCGCGCTGGATTTCGTGCGAAAACAAAATCGCACTTACTTTTGACGAAAAAATCGTGCCGAATTCTGGATAAATCGACCCTGAAACCGAGAACGGAAAAATGAGCGGAAAACGCGCAAGCGCGGAAAATCCTGCGTTTACGCCTTTTTGGTCAACTGTCATTTCGTCGATTTTAATTTTTTCTGCGTACAAAAACGGTTCAAATGCAACGCCCGCGATTTTATGAACGGCAGGTGAGTATTTTTTCATCGTGGAAAACGTCGCTTTTATCTTTGAGTCCGC
>CAJOEO010000203.1 GCA_905233535.1 uncultured Treponema sp.
GCCGCGCAAATACCTCGCCAAAAGACGCGCCTGCGTCTGAAACAAAATCGCGATGTTCATTTTTTCCTGCGTGTACGGATGCGTCAGCACTGTTTCGTTTTTCTTTTTTTGATACGAAGAAATCAGCGATTTTTTTGCATCTCCGTCCAAAAGCACTGCCCCGCTCGCAGTTTTTTCAAATTGTTTCGCGCTGATTTCGTTTCGATTTATGAGCGACAAAACGAGCCTGTCGGCAAAACACGCTCTGAATTCTTCCATCAAGTCGAGAGCAAGGCTCAATCTTCCAGGACGGTCGCGGTGCAAAAATCCAACGGCAGGGTCTAATCCTACAACTTCGCACGCGCTTATCATATCGTGATATAACAATGTATATGTATAAGACAACATTGCATTCACATTATCCAGCGGAGGACGGCGATTTCTTCCAGAAAATTTAAAATCGTCTTTTTGAGAGGTGATAAGTTCGTCAAAAACGCCGAAATATTCGTTCGCGCTGCCACCTTCGATTCCGCGGATTTTTTCCAAATCTGTTTCCGATTCGATTTTTTTGAGATTTCGATTCAGCGTTTCAATCGCGCTCAAAATGTTTTTTTCGTCGATTTTGTCTTTGTGGTCGCGCACGGCGCGCTGAAGAACTGTTTTTTGATTTGCGATTTTTCCAGCAATGAAAAAACGCGCAATTTCAGCAGATTTTGATTCGTCGTCGCTTGCGCGATACTGCGCTTTTCGCAAAAGTACATTTCCCGCAACAGGACCTTGCACGCGGGCAAGAAATCTGCCCTGCTCGTCCAAAAAACTGATTGTGATTCCGTATTCTGGAGCCGCGCCCAAAAGGAACGGGCTTACGCGAATGTTTCCGAAGCACACAATTCCGTCAATATTCAGAAGCGGAATTGATTTTTTGACATCTCCGTCAACGATGATTTCAATCGCCTCGCCTTTTTTGTGCAGATACGATTCCTGCGTAGTGATGTACAGCGTGTTCAGATTTCGTTTCATCGCGCCTCCAAAAAATTAAAAATCGGCAGAGCCGATTTCCTTCCCTAACTGCTTCTTTATGTACCCCGCCGCGCTTTTTCCTTTGCCTGCGGAAGCGGGAAAGCAGCAGTCTTTCAAAGAACAGCTTTCGCATTTTTTGGTTTGAACCGCGCTCGGCGTTTTTCCGCTTTCTACAAGCGCGTGAAATTTTTTTGCAAGCGAAATCGTTTCCGCTCGAAGTTCGTCTGTAATCAAAACGGAAACGCGCTTTCGCTTTTTGAAATAAAAAAGCGCGCCTTCGCCGATTTTGCATTTTAGCATTTCTTCCAAACAAAGAACCTGCGCGCAAAGCTGAACTTCGTCGCAGGTGTCTTCCTTCGGCTCGCCGTGCTTGTACTCAACAGGAACGATTTTTCCGTCCTTGTAGAATTCCACAGCATCGGTGCAGCCCGTGATTCCCAAAACGCTTGATGCGATTTTCAAATCACGCTCCGTCCGCACCGCTCGGCGAGATTCTGCAAATCCCGAATGCACTTTTTCGTGTTGAATGTGTCCTTCGGCAGTGAAAAAGTTTTCGCGCCACTGCCCTTCAACATACATCAAAGCGCATTGTCGTTCACAAAAACGCAGATGCTGCAAACCGTTCAAATGCAAATAATCATCTTCGGAATACACCATTTAGAATGTTAAAATTTCTGGAGAAAGACCGTCCAAATCTTCCGTAAAAATCTCGTAATCGTCGGCGGATTTTGCTTCCGCGATTCCGTCTTTTTTGGCGATTTTTACCGTGCGGTGAACTTTTGCGGCTGAATACTGCCCCGATTTTGAATTGTGAACCCACCAATACAATTTTACGACTTCCATACTTCCTTCGGGACGAGCAGAAGAAGCGTCGTTGTCAAAAATATGAAGAATCGCGTTTTTGATTTTTGCCGCGTCTTCGTCGGAAAATCCCGTGAGTTCTGCAAGCTGCGGATTTATGCTTCCAAAAGTTGTGTACAAGCCGAAATCCACGCTGTGCTTCATTCCCATCGTGTCGGAAGCGCGCTTCGTTCCATCACCCTCTCCGCTCACACTCTTTGTAATCTGCAAACTTGTAACATTCACGGAATCAACGCTGAACGCAGGCTGAATCGTAACAGGTCCGCGGATTCCAACAGAAACGCCTTTCGCCTCGCCACCCTTAAATGCGAAAACCTGACCAAAACTTCTTACATCAATCCAAGTTGAATTCGCAAGTTCCCGCAGTTTGTCCTCGTTTTTAATTGCGTCCCCAAGCAAAGCCTTTGCTCTGTTCTGACTGAACGAAAATCTTTTCACCCGCGTCCTGCAAGCGATTTCTGATTTTTCGTTTGAGGCACACATCGGAAATCTCGCCGCGTCCATCAAGCGTCTGGCGCGGAATGTTTCCGTTGAGCGGGTCTCCGTTCGGATTTGCGTTTTTCACGCTGAAAATCAAAGCAAAATCGATTTTATTCTGCAAAACTGCCATTTTTATTCCTCCGTATTTTTTTCCGATTCTTCATTCTTTTTTCTGAACGATTTGAGCTGGCAATGATAGCCGAGCAAAAATTCACCTGAAAGGGGTTTGTCGTTCATAAAATCGTCGTTTTTAAACAAAAACGAAATGTCCTGAATCTGCTTTTCAAACCAGTTTGACAATTTCGCATCAAGATGCCTGCGATATGCAGGAAGTTTGTCCTTGTAAAGCATAAGCCATGTTTTTGACGGGTGCATAGAAAACTGCTGCATGTAGCGAACCGCATTTGTTTCGCGTTCCTGCCCCATTTTTTGCAGAGCCGCATTTTCATACTGCTGTTCCACAGCCAAAAGCCGCCCGAACAAATAATCGCGGCTCGCTCTGTTTTCTTCCAAAGCCAATTTGAAATCCTCCTTATAGTGATTGTATTTGTACACAGCGCACGCTGTTCCAAGAACAATTTCGCGGCGGAATTTGTCCACAGCGGCAAGATTCGATGCGGAACGAACGCACTGCGTTTCCAAATCCGACGGAATCAATCCGCCGTCCAAAATGCACGGCAAAATCCGCTGAATCGTTTTTTCCAAAAGATTCGATTTAATTCGCTCGCCGTATGCGCATTCGGCAATCGTTTTTGGCGGTGGCGTTCCGACCGTTTGAACAAGACGGCTTTTTTCGCCTTTTGAATTTTTCTTCTCCCAATACGAAACATTCCATGAAAGCCGACTGTGCCAATTTTGAAGCGCACTATACATATCCGAATTCTGCAATTCTCGGTACAAAATTATAGAAGCCCGTCCCTGCCCTGGAGTTGCTTCTTTTATCGCCATAACCATTATTTTCTGCGGATTTGAAATGTCGCCGTAAAGCCCGAGAAGACATTTTTTCATCGCTTTTCCAAAATCCATCGCTGTGGAATAAACGGACGGTTCGTCTGCGTAAATATCATCGAAATCCGAAAGAATTTCCTCGCTGCCCGCCAAAAGCGGAGGAAAATCATCGCCCGCGCGATTCCAGACAACCACGGAAAGTCCGTCGCCAATGGACGCGCTTGTTTTTTTTGCAGAAGATTTTTCATCTTCGCCATCTTTCTTTTTGCGCTTTGCTCCGAGCGAAACGCCCTGCCGTTTTATGAGCCAGCGCAAAGCCGAATGTGCCTTTTGCGTCGCCTCAGAACTGATTTGACACGCCTCGCTGTCCGTCAGGAAGCGACCGCGGAATGTGAAATTCGAAGTATCGTTCGACGAGATGATTTTCGCGCTGCTTCCAGCATTACGGATTTTTGCGGGGTGATATGCAGCAATTTTCGCCAAAGTTCCGTCCACATAATTCAAACTCGTAGCACGAAGCCGTTTTTGCTGGTCTTTATCCGAAAAATTCGCTTTGACATATTCTTCAAACGCAGGCGAATTGTAAAAATCAATCCAATTTTTCTGCAATTCTTTGTCTTTCCAAACACACGGCTCTAAATCTCCATGAATCTGCACTTCCCAGCGGATAAAATCTTTGACATCTGCAAGATTTATTTTGCAATTCTGCAAATCGCTTTCAAGCGTTCCTGATTTCACATATCTGTAA
>CAJOEO010000204.1 GCA_905233535.1 uncultured Treponema sp.
TTTATCTTCTTCAAACAAAGTCCATGTCAAAGCGTTATGCGCGTGTTCTTCCGCCAGACCTTTCAAAATTCCGCCGTCAGCCAGGCGCGGAAATTCTCCCCGTTTTGGATTTGACTCCCATTTCGCGTGGCGAACTTTCGTATTTCCCCGAAGGACTATACATTCAAGTATCAACAATAGAAGACATTTTTATAGCGCAATCAAAAAATCCCGTGCGAATTATTTTGGAATTGACGAGTTCCGTTTTAAATAATCTGCTTGAAGAAAAAACGACGTTACCACTTTCCAAAAAAATGGTCATTTTGTCGCTTGACCCATTTTGTACGCCAGAGCGCGAGCGCGTTCTTTCCGACGCGATTTTAAAATTAATCGATTTAGGATTTACGACGTTCATTGCAAACAACACGGCACACCTCGCGCTTCTTCGCGGAAAAAAAGCGCGCGTTATCGCAGGTCCGTATCTTTACACGTTTAATCGTTGGGCGGTTTCTTTCCTTGAAAATCAAGGAATTGGCGCGTTTATTACTCCGTTGGAAAATTCCTGGACGAATCTAAAATCGACTTTTGAAGAGAGATTTCGCGACCGTGTTCTCGTTACAGTTTACGCATATCCCGCATTATTTCGTTTGCGTTTTCAACTTCCAGAAAATTACGGCTTCACATATTTTCGCGATAAAGAAGAAATGGAATTTAAGGTTACATCAAACTCCGACGGTTCGCAAATCATGCCCGAAGCCCCGTTTTCCATTGCCGACAAAGCAGATTCCCTCAAAAAAGAAGGATTCAAGCGGATTTTGCTTGACTTTTCAAGAACGACCGTTTCCAGACAAGAATTAAAAATCGTTACGAATTCGATTTTACGTTCTCAGCCGATTGAAGGCTCGTCGCGATTTAATTGGAAAGACGGATTTTACAGCCCAGAAAAAATCGAAGAGTACCGCGCCATGAACGAACGCCAAGCAGAACGACGCTCTTTTGAAAAAAAAGAACGCCGTGGCACAAAGAAAAAGCGTTTTTGATTTTTAGCCGAGAAGATTCACGAACGAATTTTCTCGGCTTTTATCAAAAATCAGCCTCCAAAAAATCATCGTCGTCGAGTTCCTGCCGAAGACCGTTTGTCGCTTGCGAGATTTCGTTGAGTTTCTCGTCTTTCTTTTCCGTTTTTTCAGTTTTTGCGCGTTTTAGAAAATCGACGTGTTGCGCAACAACAAAAATCTTGCTTGCCTGCTTTCCGTCCTCGTTTTTCCATCGCTCCTGTTTCAGCCGTCCAATCACACGAATCGGCGCACCTTTTTTGCCATTTTTCACAAGTTCCGTAAAAATCTTCTCGCCAAAAAAATGAACGTCGTAAAAACCCGTTTCCTCCGCAAAATTCCCCTGCCAATCTTTGTAATATCGATTAACTGCAAGCGGAATCACGCAAAATCGAGTACCCCAGGGTTTTTCTCGAACCGATGCGTCGCGAACAACATTTCCCTCGATTATGACTTGATTTAATGCGCTCATCTTTGCGCCTCCAAAAAAAAGAATTTATGGCATTTCGCCCATTCAAAAATGAATTTTCCTTTTCTTGAAGATTTTGCGCAAAATCACAGAATAATTTTTTGTTATTCTTCAAAATTTAATTTGCAGACGATTCTTCGATGAAACGAATTGCCGCCGCGTTTTCAAATTCAACAAGGGATTTCGCACCAGACAAAAGGTCGGTTTGACTTGGTAGCCATGGATATTTTTCGCGCAAAGAATCCGCCGCAAGACGAACGCTAAAATCATTTTTTGAAAGTGCGGACGAAAAATCTGCCAAAAAATCTTTTTTGCGCACAACCGCATTTTTCGTTTTTCCGTCAAGTTCGTTTACAATCCAACGTTTTCCGTTCCATTTTAAATTCACCGTTTCTGACTTTTTTGCTGTGTGAATAAAACCCGCGTCCGTGTACACAAACCAATAATCCGCTTCGTGAGAAATTTTTTCGCCTTTTTCGAGTTTTTTTCCGTCCTCTTCCAAAATCGGTTTCGCTTTGTCCGCACGAATCGGAAACGGCTCGTTTAAGTCAAAATCTTTTCCATCGATTTTCAGATTTGTAATTCCAATCGCCCACCAATTTGAAATCGATTCTTGCGAAAGAAAAAGCCACTGCTCGATTTTTGCCGTTCTGTCGTCCACGTTGTTCGCCTCGCGCTCACGCGCAGAAACGTAAAACGCCGCAGCCGATTCGATTAAATCGTTCATCTTTTTTCCGACCGCGATTTCTTGAAGATTCGGAACGTCGGCA
>CAJOEO010000205.1 GCA_905233535.1 uncultured Treponema sp.
CGTTTTGGTCGGATTTTGAACAAAAGACGTTTGCGAAAAAATGTTAAAACCGATTCAAAATTTTCGTATTCATAAAATTAGTTTTGTAGTATCGTTCTAAAAATAATTTTGTCATTTAGAAATTGAATTTTTGAAAAACGATATTACCTATTGACAAACTAGGGAATTGAAATATAAAACATAATGTACAAGATTTTCTAATTAAAATAGGAAGTTATTATGAAAAAATCGTATTTTATCAAGTTTTTCGCATCGATTTTTGCGATTTCGTCTATTTTTATTTCTTGCAAAAAGGAAAATTCGGAACTCAAAATTTATTCGATTATCCACGAAGAAGAAACCGAGGCTTTAGTAAAATTGTTCACGCAAAGAACGGGAATTCCTGCGACGTATTTGCGAGCGTCCACGGGCGAACTTGTGAATCGCGTGATTGCAGAAAAAGACGACCCGCAAGCCGACATTTTGCTTGGCGGTGCGACGAATTATCACATTCAAGCGAACAACGCGGGCGCGCTTGAGCCTTACATTTCGCCACTTTCGCGAAACGTTCCCGACGTTGCAAAAAGCGCGGACGGCGCGTACACGGGATTTTGCGTCCTCGCGCTTGGAATTGGTGTGAATAACACGCGCTTTTCCGCAAAGTTTCCTGGAATGGAAGTTCCAAAATCTTGGGACGACCTTTTAAATCCTGCGTTCAAAGGCGAAATCGTTTTGACGAATCCCGCCGCGTCTTCTACGGCGTATCTTTTTTTGCAAAATCAACTTCAGCGACTTGGCGACGAAGAAGGTTGGAATTATTTAAAAACGCTTGCGCCGCTTGTGGGGCAGTTCCCCGATTCTGGAAGCGCGCCTGCAAAACTCGTTGGCACGGGCGAATACGCGCTTTGCATTTCTTATCTTCACGCGCTTTTAAAATATCGCTCGAACGGATTTGACGTTTCTGCGATTGCGCCTGCAAAAACCGTGGGCGACGTGGATTGCGTTGCGATTACAAAAAACGCAAAACATTTGGAAGAAGCAAAACGATTCGTGGATTTTATGCTTTCAAAAGAAGCGCAAGAACTTATGAGTTCGCTTGATTTTACGTCGCCCGTAAATCCCGAAGCGGTTGGAAAAGAAGGTTGCGTCCGCGCGGATTCGCTTGAATTAATCGACTACGATTCTGCAAAAGCCGCAAACGAAAAGAAGAGCGTTTTAGAGCGATGGTCTTCAGAAATCCGCTAAAACTTTTCAAAAATGGCGACCCGCTTTCATTTTTTTGGGGAATAGTGCTTGCGTTTTCGATTTTGTGCATCGTTTTTCCGCTTTTGTTTGTGGGACACGCCATTTCGTTTTCTGACGTTTCTTCGTTTTTTTCAACTTCGTCAAATTTGGTCGTCGTAAAAAACACGATTCTTTCTTGCGTTTGTTCGACGACTCTTTCTGTTTTTGTGGGCTACGTTTACGCATTCGCCGTGGTTCGCGGAAACATTCCATTTTCAAGATTTTTTGCCGCCGTTCCCGTTCTTCATCTTGTAACGCCGCCGTTTGTTGGCGGTCTTTCGTTTATTTTGCTTTTTGGTCGTCAAGGTTTTATCACAAATCGAATTCTTGGACTCGACGTTTCGCTCTACGGATTTTGGGGGCTTTTGTTTGCGCAGACTTTGTGTTTTTTTCCCGTCGCGTATTTGATGTGCGCCGAAACTTTGCGTGGAATCGGAACGAACGCCGAGCAAGCCGCGTTTGGAATGGGCGCGTCTGGCGTGCGCATTTTTTGGACGATTACGCTTCCGCTTTCCGCCACGGGAATTTTGTCTGCGTCGCTTTTTATTGCCGTTTCCGTTCTTTCGGATTTTGGAAATCCGATGATTGCAGGTGGACGATTTCGCGTTCTTGCAGTGGAAATATACACGCAATTAACTGGCTGGCTGAACGCGGGCGCGAGCGCGATTATGGGGCTTGTTCTTGTTACGCCGAGCGTTTTTCTTTTTATAATGCAAAATCGCGTTGCCAAAAAAAACGCTCTCAGACTTGCCACAATTGGCTCAAAATCTTCGTCGCTTCCGCCAAAAAAACGTTCGATATTAAGCAGAATTTTTTTGACGGCGTTTTGCGCCTTTGTGAGTTTTGCGGTCATCGCGCAATTTTTGGCGGTTTGCTTGGGCGCGTTTCAAAAATTGTGGGGAATTCAAACGAATTTTACGCTAAAGAATTTGTTTGACGCGCTGAAATACGGCACGGAATTAAAAAACACCGTGTTTTTTT
>CAJOEO010000206.1 GCA_905233535.1 uncultured Treponema sp.
AAGATTCGCCGCAATCACGACATGTTTTCCAAGCAAATCGCTTTCGGTCAAATATTCTCGAAGTCCAGACTGAATCACACGAGGCGTTCCGCTTCCGTCGTCCAACGTTTCAATAAAAAGTTTTTCGCCCTCTGGATTCGGTTTTACGTCAACGATTTTTGCAACAACAAGTTCGATGTTTTCGTTAAAAAACGCCTCTTGATTTTCTGCAAGTTTTGGCTCTTCTTTCTTTTCCTTTTTCTTGGATTTTTTCTCTGACGATTTTGCGCGCTCGCTTTGCTTTCCGCCAAATCGTTCTCTGAACGCCGCCGTCGTTTTGTCGTCAATCGGCTTAAAAAATACGTTCACGCTTCCAATTTCAGAAAGTCCTTCGATTTTCCCGAGATTTTCCCAAGTTTTTGCGTTTTCGATTTTGAGTTGAGAAAAAATCGCTTTTGCGTACTGTGGCAAATACGGTTCAATCAAAATCGCCAAATCTTTTATAACATAAGCGAGATTGAAAAGCACGTTGTCCGCGATTTCGCGCTCGGTTTTAAAAGTGCGCCAGGGTTCAGCCGCCTGAAACGCTTTGTTGCAACGGTCAGAAATCAAAAAAATCTCGTGGAGCGCGTCTTTTAATTCCGCCCATTCCAAAAGATTCGTGATTTTTTCTTCACGTTCCCGAACTTCCGCCCAAAGATTTTCGTCGATTTTTCCGTTTGGAATTTTTCCGCCGTAATTTTTTGAAATGAACGTAAACGTGCGATTCACCAAATTTCCAAGATTTCCGATGAGTTCTTTGTTGTACTTTTCTTGAAAATCTTTCCAATTAAATTCGTAATCTTGTTTTTCTGGACGATTAAAATAAATGTAGAATCGCCAAGCGTCCGCAGGAATTCCAGATTCCACGGCATCGTTTCCAAAAACGCCAACGCCTTCGGATTTGCTGAATTTTCCCGATTCGTAATTCAAAAATTCTGTGGAACTCATGTGGAAAAGTTTTGTCCAATCTTTTCCCGAACCAAGTTGCGTACACGGAAAAACGACCGTGTGAAACGGAATGTTGTCTTTGCCGATGAATTGAAAAAGTTCGACTTTTGCGCCATCGTTTTCGCTCGATTCCGAAGGAAGCCACCATTTTTTCCAATCGAACGACGGTTTTCCACTTGCAGAAAGTTCGTCCGCCAACTGTTTTGTAATCGAAATGTAACCGATTGGCGCGTTAAACCAAACGTAGAAAACTTTGTTTTCGTAGCCGTTTTTTGGAACGGGAATTCCCCATTTTAAGTCGCGAGTAATTGCGCGTTCGTTCAAACCGTCGCGAATCCACGCCTTCGTCATTTGAATAGCGTTCTGACTCCATTTTCCTTCAACGCTCGCCTTTTCAATCCATTCTTCCAATTTTGGTGCGATTTTTGGAAGATTTATGTATAGGTGATTTGTTTCGCGAACTTCTGGCGTAGAAGAACAAGTATGGCATTTCGGCTCTAAAAGTTGAGTCGGGTCGAGCAACGTCCCGCAAGAATCGCATTGGTCTCCACGCGCCGCTTTGCCGCATTTTGGACACGTTCCGTCAACGTATCGGTCTGCCAAAAACATCTGACATTTCGGGCAGAAAAGTTGCTTCGTCGTTTTTTCCGTGATAAATCCGTTTTTGTCAAGAAGATTAAAAAGTTCCTGCGTGATTTCCGTACATTCTTCATTTGAAGTGCGACCAAATTTATCGAACGAAATCCCGAACCACTCATAAATGTCGCGATGAATCTTAAAATAATAATCGCAAAGTTCACGCGGTGATTTTTTTTCCAAAAGCGCACGAGTTTCCGTCGCTGTACCGTATTCATCTGTACCGCAAACAAACATCGTTTCATAACCGCGACTTCGACAAAATCGCGCAAAAACGTCGGCAGAAAGAACCTGAATCAAATTTCCCAAATGCGGAACATTGTTTACATAAGGAAGTGCGGACGTAATAAGCCGCTTTTTCATTGAAATATTATTCATAATGAAAAAAAGTATAGAAAATTTCGCAAAATCTCGCAATGTTGGTGGGAAAATCTCAAAAATCTCCAATTCTATAAACGTGGGATTTGTGGCATAATTTTGGTTTCTAAAAAAACGGAGGAATCTATGAAAAAAAAAGTGTTTTTTGCGTTTTTAGTTGCGATTTTTGCGGTTGGTTGTAAGGAAAAAGAAAATCGTCCGCAAATGAAAGAGCCTCAGCCGTCGCACGAAATTGCACAAGAATCGTTTTCTGTTCCA
>CAJOEO010000207.1 GCA_905233535.1 uncultured Treponema sp.
CAAACGTCTGTTGAGTTAATTGTTTTCCAGCTCCCTTTTCATGTATGAAATTTTATTACTTTTGCAGCGGCAAATATGTTGATTTGCAATTTAACAAAACGAAAGGAATACAAGAAATGGAATATACGATTCTCATTCACAAAGATGAAGAAAGTGGCTGGGACAGTGGAAAATGTGTGCAAGTACCTGCTGCTATGAGTCAGGGAAGAACGCTCGACGAATTAATGGAAAACATGAAAGATGCCATCACTTTGGTTCTTGATTACTATAAGGAACAAGTTCGTTCCCAACATTCTAACGAACGGGTTTTTTATCGAAAATTGGCCATGGCATGAAGCGAAAGTTGTTGTTAAAATACTTGCAATCTAATGGCTGTGTGATGGTGAGAGAGGGAACAAGACACAGCCTTTTTATTAATCCAGACAATGATAAAACGGCAGCCGTTCCACGACACCCGGACATCAACGATTACCTTGCAAGGGAAATTTGCAAAGAATTAGGAATCCCTAAAGTGGGAAGTAATTAGACTATTGTTAATAATGAACGCGAAATTTGACGAATTAAGAGAAAAATATCCCGTTTTTACATACGAAGGGTATGATTATGGCGTGGAAAACGGCAATTTGAACATCGTACTCGAAAACCCCGACGACCAACTCGCCGCAAGTTTGTAAACATTTCGGGAAACCAAAACAAAAAAAACATAAGGAAAAATGAAAAAGACGATTTTTTTTCTATTGGCAGCACTTTTGATTTCTTGCGTGCAGAAAAACGAAAACGCGGCGATTTTTATAAACGCGGACGCATCGCGGGAAAATTACGGCGAATTTTCGATTTTGCCCGAGGATTTTGTGAAAATCGATTCCAAAAAAATCGAAATTTCGCCGCAGGACGAAAATCAAACTTACACGATTTCGGGTTATTTTAACGGGCAAATCGTTGTAACTACAAAAAACACAACGCTCAAACTTAAAAACGCATTTCTTGAAAACACGAGCGGAAAGCCCGCGCTGAAATGTTCTTCAAAAACGGAAATTTCTAGCGCGGAAAAAAGCGAGAATTTCATCGTTTCGTCGGGACGTGGATTTGCAAGAAATTCCGCGCTCAGTGCAGAAAAATCGCTCGTCATCGGCGGAAGCGGCTCTCTAAAAATTGCGGGCTTTATGTGCCACGGAATCGAAGCGGGCGATGTAAAAATCAAAGGTCGCGGGAATCTTTTCGTTCAAGGCACAAAAAAAGGAAGCGCGCTAAACTGCGATTCGCTGGAAGTGGAAAGCGACAAAACTTTTTGCGCGTATTTTTTGAACAGCAAAAACGGAATCAAAGCCGACAAATCGATTTTGGTCAATTCGGGGAATTTTTTTCTTTTTGACAACGAAACCGCTCTCAAAATCGACAGTTCAAAAAAGCCGTTTGCGCGTTTTCTAAAACTTTCTGGCGGCGAATTTCATTTTTTGGGAAACAAAAACAAGTTTGAAACAGGAAACGCCGCGCTCGATTTGTCTGGCGCGAAAATTGTGGAGGAAACAAAATGAATTTGAAGAAAATCGCGTGGTCTTTTTTGTTCGCGCTTAATTTTTTTGCGATTTGGGCGCAGAAAAATCCGCCGAAATCGTCGTCGTTTGGGAAAATTTCCGTTTCTCCGATGGATTTTGTTTCGATTTCAGATTCAAAAATCGAAATCGCTCCAAAAAAAGAAGATTGCGTTTACACGATTTCGGGATATTTTGACGGACAAATCGTGATTCGCACAAAAAACACGGTTCTAAAAATGAAAGGCGCGTATCTTGAAAATTCTTCGGGCGAGCCTGCCGTTTTCTGCGAGGCAAAGGCGGAAATTTCCACATCAAAAGGCACGCAAAATGTGATTTCCTGCGGAGAAGGCGGAGGAAAAACGGGCGCGCTTCATTCAAAGAAAAATCTCGTTCTCGGCGGAAGCGGCACGCTTTTTGTAACGGGCGGCGCACAGCACGGCGTAAAAGCGGACGATGTGAAAATCAAAGGCAGCGGCGAGTTTTTTATTCAAGGCACAAAAAAAGGAAGCGCGCTAAACTGCCGCTCGCTTGCCGTGGAAAAAGGCAAAACATTTAAGGCGTATTTTTTGAACAGCAAAAACGGAATCAAAGCCGACCAAACGATTTCAATCGGCTCGGGGAAAACCGACACAAAAGACGAAGATTCGTCCGTTCCTCATTCGATTGTGATTTCCGGCGGCGCGGTTCACACAAAAAACAACGGACGGCTTTACGAATCCGATTCGTTCAAAAGCCGTCCGAAAATCGCAGAAGATTGATTTTTTAGTTCGATTGATGCTTTTTTGGAGGAGAGAGAAAACCTCTACTCAGAAGCGTGAAGAAATGAACATTTCTTCAATTTCTCTCTCCCCCAAGCCCCCTCTCCAAAAGTCTGCGCCAAATCCTAAAATCTTGAGTTCTTAGCCAGCATCTTAGATTCCGAAACGAAAAATTACATTCTGTAGCGGAGACCTGCCGAGAACATAAGCGCGTTTCGACGGGCAACTTCGTCGCCGTCAACTTTTAGTTTGTTGAAATCAATCATATATCGTCCGCCGAAAGTTCCCGCAATATGCTCGCCGAAATTCACGGCAAAATCGACTCCAAACGCCGTTCCAACCAAACACGCCGTGTCGATTTTGTATTCTTCCGACTGCGATTCTTCTGGAATTTCTTGTTTATATAATCCGCCTAAAGCACTCGCTTCTCCAGACGCTGATATATCCATTTTCATTTTTCCGAGCGGGAACGCAAGATAAAATCCCGCGCACGGCGTTATTTCAAATCGTCCGCCTTTGTTGAATGTATACGTTACAAGAACAGGCAATTCGAGAGTCGTGTAAGACATTTCAATATCCGCGTCCATTTTTGCCGTTACACCACTTGCTGTTGCAGTTGTGCTTGCAGAAATTTTCGTTCCGTTGTTAAAAAGAAAACCAAGTTCAGCCTGAACGCCCAAACCGCTTGCAACATTCTCAAGCGCGTAATTTGCCCAAAGACTGAATCCGCCAGTTCCCTGCGATTTGTTTGAAACTTCGTAGCTCATCGTCGGATTGTACTCTGAAAGTTCGTTTTGAAGTAAGGTTGCCAAACTGTTGCCGAGTTTGTGTTCCTCGTCTTCTGTTATGGAAAAGAAACTTGCACCAAAATTTCCGCGAACGCCGAATGAGATTTGCGCAAACGATTGAGCCGCGCACAACGCTGAAAAAGCCGCAACTATCAAAAGTTTTTTCATTTTTTTCTCCTTTCTGAAAAAGTTGCGAAAATATTCCCCCCCCCCCCCGCATTTTGTCAAGTATAAACGAGGATTTTCGCAAAAAAAACGCGCCTTTTAGCGCGATTATTTTTAGGAGAAAAAATTTGTTGAATTTGAAAATACTAGACCTGGTGAGGAAATCGGTCATTTCCTCACCAGGTTAGTCAGTTTTCTCAGGCTAAAGCCTTGCAAAAACTGATTTCTTCAAAGTTGATGATTCGGAAACTGAAGTTTCCGAACATCTCTACTATAAAAAATTACAAACCAAATTTTGAAATAAAATCATCTGGCATTATTGCAGGAACGGCAGAATCCTCAAAATCTTTTATGTTTCTTGTAATAATGTAGTCGAGATTGTTTTTGTCTGCACAGCGCATTTGAAGAGCGTCTTCTAAATCCTTTGCGGCGGGATTATCTGTAACTGCAATAAAATCGTAAACATCTTCCGCAATCACATTGCATCGTTCAGAAAGAAGTCTAATAAATTTCAGCCTTTGTTGAACAGAATAATCTTTGCGCAAAATGTAATACATATCGCAAAGCGAATGAGCCGTAACAAAGCCGCGCAAATCGCCGAACATACAATTTTCAACGATTTTATGTGCATTTTGATAAAACGGCTCGCGCTGTTGAAGCCAGTCAAGAATGATATTTGAATCAAGAAGAATATCCATATTTTTCATCTCTACAAGATTTTATTTCTTCTTTGCAGTTTATTTCTCTTGAAATGCTGTGGGAAAACTGCTCGAACAACGCTCTGGCTTCCTGTTCGCTCATATTTTCTTCAGAATCGAATTGACTTTTTGCAAGAATCAACTCCGATATTTTCATTTGCAAATGCAAAAGCTGTTTTACTGGCAAAAACGAAACCCGCTTGAGCCAACACTTGGAACGGAAAAAACGGCACCAAGATAAAGAAAACTTTTTTGCCTTTGGAAAGTTTCATGGCGTCGATTAATTTTTGCAACGAGTTCGGATTGTCCGCCAAGATTATTTCTTCGTCGTCGCGTACGGAAAAAATTTTTTTTGTTGCCTCGACGTTTGGCGGCAAGGTAAAAAATGCGCGCGTCTTGCCGCTCATCATCGCCGAAACTTGCA
>CAJOEO010000208.1:0-3511 GCA_905233535.1 uncultured Treponema sp.
CCGCACTCAATCGATTTGTGCGAACCTCGAACGGTGCGTTTTTGCAAAACTTGTTCGATTCTTCCGCAATTTTTGACGCATCGGGCGAATTTTCGTCAAACGTCGGAAAAACAGAAATCTCGCTTAAAATCGATTCCTTTGGAACGGGCGGCAAAAAATTCGCCTTTCCGTTTTCGTCAGTTTTTAATTGCGCCTTTTCAAAAACAATTTCGCCGTCGGTTTTTCGCCCGCGCTCGTCTTCGCCACGTTTTACGGGATACAAAACCGTCAACGGAAAATCCGCCACCGTCTCTCCGTCCGCACCCAAAACCAAAATCGTGTACGGTTTTGCAAATGCTTTTCCAATCGACGTTTCGCGCGGCGTTGCTGCAATTTGAATCGAATCCGCGTACAAATTTTCAGTCAAAGAAACGAACTTTTCAAAATCACTCGGTTCTTTTTGTACAGTTTCTGACGTATTTTGTTGAACGGGATTTTCTGTTTCGACTCCATTGTCGATTTTAGCATCTTGATTTTTAGTTTTCTCAGAATCCTGTTCTTGAGTTTCGTTCTGCTCAACAGCCGATTCCGTCGCATTTTCTTTTGGAGTAGACGCGCAAGAAAAAGCAAAAAATGCGCTTGCAAAAACGGCAAACGTGCGTACGATTTTCGTTGTTCGCTTCATTTTTTTCTCCCATTGTATTGGAATTTTTTTTTATTGAATAGAAGAATATCGATAATTTTTAGACAAACACGCGCGCAACACGTTTTGAAACGGCGCACGTTATTTCATACGGAATTGTTCCCGCGCCGTCGGCAATTTCTTTTGCAGACAAAATCGCGCCACTTTCCTTTGGACCAAAAATCACGGCTTCATTCCAACGTTCAATTTTATCATCGCCGATGTCCACCATACATTGGTCCATGCAAATTCGTCCACAAATCGGGTACGATTTTCCATCTATCGACACGAAAATTCCTGCGTGCCTGCGAAGAAGTCCGTCTGCGTAGCCAACTGGAAGAACTGCGACGTTTGTATCTTTTTTTGCCGTCCAAGTTCGTCCGTAAGAAATCGATTCTCCCGCTTTTATTCGTCGAATCGCGCTCACTTTTGTAATAAGCGACATAACAGGTTTTAAATCGTCCCCAGTAAAATCTCCAGGATAATAACCGTAACACACGATTCCTGGGCGACACATATCCAAGTGCATTTCGGGACAAAAAAGCGTTGGCGCAGAAGCCGCGCAGTGCCGAATTCCTGGCTCGATTCCAGCACGACGCACGTTTTCAATCGCGGACAAAAATCGCGCAAATTGATTTTTTGTGTACAAAACGTCGTCTTCGTTTTTGGAATCCGAAACGGAAAAATGCGTGCAGATTCCGCCAAAAAAAAGTCCGTCCGAAACGATTTTTTTTGCCAATTTGCCCGCGTCTTCGGGATAACAGCCGATTCGCCCCATTCCCGTGTCCACCGCAAGATGAACGGCGTAATTTTGCACGCCCGCCTTTTTTGCCGCGTTTGCAACAAGGTCAACGTATTCGCTATCAAAAACAAGCGGTGTAATTCGATTTTGAACCAACTCGTCCATTTCTGACGGGTCGCACAAACTCAAAAGAAGCAAATCCGCACCAATTCCTGCGCGTCGCAACTGCACGCCTTCGCTGACGCGCGCAATCGCAAGATATTCTACGCCACATTCTTCTGCCACTTTCGCACATTCTATTGCACCGTGTCCATAAGCATCTGCCTTTATAGCAACACACATTTTTGTATTTTTATTCATTTTTGAACGAATAAAATACAAATTTTCACGGAAATTATCCAAATAAATCTTTGCAACAGTCGATTTCATATAAACCTCAAATTTTGAACATCTGACGGAATTCTGCAACGAGATAAAAAGAACCCGTAACCAAAAGTGGCTTTTTGTTAGAAACTGCAAAATCTAGCGCGTCTTGGAACGCCTTTCTAAAATTGCGTTCCGCCGTAAAATCGATTCCCGCAAGACTAAACGCCATTTGCGATTCGCCCAAGTCGCTTTTTTTTGCGTCGCCAGGTCGCGTTAAAAAAACTTTGCCAAAATCCGCAAAAATAGGCGCAATCGAACGAACTTTTTTGTCGGCAGCGCACGCAAAAAGCAAAACACCGTCTTTTCCAAAAATTTCTTGGAACGTTTCCACCGTGGATTTTGCGGAATTTATCGTGTGCGCACCGTCCAAAATAATCGGCGTGCCGACGCCGCCGAAAGTCCAACTTCTATCGTTTTGTTTGAAATCTTTGGAAGCGCGATTTTTACGGCAAGCGCGGCAAGCGCGGCGTTTTCCGCTTGCAATTTTCCCAAAAGTCTGATTTTCGATTTGATTTTTTGAGAAAACGACTGCCCGCCAAAAGAAATCGACATGAACGAATTTTCGTATTTGTGTTTGATTTTTTTGACATCGATACATTCATCGACGAAATAAATCGGCGCGTTTTTTTCTTTTGCGATTTGCCTAGGAACGTTTTTCGCTTCTTCGCATTGAACTGCCGAAACGACGGGAACGTTTTTTTTGATGATTCCGCCTTTTTCCGCGGCGATTTTTTCGATTGTGTCGCCCAAAAATTCCGTGTGTTCCAATTCAAGCGGCGTTATAACGGAAACTTTTGGCGTTACAACGTTTGTTGCGTCAAGTCTGCCGCCCAAGCCGACTTCAAAAACCGACCAATTCACTTTTGCGCGACGAAAAGTCAAAAATGCAAACATTGTTACAAGTTCAAACCAAGTTAAACCGCGTCCGCCAGGAAAATCGTTTGGCGAAATCGATTCGATTTTTTCACGAAGTTCGTTTGCCGCGGTTTCGTAAACGTTTTGCGGAAAAAATCCGTGCGCATTTGCCACGCGCTCCGTAAAATCAACGATGTGTGGCGACGTGTATAATCCGACTGAATTTTTATCAGCGTCCAAAATCGACGAAATAAAAGCGCAAACCGAACCTTTGCCTTTGCTTCCCGCAACGTGAATACACGGCGCAAAAATTTCAGGGTGATTAAATTTGTTGCAAAGAAATTCCATTGTATCAAGCCAAAAAACGTCTTTGCTCGCTTTTTCGCGCGACGTTTCCAAATTCAAATAACCGTCAAGCCAATCTGAAAACGAATCCAAAATTTTACTTTCCATAAAAAAAATTATATGGCGATTTTTGCAAAAAAATCTGCTAGAATTCCGCGCAAAATGCTTTTATTTTGGAGAAAAAAATGGAAGAAAATCTACAAAAAACGGACGAACGTCCAGACGAAAACGCTTCTTTTTTGGCGGCTGTTGAACGTTCAAAAAAAATCGAGGCGGATATTTTGGTGAATCCAAAAAAATATCGCGTTCTTACGGGCGACCGCCCGACTGGACGGCTTCACATCGGGCATTATTTCGGCTCGCTGCAAAACCGCGTTCGACTGCAAAATCTTGGCGTTCCAACGATGATTTTTATTGCCGACTATCAAGTTTTGACCGACCACGACGCATTCGACAAGATTTCGCAAAACACAAAACAACTC
>CAJOEO010000208.1:3520-4571 GCA_905233535.1 uncultured Treponema sp.
CATTCGTACATTCCAGAAGCAAATCAACTTATGCTTCCGTTTTTGACGCTCGTAACGAATTCTGAACTTTCGCGAAATCCAACCGTAAAAGACGAAATTCAAAAATCGGAACTTTCTGTGATTAACGCGGGAATGTATACTTATCCCGTTCATCAAGCGTGCGACATTTTGTTTTGCAAAGGAAATGTTGTTCCCGTGGGCAAAGACCAGTTGCCGCATTTGGAACTGACAGCGAACATTGCGCGCAGATTCAACAAAAAATTCTGCAAAAAAACTGAACCAATTTTTCCGATTCCGTCCGCGCTTCTTTCAAAAACGCCGATGATTTTGGGTCTTGACGGTTCAAAAAAAATGTCAAAATCGCTTGGAAACGCGATTATGCTTAGCGCAAGCGAAGACGAAACGGCGGCGTTAATCAAAAAAGCAAAAACCGACGGCGAAAAGCGAATCACGTTCGACGAAGAAAATCGCCCCGAAGTCGCGAATCTTTTGAGATTGATTTCACTCTGTACAAAAGAAGAACCCGAAAAAATCGCCGAAAGAATAGGCGAGGGCGGTGGCGGAAAACTCAAAGCCGAATTGACGAGCGCGTTAAACGAAACGTTGCGTCCGCTTCGCCAACGTCGTGCTGAACTCGAAAAAGAAGACGATTACATTAGAAGCGTTCTTCTTGACGGTGCAAAAAAGGCGCGCGAAATCGCTACAAAAACGCTCGCCGAAGTTCGCTCTGCAATGAACATGGAAATCTAACAAAAAACCGCGCTGATTTGAAAATCAAAAATCAGCGCGGTTTTTTCACGAAATTTTGTATCGGTCAAAAAGATTTTTTGCTAGATTCAACAATTTTTCGCGGTCGTTCATTTCGGGGTCGTCGATTACGCTTTGGAAGATTTCGTTCAAAATCGTGCCGAGCATTTTTCCCGCGGGAATTCCAACCGCCATCAAATCGCGTCCGTTTACCGCCAAATCTTTAAGCGAAAGCGCGGTCGATTCTTCTTTGACTTTGTTGATTCTTTCTTTTAGTCGAATCATATTTTGCGCTGTTTGACTT
>CAJOEO010000209.1 GCA_905233535.1 uncultured Treponema sp.
AATCAAAATCGCGCCGATTCTGTACAAATCGTCGTTCGATTCGTCTTGTCTAAAAAATCGGTCAATGTCTTCGATAAATTTTCGCGTAACAAAAACCGTTCCTTCGCGGACGACGGGCGCGTCTGCAAACTCCATCGACTTAAAATCTTTCAAAACGAACGGGTTGTCCGCTCGGAACGAAATTTGATGCCCCGATTTTTCAAGCATTCCACTTCCAGAAAGCGAATCCCAAAAAACGGTAATTCCAAGCCGAGCAGATTCAGAAAGCAAACTTACGTTTGTCGCCGCAAAAAGCGGGAACGAACACAAAACCGCGACAAAAATAAGTCGCAAAAATCGAATCGCCCCGTTCCACATTTTTTCCTCCTTTTAAGATTTCGCAGAATCCGCAACAAAAATCGCGCCTTGCAACCCGCCACGCAAAAGCGCGTTCCAAAGTTTTTCTCCAGAAAGCGAAGCGTGATTTTTGCAAAATTTGTCAAACATTTTTGCAGACGTTTTTAGAGAACGATGATTCCAATCTTCGCCGAATTGGACAGAAATCTCATCGGAAATAAATTCAGAAATCGAATGATTTTCAAGAACCGTTTCTGGAAACGGACAAACTATTTTTTTTGCGTTTTCGTCAAGAACGAATGCCGCAGGCGGAAAACCTCGTTCGTCGTCGGCGCATTTTCCCGCAAGAAAACGCTCGGTTTTTTCGTTGTTCGGCGAAAGGCGCAAAACAATCCGCGAAATCGCCGTGTGCGCGCTACGATACGCCTCGTCGCTGGAAAGCGCAACCGCAATCACGTTTCCGCATTTTTCAACGTTGTTTCGAGGAAAATCCACGTCGTCGCCAATTTTTGTACGCGGCAAAACGTCGCGAACGCCGTAAACCGCCTTCGCCTCTTCGATTCCGTCGATTGCGCAAACTTTTCCAGGAATCGAAATCCAAGCGCGTTCCGCGCTCACAAGATTCGTCGGAATTTCAAAAAGTTCAAACGGACAATCAAATTCGCTAACAGATTTGTGCGGATTCCAGGCGACAGAACGACGTTCCGCTATTATTTTGTCAGGCGTTTGTCCAACTGCAATTTTCATCGCCTCTTCCGTCAAATTTATGCCGCTCGCATACGGAAAAGTCCAACCGCTCATGTAGCCGCCAGAAAGTCGCGCCGCGATTTCTCCAATCATTGGACCGTTTTTTGTATACTTTATATCCGCTTTTGCAACGCCTTTAGTCAATCCCAACGATTTTACGCCAAGCGCGAAAGTCGCAAATAATTCTTCTTTTATTTGACTAGACGCACGACTAGGAAGGGAATGTCCCATTTCAATAAAATACGGCGGATAAAAAATGTGCCTGTCGGCGAAACCCGTTACAGTGAGAGAGCCTTCCCAAACAATTGCGTCAATCGAATATTCCGCACCTTCCATAAAATCTTCAAAAATCGCTCGTCCCGTTCTTGAATTTTTGACAGCAACCGAAACGGACGAATTCATTTCCAACGGAGAACGAACGAGTCGGCAACCGCGTCCGCCCATGTTGTCGCAAGGTTTTACGACCATCGGAAAATTGACTTTTTCTAACGTCAACTTTGGAATGTCCAAGCGCGAAATTTCTCTAAAAGACGGACAAGGCACGCCTCGTTTTTTGAAACACGTCCTCATGCGAACTTTGTCGCTTGCGTTTAACGCGCTTTGAAATGGGTGCGCAGGAAGCCCCAATTTTTCTGAAACGTAAGAAACACTAGACGAAAAATCAGTTCCAGCGGTAAAAACTCCCACAAGTTCGCCACCCAAACTTCGCGCCAATTTCAAAAGAGAATCGCGGTCTTTTAAATCCACTTCTTCAAAGTGGTCCGCAAGATTCACGCATGGCGCATTGGGATTTGCGTCCACAACAACGCTTTCAAGCCCCAACGTTTTTGCCGCAAGAATCGCAGGTTTTTGCATTAAACCCGCACCAAGAATCAGAATTTTGTTCATATTTCCCTCCCAAAACTGAATCGAATGAATGTATTTTCAGATATTTTTTTCCTTCACGCAATAAACTTCAAACGTGTCGCCGAGAAAAAACGCACGGCTGACTGCGCGATAAAATGCCCACTTAAAACCCGACCGTTTTTCGCTTCCGCGCAACGCAGGAAATCGCTCTGGGTGATGTCCCGTAGAAACCATTTTGACAAGTCTAAATCCGTATCGTCGTAAAATCGACGCGGCTTTTTTAAAAACGACTGCGTGTTCAGTCGCCCCGAAACGCCCGCCGCATTCGGCGTGGAAAACGCAAAAACTCCGCCCGTTCTAAGCAATTTTGAAACCGCCCTAAGAACAGCGTCCAAATTCTGAAAATGCTCGATTACAAACCACATTGTAACGCAATCGAATTTTTCTACGCCAAACGCTCTCATTGGGTCAAACGCAGGGAATTTTGATACAACGGCTGGATAATGCAATGTATTTTGAACATAGCCAACCGCTTCCGCGCTTGCGTCCGTGCCAAAAACTTGCCAACCAGAATCGTTTGCCGCGTCCAAATACGGTCCGAACGCACAGCCCACGTCAAGAACGCTCGGCGTTACAGATTTTCTGTGTTGCTTTCTAAAAATCATGTCCACGATTCCAGTTCGACGCACGCATTGGCTTTTTATTTGCGTAAAATCGTCGAGGTACGTTTTTCCGTATTGTTTTTTATAGTCGTCAAAAAAATACGCTTCATTATACTTCGTGTCTTCGCTATCAAAAGTCCAAGCCATGTACAACATAGAACAATTTGAACATCGTCTAAACGTGTGTTTAGTCGTTCTAGCGACAATCGAATCCGCCGTCGGCTCGTGATGATTTTGGCAAATCGGACAAGAAAAACGCCGTCCAAGCGTAAGTTGGCGCACAAATTGTGCTAGCGTTCGTTTTTTTGCGTTCACCGCGCCAAGCGGAGAAGCGGGATAAAGCGCGTCAATATTTGAAATCGCGCCAGAAACGCCCGCTTGCGAAAGTTGCTCTTTTGTGAGCAGAACAAATCCGTATTTTTTTGCAAGTTGCGCGTGGAGCGGAGTCGTTCCAAGCAAAATCACCGC
>CAJOEO010000210.1 GCA_905233535.1 uncultured Treponema sp.
CCTCTGCAGTTCCTGAAAATTTTGGCGTAGATGCACAAGATGAGAGAAAAGTAACACAAAACAATATAAATGTTCCAATTTTCATGTTTTTCTCCTAATAAAATATTTAATCTTTAAAATTAAAATTTCCACGTCGCTTGCCGTCAAAAGTCGCATTGCGAATATTTTGCAAAAACCGAAATCAAAAGAACAAATGGCGGAAGAATCCAATGAATACGGATTTCGGCGATTCAAGAAAAGTGAGCGCGTCTTTTATAACGATTCCGAACGCTAAGATATGCGCCCGTAAAAATCAAAAATCACGGAAAACGCCATCGCCACCACGAAAATTTGAGATTCTTTTGAAGAATGCGTTTTTTGTGCGCGACGAAACACAATAAAATGCCCTAACAGCATTGCTATTCTTAAAAAAATCAACGCGGGAAACTCCCAGCGAACAAACGCATTTTCCAAAAACAGAAGGGAATTGAAAATACACGAGAACAACAAAAAATTATTGCTAATGTATAGTTCATTTTATTTTCTGACAGAACGTCGTTTTTTGGGGTCGAGTTTGTTCTGCAAAAGCGACAGCACGCGCGACAAAACCCAAGCGATTATAAAATAAAGAATCGCCGTCGTGATTAGCGGGAAAAACGCTTCGTATGTGCGACTTCGGATTATGTCGCCCGCTTTTGTTAAATCTTGAATCGCAATGTAGCCCACAACCGATGTCATTTTTACGAGCGAAATGAATTCGCCTTGATACACTGGCAAAAAATGACGCGCCGCCTGCGGAAACACGATTTTGAAAAACGAGCGAGTTTTTGAATACCCAAGCGCGAGAGCGGCTTCGGTTTGCCCTTTGTCAACGCTTTCGATTCCCGTTCGCATCATTTCGCTAACATACGCGGCAAAATTCAGCGCGAATCCGATAATCGCAACCCAAAGGCTGTTCAATCCCGTTTTCGCAAAAACGATGTAGAACAAAATCATCAAAAGAACGACGGTCGGCGTGCCTTGCAAAACGCGAATGTAAACGATTGCAAAAAAATCGCAAATTCGATTTTTTGTTAGGCGTAGCATACAAATTCCAAAACCCAAAATAGTTCCAAGAATCGCCGAAAAAATCGAAATCAAAATTGTTGTGCCGACTCCGTGCGCAACGAGTTTCCAACGAGATGCTCGAAAAAACGTTTTTTCAAAAGAAGTGGCAAGTCCTTCAAAAAATCCGATTTTTTGTTGGTTTTGCGCATTTTCAATCGGCGCGTCTTTTCGGACAATCGCAACCGAACCGCCGTCATAATTCGGCGTTGAAAAATACACGCTTTCCGCCCGCTCTTCTGTTACGGAAAGTGCCGAAAACGCAAAATCAAACGCCCCCGAAACAACCGACGGAATAATCGCGTCAAAATGTTCGTCAGTTACTTCTAGGGCGTATCCGTATTCTTTGCAAAAAGCCAACACACACGCAATGTCGTAGCCGACGATTTTATTATCTTTTATGTATTCAAACGGCGCGTATTCCGCGTTTGTGGCAAGTTTTAGAGTTCCGTTTTTTGCTTCAAGCGACGAAATATCAATCGTTTTTTTAGATTCGTCGCTTCCAAACCAAATATTTTGAAGTTCCTCAAGTTCTCCGCTTTTTTTCGCTTTATCGATAAAAACGTTCATTTCATCGCGGAGTTTTTCGCCTTTCGCCGTTTTTGGAAACGCGCCCGCAAAATCCGCAGGCTCAAGATATTCGTGCAGATAATCGATTCCGTTGATATTTTCGCAAAGTGCGCGTGCCACGGGTTCATCAGCAATAAGCGCGTCCAACATTCCGTGCAGAATCAGATTCGCCATGTCCGTGTTTGAATTAAAATATTGCGTTTGCGCGTTCGGAAAAAATTTCTGCGACATTTCGTCGAACGTCGTTCCAGTTTGAACGCCGATTTTTACGTCCGCGTTATTCAATTCCGAAAGCGTTTTGTAGATTTTATATTCTGAATTTTGTTTAACCGAAAGATTTTCGGTGCGATTTTGACAACTCGCAAAAATCAAAAAAAGAATAAAAATGCCGAACTTACGAATACGAATCATAAATTTTCCACCTAAAATTAAACTTATGCGAGTGTTGCCGAAATTTAGTTTTCGCCGTTTTTGTAATCGTGAACATAAGAAGTTGACGCTTTTTTTACAAGCGCGCGTGAAATGTCGTCGCAGAATTCTAGCGGGTCAATGGGCAATTTTAATTTCAAATGGCGAGGCGATTTTTGACAAAAGCGACTGTACAATCAATTCTTCAAAAACGACTTGAATGTTTTGCGCTTTTTTTCTTGCAATTTGATTTTTTTCCGCAAAAGACGCGATTCTGTTTGTCATTGCAAAAAAATCACAATCGCGACTTTCGATTTTTTCTTCGATGACTTTGAGTCGATGAATGAATCTGCGCGTGTTTTCTTTTTTGGGATTAAAAAAAATCTCGTCTGGCGTTCCGTCTTCGTAAATTATGCCCTCGTCCATGAAAAAAACGCGCGTCGAAACGTCGCGGGCAAAATTCATTTCGTGCGTAACGATTAGCATCGTCAAGCCTTGTTTTGCAAGGTTTCTGATTACAGACAAAACTTCGCCGACCATCGTCGGGTCAAGCGCACTCGTCGGCTCATCAAAAAGCACGATTTCTGGGTCCATTGCAAGAGTTCGCGCAATCGCAGCTCGTTGTTTTTGTCCGCCAGAAAGTTCGTCTGGAAAATTTTCCGCTTTGTCAGAAAGTCCAACCATACGCAAAAGTTCCATCGCTTTTTCTTGCGCTTCGGCTTTTGTGCGATGAAGCAAATCGATTTGCGCAACCATGACGTTTTCTATAATCGAAAGATGATTGAACAAATTGAACGATTGAAAAACCATTCCCATTTTGCGCCGAATTTCACAAACTTCTCTGCTAGAAGATTTTGGCGTCGGAGATTCCAAACGATTTATACAACGCAAAAACGTGGATTTTCCTGTTCCACTAGGTCCAATTATTGAAATTACTTCGCCTTTGAAAATATCCGCGCTCACGTCGCAAAGTGGAGTTACACTTTGAAACGCTTTTTTTACATGCCGAATCGAAATTAACGGTTCTTTTTTTTGTTCGTTCATGTTGTCCTGTCTACTTTACAAATTCTTCAAGCGCAAGATGAGATTGCGTTATTTCTTGTGCAATTTTTGGCTCGCCAACAAAACGAATGTGCCAGGGTTCGTAGGCGTATCCCGTAACGTCAACTTTATCTTCCATAAATCGCAAAATAAATCCGTATTCTGGCAAGATTTTGTGGATTTTTTCAAAAAGTTCAGGAAGCGCAATCATGTCATCGTTTTCTACAATCCACTTACCGTCCACAAACGGCACAATGTCAATCGCAAACCCCGTGTGATGTTCGCTCGTTCCAGGCTCTGCAACGATTGCTCGCGTGTATTCTTCGCCGTATTTTTGCAAAAAATAGTTTTGAATTCTTTTCTGCTCGTCAATGCTTCGATAACACGAATCAATACCGATTATAATTCCTTCTTTTTCAAGCGCGTTTTTGAGATTTTGGTACGCTTCAAAAGTTTTCTTTTCTATTTGAATCGTTCCGCCTTCAACGTCCTTCGTTTCAACAAGTTCGATTGTGTCCGCAAAATGTTCGTCGATTTTGTTTTCTTTGTTGACAATCAAAAGATAATTCGTTTTTATCGTTTCCGCCGATTTTTCCGTTTGCGTTTTTTCGATATTTGTCGTTGCGCAAGACACGCAAAAAACTGAAAATCCTGCCGCCAAAATATAAGGAATATGTTTTTTCATTTTTTCCCATAAAAACTTAACCCCGCTTAAATTTGGCGGGGCTTTTTTTAGAACGTCTTTTTTACGATTATATCAACTCGCGTCCCTTGAACGCCAACTAAAACGTCGTCCGCAATATTCGCAACGATTGACTTTTCGAGTTCGTCCCAGGGTTCGCCTTTGTTTTCTTCGGTTTTTGCACGATACGACGACAGCGACCAAGCAGGATTTGGGAATTGTACTGCGCTAGTCATACCGTTTGCATAAAAAACAGGCTGAATACTTGAAATATAATCGTATTCAATCATCATAAATTGCGCAGCAAGGGCGATTTTTCGCATAATTCCAGTTGCCGCAAAATTTTTTCCAGACGAAGAAAGTTCGATGATTTTTTTGCGTCGCGCCGCCGTCAAAGATTCGCTCGGAATTAGCGACGTGTGAAGTTCAAACGAAGTTCCGTTACATTCAACCCAAAATTCTCCTTGACTATATTCAAGAACTTCGGGCAACATTCCAACGAGTTCTTCGGCAAGCAATCTAAGACGACCCGCGTTTTTCTTTGAAAGATTTGCGTAATTTGCAGTTTTTTCTGTTTCTGCAAGCACAACTTTCACCGATTCGATATCAATCGTTCCAACGGGCAATTTGCAAACATCAGATTTCATCAAAAAACTACCGAATCGTCAAAATGTCTTTGAATCCAGTAACTTCAAAAATATCAAGAACGCTTTCGTTCGCATTTAGAATTACCATGCCCTCTTTGTTTGCAAACGATTAAGTTCCTGCAATCGTGATTGACAGGATTCCTCATAGGTTTCCATAATATACTTTTTTACATCCTTATCCCTAGCGGAATCCAGTTGTTTTCTGCATACGCTTGCGAGACTTGGCTCCAATTCATCCACCAAATAAGTCTCAATCTGTTGCTTGGCCTGCCTTTTGGCGTTTCGCATGGCTTCGGCTTTGGCTTTTTCCTTCTCTACCCTGATACGCTCTTCCTTTTCCTTGATAAGTTTAACGAGACTCTCGGCAGATTGTCTGTTTTGTTCGATATCATGCCCAAGATTAAACTTTGAATATTCGTATTCGCTTAACTTGGCTTGTAATAAGCGTTCTTTTCTCGCAAGATCTTTTTGAACTTGCTCATCATTCTTAG
>CAJOEO010000211.1 GCA_905233535.1 uncultured Treponema sp.
TTTTAGGGGAACGGCTAGACATTTTAATAGATGAATTGATAAACGCAGGATACGAATTCGACATAATCGAATGATTTTTCGCTCATTGAGCATAGTCGAAATGCGCAAAAAAAACGGTAGTTTTTTCGACCACCGTTTTTTTCAAAAATCTACTTTTTTTGTTCCAGTTTTCTTTTTGCTAGCGTTCCCCAAAATCGCCCCCAAAGTCCGCTTTTGCCTGCGTTTTTTGCGGCAATTAGCGGAACTGTTGCAAGCGTTACGTCGCCGAGTTTGTATTTGATTTCGCCGTATTTTTCGCCCGCTTTGACTTCTCCGTAAATGTACGGCGGAATGTTCACGGCGATTTTTACTTGCGACGCGCTTTCTTTTGCCGTTTCGCCGACCAAATGCGGAACTGGAATCGAAGTCGTCCAGGCTGGAACGAGATTCACGAACTTTTCACCGTTTGACGCAAGCGCGGGAACGTAAATCGATTCTCCGCTCGGTCTGTAATCGTAAAATGCGTTGAACGCCCATTCCATCATCGCTGTTCCGTCGTGGATTCGTCCAGCGTTTCCTTCTTTTGAACCTTTTGCTGTGAGTGCGAGATTGTAGCCACTTTCGTAAATGAATCCCGTTTTAATTCCGTCAACGCCGTCCAAAAGTCCCAAAAGCGGATTCGTATTTTTTTGCTTGACCGCCTTTGTGTCGCCCGCGTCTTGTTGCCAAGCGGGAAGATTTTTTTTGAGCGGATACGCAAACGATTTCAAAGAATGGTATCGTTCGATTGATTCAGGAAATCGCGTAACGTAAATGCGCGAAAACTCCGCCAATTCGCGTGCCGTCGTTTGATTGTTTTCGTCGTAACCGCTCGGCTCTACAAAGTGCGTGTGTTTTAGCCCAAGCCGTCTACATTCGCCGTTCATTCGTTCCACAAACGCCGCAGGACTTCCTGAAATAAAATACGCCACCGCCAAAGCCGCATCGTTTCCGCTGGCAACTGCAAGCCCGCACAAAAGTTCGTCGAGCGTAACCGTTTGACCTTGCCCCAAAAACATCAGCGAAGCGTCGCGTGGAAGATTCACCGCCCACGTTTTTTCAGGAAGCGGAACAATATCGTTTAGATGAATTCGTCCCGCCTCGATTTCTTTAAACGCAATGTACATTACGAAAAGTTTTGTAATCGATGCGGGAGGAATTACCGTGTCCGCGTTTTTTTCAAAAAGAACGCAACCGCTTTCCGCGTCCACCAAAATCGCCGCGCCCGAAACAACGTCGAGTTTCGCGCTTTTTGCGGGATACGGCAACGGACGAAGCGAAAGTCCGCGTTCCGACGGATACGAATTGTCCAAAAGTCGATTCAACTTTGCAATTTCGTCTTCTGTTAAAACGCTCGCGTTTTCTTTGTCGGAAAATGACGAAACCCACACGTTGAACGAAATCGCCGAAATCAAAAATACGATAAGTAAAAACGCCGTCAAAAATGCGATTTTTATTTTGCCTGGAAGTTTTAAAATCATTTGTGCTTTTCCTTTTGCCCCGTTTACAGTTTTTATCGGAATTACCGAATCGCGAAATTTGATTGCGCTTTCTTTTATGCTTTTAAAAATGTCGCCTGGAAAATCGTAAGGTTCTGCCTGCGTGTTAAAAGATTGAGCGCGTTTTTCTTCTTCAAATCGCTTTTTTTGCAGATTTTCTCTTTTGATTTTTTCCCGTTTTTCTGCCACGTTTTCAGTTTTTGGATTTTGTTCGCGGATTAAATTTCCGTGTTTGTCAAAAAAAACTGAGGAAGTTGAATTTTTGATTCGCTTTAATTTTCGCGGCTTTTTTTTTGGCGGAATTTCGATTTTATTGATTTTGCTAATTTTTTTAAGTTTTTGATTTTCTTCTTTGCCAAATATTTTTTTTAAAAGACCCATAAAACGATTTTATCATTTTGGCAAAAAATTTGTCGCAAAAAAAAACGGTGGAGAGAGATTCTTAAAACCACCGTTTTTTTCGTTATTTTTTTTCGATGTTAAACATTCTCACGTTTGAGAACGTAACCCGCTTTTTCCCGATTCTGATGTCAGAAAAATCCTCGCTTGAATAAAGCAAAACTTCGTAAGCAACCTTAAAAAGTTGGTCAACCGCCGTCGCTTTCATGATTTTATCGTGAGTGTTCGGGTCTAGTGCCACGTCGTAATCCAAAATGTCGTATTTTGAAGCACGACTTGGTGTCAAATATTCCATCGTCTGTTCGTCTTCATTTATCGTGATGACGACTTGCTCTGTATTCGTTACGCCGTTGAAGTTCAATTTTTTTACCTGCTCAGCATTTACGGCACTTGTCGCAAAAATAGAGAAAGCGAGAATCGGCATCACTTTGTTAAAAATATTGAAAATCCGTTTCATAATACGCCTCCTTAAAACTCTCTACAAAAAATTGTATCTCCAAAAACTCTATTTTGCAATTTTATTTTTTAAGTATAGAATTGAAGCATGAAAAATACAACTTATGTTTTTGGACACAAAAATCCAGACACGGACGCGGTGGTTTCGGCGGTGGCGTTTGCCAGATTAAAGCAACTTTTGGGGGAGGGCGAGTACGTTGCCGCGCGTGCTGGTAAACTTTCTCCGCAAACCGAGTATATTTTTAAGCGATTCAATGTTACCCCTCCTGAGTATATTCCCGATTTGATTCCAAAGGCTGCCTACTACATGAAAGACACGGGCGAAGGCGTTGTAACTGTGGACGAAGAGCGTTCTCTTTGGC
>CAJOEO010000212.1 GCA_905233535.1 uncultured Treponema sp.
ATGCCGGATGACGAAATTTTTGCGCGTGAACTTGCGCGACTTTGTGAACGGAATAAATATGAAAACGTACTAATATATTACTTGGAAAACAAGTCAGGAATCAGTCTTTCTAACAATTTTGAAATACAATGTAATAGAAGAAGCATATCGGTTGCTAGCCGTGACAGTTTTGACCTTTCAACAAACGAAGTTGGATTTAATCGTGTGGCAAAACGTTGGAAAAATAACTATATTTTTGACGCGATTTTTGTTGTTGGACGAATGCCTGCCATTTCTCAAATCATAGACGTAATTCGTGAAAACAAAATCGAATGTCCGATTATTGGCGCAGACCCATTCGACGACCCATTGCTTGAATCGTATTTGCCAGAAACTGAAAACGGACGAATTTTTGCCGTGTCGAATTTTGACAAAGATTCAGAAAACGAAAAATTTAGGGAATTTTACGAATCGTATAAGAAACGATTTGAAGAAGAACCTGACCAAGAAGCATTACAGGCGTATGATGCAGTAATCGTTCTTGCAAAAGCGATTGCGTTCGCAAACTCGGCAGTTCCGTCGGACATCGTTGCAGAAATTCGCAAAAGAGAGTGGGACGAAGGGGCTGGACCTTATTCTTCCAACGAACAAGGCGAAATGGACAAACAGCAACTCGTTCGTAAAGTCTTTCAAGACGGAAAGTTTGTAAAGTATTTTCAATAAAATAAGTTAGATTATGAGAAATCTCGTTCAAATTTCTTTAAAAAAGGTGTATGATTTGCCTATGCGCAAGAAAAATTTGGTTTTTGGTGCTTTGATTCCATTTTGTGTAAATTTTTATGCGCAAGAAATTTCTGACACGATTACGCTTGAAGACGCTATAACGCTTGCCGTTGAAAACAATTACAGCGTTCAGCAAAAACGATTCGCGTTAGCAACGGCAAAAGCGCAATACAGACAAATAGATGGCGCGTTTGATTTTGAAGTCGGTGCAAGCGCATCATACGATATGAGTCAAAATCCAACTGACGAAGACGACCCTAAGTATACATCTGTGTATTATGGAAGTGATAATACAACATCATATCAAACAGTGGGTTCTGTTTTTGTTAAAAAACTTTTTAGTTTTGGGCTAGATTCAAAATTATCGTATTCTATAAAACGAAATCACGATTATCCAAATTATCCAGAATCGCTTAAATACGAACAGGAAGACGCGCGGAATTTTGGGTATCTTAATTTAGAGTTGAAATTGCCACTTTTTAAGGCGTTCAAAGATTCAATAAATGCAATGCAACTTGAAAGCGCGCGCGATAAAATTGCGCAAATGCAGGCGGATTTGGACGACACCGTTGCAAAAGTTTTTTTGAGTGTGGCGCAAAACTATTGGAAATATTCGATTCTTGCGAACAATTTGGGTCTTTTGGAAGAATTGCAAAAAAACATCGAAAATCGAAAGACGAGCGTTGAATCGCTTGTTCGGGCGGGCGTGCGAACGAGCAACGACCTTCTTGCAATGCAGGTTAGCGCACTTGAAAATCAACGAAAAATCGAAAATGCGCGAGTGTCATTGGCGGAGGCGAAACTTAATTTGATGACCATTCTCGGCATTGACGATTCCGTGAAAAATTTTCTTCCGCCAAACAATCCGTTTTTTGGAATTGATTTGGACATTGAAATTCCTGATACGAAAACAATCGATGCGGATTTTATAGAAAACGTACTTTCTTCGCGAGGCGACACAGTCGCGCTAAAAAAACAAATTGAGCAGGCGGAACGCGAGGTTAGAATTGCGCAGGTTGATTCTCGTCCCGACGCGACGCTTGGATTTTCGATTGGAACAACTGGAACGCGATATTCAGACGGCGCGGGCGGATTTATCGGTTCGGGATTTTCAAATATTCGCGGTGTAAACGTTTCGGGTTCGCTCAGCGTTAGCGCGAAAATCGGCAACAATGCAAAAAAAGGCGCAGAAGACGCGGCGCAATCGTCTTACAATTCGCTTCTTGTCGAGTACGCACAAAAGCGGAATACTCTTGAACTTCAAATCAAAAACGCGCTCGAAAAACTTTCGATTTATCGTTCGTCTGTTCAAAATGCGGAAGGAACTTTGCGACTTCAAAAAGATTTGTACGACAATTCGCAGAAACTTTTTAACGCAGGACGAATAACCGTTTTGGATTTGGAAAAATACGA
>CAJOEO010000213.1 GCA_905233535.1 uncultured Treponema sp.
TCCAGACGGCTCGCTTTCGCGCGTTGACGGCGTGATTCTTCTTGTTTTGTTCGTCTGCTATTTGGCGTATTTGTTCTGGCTTGCAAAAAAAGGCGAGGGCGATGTTGAGGAAGTTCCCGACGGAAAATCGGTTTCCTGGATAAAATTGGTTTTTCTTCTTGCGGTTGGACTTTTGGGAATCGTTTTGGGGTCGAATTACACGATTCGCTCGGCGACGAATCTTGCAAAAATGTTCGGAATCTCGGAGAGAATCATCGGTTTGACGATTGTTGCGTTCGGCACTTCGCTTCCTGAACTAGCAACTTGCATTGCCGCCGCTCTAAAAAAGAACGCCGACATCGCAATCGGAAACATCGTTGGAAGCAACATTTTCAATATGCTTTTTGTCGGCGGCGTTTCCGCGACGATTAAAGCAGTGCCGTATCAGGGCGCGTTTTTTATGGACAGCCTTGCTTGTCTTTTGACGATGATTCTTTTGTTTTTGTGCATCGTTTTGAACAAAAAACGCGAACTTTCGCGGGCGGGTGGCGCGATTATGATTCTTGGCTACGCCGCGTATTTTGTCTACTTGATTCGTTAAAAAAAAGGGCGGTTTTTCCGCCCTTTCTCATTTTTTTTGTTTTGAAATTCCTTTTTTTAATATTTATAAACTCAAGCGTCTATTGCAAATAAAACGCCAAGATTCGGGGTTGCCCCCGCAAGTCCGTAACCTGTTTCTTGGGCAGTTTGCAATTTAACTTGAAGTTGCGCTTTAAAATCGCTTATTAAAGCGTCAATATCAGGTGCATCTTCTTGAATATCACCAAAATTATTCAAATTCTGTTCCGATTTCATCGTAACTAATTGATTGATGATTGAATTCAGAATCTGCGCTTTGCTAACAGACACTCCCTGTTGATTTGGTTTTGCCGCCACCCCTGAAACGTGGTCGAACTGTGTATAAATCACGTTGACTGGTTTTACAGGAACGTAAAGTTTACCGTTGCCTGAAACAACAGAGTTGTATGTATAGTCATTAACTGATAAAACCTCAACCATTTTCAGCCTCCTTTCTGCAATTATTCCGTTTATGCAGAATATCGGATAAAACGTTTGCTTTATTTAGACTTTGTTTGATTTTTTTTGAATTTTTGGTTTCGACTTCGCTCAACCACCGCATTCCTTTCTCTTAATTTCCGCGGTTCGTTCGTTCAAAAATCGCGATGATTTGTTTGATTTCTGTGAAAATTTAGTTGAATTGTTTTGTCCAGATTTTTAGTCGTTCGTCGATTGTTCGCATTTTGTACGGCAATTCTGTGCGCGTTGCGTCCGACAAATATGGAATCAAAACGCGCATTTTTAGGCTTTCCCAGCGTGGCGGCAAGGGAAGTGGCGTTATAATCGATTCTTCGCCTGGAAGATTTCCGAGAAGCGTTTTATAGTGCGCAGGAAAATACCATTCGTTTACTTCTTTTAAGGAAGAAAATCCGCCGCAAATTCCAAACGAGCGCGTTCCGAGGTGCATTTCTTCGGCACGATTCAAAAGTTCTTGTTGCGTTTCTGACTTCAAAAGCCAGCGCAAAAACGCTTTTGATTCTTCTTTTTTGTGCGACGTTCTAAAAATTCCCGCCGTCGTTAAATTGTCCTCTACAAAAATTTCGCCGTCTTTTGTAAGCCATCTAAAATCTGCGTCCGCGATTTGTTCTGGCGCGAGCGAAAAAAACGTGTTCGTCGTGGAATAAATGAACAAACATCGCCCCGTCGCTATTTGTTTGTATGGCGGACTGTACAAATATTTGAACGAAAAATCGGTTTCCGCAGTCGAAGACGTGTTTTTTTCCGTCGTCCAGTTGCGCATAAATTCCACGGTGCGTTCAAGCGCGGTCATGTTCCAACCAAAACTACGCCCGATTTCCATGAATTCCGCGCCACCCATTTTTGCCGCCTCGTAAATAAAATCCGCGTTCCAAGATGGCGCAAACCCCATGTGGGTATAAATTCCTTTGGAATTTTTCGTATTGAACGATTCCGCCGCGTTTTTGATTTCTTCGATTTCGATTGTGTGCGGATTTTGAACAAACGATTCGTTTTTTTGCGAGAACGCAATAATCGGAAGATTGAAACTTATGGGAAGAAGGTATTGTTTTTCGCCGTCTTTGCCGAAATCCAAAAGCGAATCGTAAAACGACTT
>CAJOEO010000214.1 GCA_905233535.1 uncultured Treponema sp.
GTAGCATATTTTGCCAGTAAATCTTGACTCACAATTTATTCTCAGTGAAACATTTGGAATTAAGACTCCAATGAAATTGATTGCATCTAGTATCAAATCTAAGGTTGAATTTAAATTTACAAGACAATTGAAGGATAACTTTGACACTCTTATTAAGGCATATGAAGCACGTAATGCTGGCTCTGATAAGGAAAAGGAAGAGAATGAAAAGCACATTCAAGAAATTATTTCACAAACTGCCAAATATTGTGAAGATAATACGAAATCTATTAGCATTGTTAAAGGATATGACTTCCTTGACCGTTCTCTTGAAATTTTGTCGCAACGACTAGACAGCGCGTTTTACGAACTCGACGACATTTCAAACGAATTTCAAAATTATTTTCGCACGCTCACGTTTGACCCAGCGCGGCTTTCTGCCGTTCAGGAACGACAAACGCTTCTTTTTAATCTCAAAAAAAAATACGCCACTTCGACTTCTTCCCCGATTAGCGAAGTGATTTCGTATCTTTCGGACGCGCAAGAAAAACTTTCAAAACTCGACGGAAACGAAGAAAATCAAGAGCATCTTCGAGAAGAAATCGCGGCGGTCGAAAAAAAAGTTTTGGAAAGTGCGAAAGAAATCTCTTTGGCGCGAAAAGACGCGGCGGCAAAAATGAGCGCGGAAGTCGTAAAAATCCTTTCAAAACTTGGAATGGCGAACACGCGATTTTTGGTGAGCGTAAAAGAAAGCAAAAAAATCGGCGCGTTTGGAAACGACGACGTGGAATTTTTAATCAGCGCGAACCCTGGGCAACCGCTTCAGCCTTTAGCAAAAATCGCGTCGGGCGGCGAACTTTCGCGCGTTATGCTTTCGCTAAAAACGATTCTCGCTTCGTCTGACATCGTTGGAACGATGATTTTTGACGAAATCGACACGGGAATCGGCGGAGAAGTCGCCGTTTCGATTGGAAGTCATTTAAAGCGAATAGCAAAAACTCGACAAGTGCTTTGCATTACGCACCTTGCGAGCATTGCAGTTTATGCCGATAATCAGATTAAAATAAAGAAAGCCGTTTTAGGCGGTTCTACAACGACGACAGCGCAGGCAATTTGTGGAGAAAAGCGAGTCGAAGAAATTGCGCGTATGCTTTCTGGCGACGCACAAGAAACTCAATCGCTTGAACACGCTCGTGCAATGCTCGAAAAATTCAGTGGAGGAAAAAAATAGATGCCAAAAATCACGACCGAGGACAGAGAGCAGTTCGCAGAAAAATCGAAACCGCATAAAATCGCGATAAATAAAATTCTTGCATTTGAAGAAGCCGAACTTGCGGACATCAAAAAAAATCCCGAAAACGTGGAACACAGAAAAGTTAAACTTTGCGAAAAAATGATTGAAATTTCCCAACTTTACGTTGCAATAAATCGACTTTCCGTGGATATTTTGAGCGGTGCAAAAAACAACGACGCACTAAACGACGCACGAAAAATCATGTACAAAGCAATAATTTATCTTGAAGACGTTGTTACGGCGATTGTTGACACCGATTTTACAGAAATCAAAGACAAAATCGATTTAATCGCGGATATTCCGCTAAAAGACCGCTATTATTTGATGCGAAAACTCGGACTCGCGCTAAAACTTTTGGTAGATGCTTTTGGCGACAATACAAAATGGCGGTGGTCGTTCGTGGAATTGGAAGGACGATTCGCCATTGTGATGAAGAATTTTTTGGATTGGAAGGAAGCAATCAAAGTGTATTTTGATTCTTCTTCTGACGAATACGACATCACTGTAAATTACATTCGTATTTTAACGGCACAAATGGACAAGGCTTCAAAAGAATACCGCGACCGCTACGAACTTTCCACGCATCGACTTGACGATATGCGTTTTGCTATAAACTGCACGCTTGCGCAAAGGCGAATCGCGCTTTTAATCGACGAACCAGAAGAAGCCGAAGAAATGAAAAAACGCGCGACTTCTTGGCGTGCAAAAGTTGAACACGAACAAAAAGTCGGCGCGGCAACTTGATTTCAATTTGAAAAAAAAATTGCGACGTTTGAAGAACAAAAAAACGGTGGTTTCTGCTCTCGAAACTACTGTTTTTTTAATCGAATACAATCGACTATTTTTCTTCTTCCAAAATCAAATCGCACGTTTTTGCGTCC
>CAJOEO010000215.1 GCA_905233535.1 uncultured Treponema sp.
TCTTGAAACCGCGCACCCTGCAAAATTCGGCGAAACGGTAAAAAAAGCGACGGGACACATTCCCGCAATTCCAGACAGACTTGAAAAAGTCTTAAAACTTTCTGATAAATCGATTCCAATGGAAAACGATTACGGAAAATTCAAAGATTGGCTACTTGCAAATCTTCAAAAATAAAAAAAATGCCCGCCATTTTTGGCGGGTTTTCTTTTTACATATTCGAATACGTTTGCATAGAATCTTCTAGGTGTTCTATTTTTATGCCCACGTCGTTAAACATTTCAAGCGAATCTTCTTCGTCGTGATAATGTTTTTCACATACAACACGTTTAATTCCACAGTTAATTAAAAGCATTGCACACGTTCTGCATGGTGTCATACGGCAATATACAGTTCCTCCATCGATTGAAATTCCGCGTTTGGCGGCTTGGCAAATCGCATTTTGTTCTGCGTGAACAGTGCGAACGCAATGTTGCGTTACAGAACCGTCCGCGTGAATCGATTTTCGCATTAAATGCCCAACGTCGTCGCAATGAGGCAGTCCCGACGGACTTCCAACGTAGCCCGTTACCAAAATCCGATTGTCGCGTGCGATGACGCACCCCGAACGACCGCGGTCGCACGTTGCGCGTTTTGCAATCGTTCGGGCAACTTCCATAAAATATTCGTCCCAAGTTGGGCGAACGTATTTTTCTTCCATTTTATTCTCCGTTAATTCATCGCGTTTGATTTTAGGGCTTCAAAAACAAAATCCGCAATGAAAATTCCCGCAAGAACCCAAGTAATTGGGTGGATTTCTTTTGTTCGTCGTGTAATCGTTTTGCACAAACAATACGCGATAACGCCCCACATGATTCCCTTTGCGATTGAATATCCGAATGGCATTACCAAAATTGTAACGAACGCGGGGATTCCTTCGGACAAATCGTTGAAGTTGATTCCAGTAATCGATTTCATCATCAAAAATCCAACGAAAATCAACGCTGGCGCGGTGGCTTGTGGCGGAATCAAAGAAAAAAGCGGACTTAAAAAAATCGAAATCAAGAAAAACGCCGCTGTTACAACAGACGCAAAACCCGTTCGCGCACCCGCGGCAACGCCCGACGCGCTTTCAACAAAACTTGTTACCGTGGACGTTCCCAAACACGCGCCAATGACCGTGCCAACCGAATCCGCAAAAAGTGCGCCTTTCGCGTTTGGAATTCGACCGTCTTTTTTTGTTAGCCCCGCTTGTTCGCTCACGCCAAGTAGAGTTCCGATTGTGTCAAACAAATCTGTAAAAAGGAACGTAAAGAAAACAACAAAAAATTTTATTGAAAGAACGCCAGCAAAATCAAATTGAAAAAGATGAGGCGTGGCTGGCGTGGCAAACGGCACAAATCCGTTTGGAATTCTTGTAACGCCAAAAGGAATTCCAATAATCGTTGTCAAAATAATTCCAAGCAAAACCGAACCTGGAATTTTCAAAACGTATAGTATAATCGTAATAATAAAACCGAGCGTGCAAACAATTGCGTCCAAATGATGCGTGTCAAAATTGACGAATGCAATTGGTGTTGCCCCACCCGCTTCGCAGATTCCGCCGTTTACAAGTCCGATTAACGCCACAAAAAGCCCGATTCCCACGGAAACAGCACGGCGCAGGTTCGCAGGAATCGAATTCATAATCGCTTCTCGAATGCCAAACATACTCATGGCAATAAAAAGAAGTCCCTCAACCAAAACCGCAGTCAGCGCAAATTGCCAAGTGCAACCCATTTAATCCCAAGCCTGGTGCTAATGCCACTGGAAGATTTGCGCAAAACGCCATAACCAGCGTTCCGATTGCTGCGGAAGCGGCAGTCGCGGTAAAAACGGCGTTTTTGTCCATTCCCGATTTTGAAAGAATGTCGGGATTTACCGCCAAAATGTACGCCATCGCCAAAAAAGTTGTGATTCCGCCCACGACTTCGCGACTAATCGTTGAACCTCGCGATTTTATTTTGAAGATTTTTTCCAATTCCATTTTTTTCTCCTAATGCGGAAGATTTGATTTTAAGACGAACGCGCTTTTAAATTCGTCCGAGGCGACAGAAAACAAATTCACGTCGGGAGCTTCATCGACCATAGAAATTTGACCTTCATAATCAACGTCGTCTGCAATCCGAATGCGAGGAGCGGTAATGTCGCCTTTTACAAAACTTCCTGCGCAAATTTCAATTCGCTCGTTCGCTTCCATTGGACCTGTTACGTTTCCAGAAATCTCGATTGAATTTGCTTTAATTTGATTTACTTCGCAAATCGCGCCAGAATCGATTTTCAAATCACCAGTCGCTTCGATTTTTCCGCTGAATTTTCCCGTAATTACGAGCGTGTCCGTAAATTCAAGTTCGCCTTCGAATTCCGTTTCTTGCCCAAAAACCGTTAGATTTTTTTTCGTTTTTTCTTCAGCCATTTTCACCTCGAAAAAAAATCGGACTTCCACAAGGAAGCCCGTAATTTTAGTTTGCTTTACTTCGCAGATTTGAACGTCTTGTTAAAGAGCGTTGCCATGCGCGACTTTTTTCTTGAAACCGCGTTTCTTGTAAGAACGCCCTTGCTTCGCGCTGAATCAAGTTTTGACGAAAGCATCTTGAGTTTTTCCTCAGAAAGTTTTTCGTCTTTTGCGGCAACCGCTTCAACAAACTGGCGAACGTAAGTTCTGCATTCGCTTTTGATTGCCTTGTTGTGAAGACGATGCACTTCACTTTGCGCAAAACGCTTTTGCGCCGATGTCTGATTCCTTGCCATTTGGAACTCCTTAGGATTCGACTTATTTTCCGCTTCAACAAGACCGCTAAAAAAAATCGTCAACGACGTTCGTTTTTAGACTTATAATCTCTCCGCAGACGTAATTTCCGACTGTCGATTAGCCGTACCGTTTTTCTTGCCGCCGTCCGTCCGCCTCCTTTTGTTCCGTTTAGCGAATGAACTTTAGCACTATTAAAAACGCCGTAGATTCTACCAAAAACACCCGATTCTCGTCAATCTGAATTATGGTGCGATTTTGTTTATCTATCCGTTTTTGGTAAATTGTGGTAAACTTAGGCTCTCTTAATTTAAAATTTATGGGGGAATTTATGAAAAATAGAAAAATATTTGGTGCGGCTACGGCAATTTTTATTGCCGCGGCGTTCGCGCCTGCGTTTGGACTGGAGGTAGACCGCGCCGAACTTGAATCCGCAAATGGAAGCGGTATCGTTTTCCAAAATGTGGAGCAGATTCGTGCAATCGGTTCGACTCTTGCGCCCTCTATTGCTAGAAACCCCGATGCGTTTACTCGTGTGGGAAACGCAAATCGTTATCAAATAATTCACGCAGTTGACCCAAACGAAAAAGGCAAACTCGACGCGGATATTCTTGTGTTGGGTTCAAATGCATTGGTTGACCACGTTACAAACTTGCGCCGAATCATATCGGCGTATCTTTCTGCGGCGTACAATTATTCCCGCGCTGACGCTGACGTAATCGCGACTTTTGCAACCGTTTACAATGCGGTTTATCGCGGAAACATGGAAAAATTCAATTCAAAATACAAAAAAATCGTTGTTGATAATTTGACGAAATCGCGCGTTGGTCTTTCCACGAATTATCAAGAATGGCCAGGCGCAACGCAAATCGTAATTCCACTCTTTGACGTTCGCGGTGGAATTTCTACGGTTGATTCTTCGGAAATCACCGACAAAGACGTAATCGATTCAATGCGCGAAAACGAAAACGACATGGGAATCGACTCTCGAAAAGGAATGGCGGACTTAAAAGACCGCGAGGCTGACGCGGCGGAAGAAGACGCTGAAGAAATGCAGAAAAAAGCGGACGAAGAAGCGGCTCGCGCAGCAGAGGAAGCAAAAAAAGCAGAGGAAGCGAACAAAGAAGCGACGGACGCGAAACGCGACGCAAACGACGCACAGCGAGAATCGGACGACGCGCAGAAGAAAGCGGACGAGGCTCAAAAGGCGGCTGACGAAGAGCAAGCAAAGGCTGACGACAAGCAAAGCGAAGCGGACGAGGCCCAAAAGGCGGCTGACGAAGCAAAGAAAATTGCTGACAACGCGCAGAAAATCGCTGACAATGCAAAGATTGCGGCGGACGAGGCTCAAAAGGCAGCGGACGAAGCAAAAGCCGCGGCTGATGACGCTCAAAAATCTGCACAAGATGCTCAAAAAGAAGCGGACGAAGCGAAGAAAAAAGCGGCTGCAAATCCAAATGACGCAACGGCTCAGGCGGAAGCGGCTCGAAAAGCGACAGAGGCTGAAAACGCAAAACGCGCCGCTGACAATGCTCAAAAGGCGGCGGAAGACGCTCAAAAAGCGGCTGACGAGGCGAAGAAAACTGCTGATAATGCGCAAAAAATCGCGGACGACGCAAAGAAGAGTTCTGAAAACGCGCAGAAAGTAGCGGACGACGTTCAAAAAGCGGCGGACGAGGCTCAAAAGGCGGCGGACGAGGCGAAACGAAAAGCGGACGAAGCAAAACGCGCCGCAGAGGAAGCGCGAAGAGCCGCAGAGGAAGCGCGTAAAAATGCCGAGAATAAGCAAAATGCGGCAGAAGACGCAACTCAAGACGCGAACGAGGCTCAAAAGGCGGCTGATGACGCTCAAAAAGCGGCTGACGATAAACAAAAGGAAGCGGACGACAAACGCGCTGAAGCGCAAGAAGAGCGCGAGCAGATTGCAAAAGACCAAGAAAAAGTCATGGATAGGGAAAACGTTGACGAAGCAAACATTTTGTTTGGGCTTCGTAGCGTTGACGAAATCGGCACGATGAGCGCGATTGTCAAGATGAATTCTAAGAATGGCGAACTTATCAAAGAATCGCCCGTTTCCGTAATCCGAAGTCGAACGGTGTTTGAAGACGGCGACAATTTTATTGCAATCGCTGGCACGAACTTTGGAAACGGTGCAATCAAACTCGTTTTGATTGACAAAGGAAGTCTTGAAATTGTTGGCGAAAGCGAGGAAGTTCTTTCGGAAACGTCCGTACTTGTTGCATACGACGGAGCGTATTATTGCGTCGTAAAATCGGAAGGCGCAAGATTTACGGTTGGAAAATTCAACAACAACGCGCAGTTGCTCACGCTTTCAGATGTGCCTGTTCGCGCGGCAACGCCGATTACGATTTCAAAGAAAGGCGTTCTTGTTACGTCGGTAAGCGGAAAGCCGTCGGGATTGTCAAGGTTGACGAGCTTGTATTTGCCCGCCGCCAGCGGCACGAAGACCGACAAAATTTTTTTCTCGCCGTAGTAGCCGATGATGACTCCGCTGTCGCACTTGTGCCAGTCTTCGACGAGTTCAATCAGGCGCATTTGCATGTTGCCCTTCTG
>CAJOEO010000216.1 GCA_905233535.1 uncultured Treponema sp.
GAATCGTCTTCGATTGCGTCGATTTCTGTCATTTTTTCCGACGAATCTTGTTCCAATTCTTCTCCGACTTCCATCAACTCCCCAATAATGAATCTGCGATTTAAGTCGTCTGGTATGTCAATTCCGTAATCGTCTGCAAGTGCGATAAGGTCTGCCGATGAAAGCGTCTCAAGATGAGCGCGTGATAATACGTTCATTCCATTTTCCCTTTCTTTAATAGTCGGAAAATTCGAGGGAAAAGTCAATCGTTCAAAATGTGAAAAAGATAGTGCTAATATAACTAAAAATATTTATGTATATTAGCACATTTTTCTTTAATAAAATACGATTCGATTTTTGAAATAATCTTTAACCGATTTTCTGATTACTTCTGGCGGTTCGCTTTTAAGAATGTAGCCGTCGGGTTTCATTTTCATTACGTTCATAACGCTTTCGCGGTCGTTTGCCGCAGTAAGAAAAATTGCGGGCGTGCGTTTTATGTCCTCGTTGAGTCGCATTCTCATTAAAACTTCAGGTCCGTTCATTTTTGGCATTTTGTAATCGAGCAGAACGAGGTCAACGCTTTTTTCGCTCAAAAATTCCAACGCGGCTTCTCCAGAATTCACGAGCGAAACTTCAAAATCGTCGCCAAGCCAAGATTTTATGCTACGCAAAAGCATCGGTTCGTCGTCCACAACAAGAACGCGCTTTTTTTCGCGGTCGTTTGATTCCATGATTTTTGTAAACTGTTCGACGCTGTACTGCGAAAATCTCGTTGACGGAATTTTGTCAAAAAACGATTTATCTTCAAGGTCGATGTTTCCGAGTTTTCCAATAAAATAAAGGTGCATTCCTGTTTTTTCGTGAAACGCCGCAAGCGTCCGAATTACTTGAAAATCAATGCCTTCCGATAAAAATGCAACTGCGTGAATCGGTTTATCGTCTGGCAATCGTTCCACGCGAGCTTTAACGGGCGCGATGTTTTGAACTACAAATTCCGCCGCTTTTAGTCCTTTTGTAAAATTTTTTACAACCATTCGAGATTCATCACCAATGATGAAAACTTCTTTTGCCATTTTTTATCTCCTATATTCTGAGAACAATTTTCTAAAAAACTTTTAAGATTCTTTCCATTCAGAAAGAATTGTTTTTAATTCCTTAAAATCGACGTTTTCGACGCAAGTGCGGATTTTTTTGAAGGTTTCTTCAAAATCTTGCGGAAGCGCGGCATTTTGCAAATCCGCCACGATTGCGTCCAATCCGTCAATGTCAAATTCCGCGGCGCATTCGCCCAATTTTGTAAGTTTTTCAGAAATCTCTTCATTTGAAATGGCGCGTTTTTGCGAATTGTCTTCTTCGCGTGCAAACGCCTTGAGTTTTTCCTTATAACTTTTGAACAAATCCATAAGATTTTCGTGATTTTCGCGGATTTCGTCGATTTTGTTTTTGTCCGCCGCGTCTTCCATTTGCGCGGCTTTTGCTGAAAGTTCAAGCGCGCCAATCAAACGCGACGTGCTTTTTAGCGCGTGGACTTTCGTTCCGTAAGACGAAAGGTCTTCGTTTTCCAAAAATTTTGAAAGTTCGTCCGCTTTTTCGTCGATTGTTTCCAAAAATTTTCTCGCAGTTGATTCAAAAAGTTCCGCAGTCGCGCAATTTGCAAGAGCCGCGTCCGCGTCAATTCCTTTTGTTTCGCGGATTTTTTTCATCAACTCGCTTTCGTCTTCTTCATCGTCGTCGTCGCCTTCTTCCAAATAATCGCTCGGAAGATAAAGTCGAATCATGTCTTCCAACTTTTGTGGATTTACGGGTTTTGAAAGGTAATCCGTAAATCCTTCTTCCAAATACATTTTTTTTACGCCAGAAATCGCGTTTGCTGTAAGAGCGATGCACGGTTTTCCCGCGCTTTTATTGTCTTCCATGTCTTTCATCGCGTGGAGCGTTTGTATTCCGTCCATTTCTGGCATTCTATGGTCTATAAAAATTATATCGTATACATTATTTTGTACAAGTTTTAGCGCGTCTTTTCCACTTAAAGCCGTGTCGATTTTGATTTGAGTTTTTTTCAAAAGTCCCTTTACGACTTCCAGATTCATTTCTGTATCGTCTACAAACAAAAGGTGGG
>CAJOEO010000217.1 GCA_905233535.1 uncultured Treponema sp.
TCAAAAAAAGTCCTCGCCACTCGTCGAAACGAATCCGAAAAAACGATATGATTTTTGCATGATTGCAAATCGAATGAAAAATTTAAATCCCTACGTTCCTGGCGAACAGCCGACCGATAGGGATTACATTAAATTGAACGCGAACGAAAATCCGTTCGCGCCGTCCCCGCTTGTTTCTAAAGCGATTTTTTCCGCCGTCGAATCGAATTTCAAACGACTCGCGCTTTACACCGACCCCGATTCTTCTGAATTGCGAAACTCGATTGCGAATCTTTTGAACGTAACGGGTGGCGTTTTGTGCCGTTGCGAAGAAAACGACGGCGTAAAATGCGCAAAATCTGACGAAATTCCGTTTAAAATCACCGCGGACATGATTCACGTTGGAAACGGAAGCGACGAAGTTTTAAGCCACGTTTTTTACGCATTTTTTGACGAAGACCGTCCTCTCGTTGTTCCCGAACATTCTTACAGTTTTTATCCTGTTTACGCGGGTTATTACGGCATTCCGCTAAAAAAAATCCCGCTAAAAGACGATTGGACGCTCGACATCGACGCGATGATTTTGGCGGCAAACAAAAATCATTCCGCGACGATTATCGCAAATCCAAACGCGCCAACGGGAATCGGTGTTTGCAAAAATCAACTTCGCAAATGGATTTCTGCCGTGCCTGCCGACCGTCCGTTCGTCGTTGACGAGGCGTATTGCGATTTTGGCGGCGAAAGCGCGCTTTCGCTTTTGGCAGAGTTTCCGAATTTGGCGGTCGTGCGTACTTTTTCAAAATCGCTGTGTGGCGCGGGGCAACGTTTGGGTTTTGTGGTCGCGTCAAAAGAACTCGTGGAGGCGGTTCGCACGGCAAAAAATTCGTTCAATCATTTTCCAGTGGATTTTTTGGCGAGCGTTTGCGGAATTGCCGCGCTTTCAGACATTCCATATTACGTTCGCGCGGCAAAAAAAATCGTGGAAGTTCGCGAAGATTTTGCTCAATTTTTGCGTTCGCGCGGTTGGTTTGTCGTTCCAAGTCAAACTAATTTTTTGTTCGTAAAAAAAGAGGGCGTTGACGGAGAAAATGCGTATAAATCAATAAAATCTAAAGGAATTTTAGTACGTCATTTTTCAACGCCAGGAATCGAACAATTTTTGAGGATTACCGTTGGAACGTCCGAACAGATGGACGCTCTAAAAGACGCAATGAAAGATTTGTAAATCCAAAAAAGGAGAAAAAATGAAATTTCTTATAATTTCTGACGCGCACGGAAACGTGGAAAATGTCGAAAAACTTTCGGACGTTGCAAAAAACGTTGACGCGGTTTTGTTTGGTGGCGATTTTGCGAAATTTGGCGAAGTGCAAACGGGAAAAGGCGTTTTGGACGCGATTGTGCGTTTGCACGACACGGTTTTTGCAGTTCGTGGAAATTGCGACGAGGAAAATTTCATCGACGAAATGAAAGCCGCCGACATCGAAATCGAAGGTTCGATTTCGTTTCACGAGGGGCTTGCGTTTGCGGGAACTGGCGGCGGAACGAAGTTTTCGCTTGATACGCCGTTTGAACGCGACGAAGACGACATCGTTTCCGACCTTTCAATCGTTCGTTCGTCGAATCTTGCAAACGAAACAAAAGACGGCGAAAATCTCCCGCTCGTTTTGAATGCGACAAAATTCCGAACGGCGTTCACGTTGGAAGCGAAAAATTGCGCAATTTTATAGAAGAATTCCGCCCGATTCTTGTTGTTACGGGTCATATTCACGAAAGCGCGGGCGTTTCCACAATCGGAAAATCCACCGTCGTAAACCCTGGAAGTCTTGCCGAAGGAAAATACGCCCTCGCCGAGATTTCAAAAAACGGCGACGAGTGGAAAGTCGATTCCGTTTCGCTTTTGTCGTTGTGATTTTTTCTGTCGTTAAACGAAAAATCAACGAACAGAACGCGCGATTCTGAATCCTGTATAGTCGTAAAATTCATTCGGGTCAAGATGAAATCGGTCGCCCGCGGCGCAAAAAAGCGTTAGCGGGCTAAAACTTCCGCCACGGTTCACGCGGTCAACGCCAAAAACAGGTCCTGCCGCCTTTGAAAGCGGTTCTTGCGTCGAATATCGAACTTCAAACCAATCCCAACAAAACTCGGCGACGTTTCCGCTCATGTCAAAAAGTCCGCCAAAATTTGCGTTTCCGCTTCCTGGTTCTGTAGAAAAATCCGTTCCCGCCGTGCCAACGATTTGCGTTTGCTTTGCGTTTGAAATCGTCCAAGCAACGTCGTCTTCGGCAAGCAAATCTTGCGCGGAAGAATCGAACGCTTGTCCGCTCAAAAGATTTCCGCCCACGAATCCATCTTCCACAAAGCGCGCGGCAAATTCCCATTCTGCTTCCGTTGGAAGTCGGTAGCCGTTCGCGCTCCAATCGCATTTTGCAAGGTCAACGATTGAACCGTTCGTAGAATCGCGCAAAACTTCACCGAGATATGTGTAACACGGTTCAAGCCCGTGCAATTCTGAAAGCGCGTTGCACCAAACAACCGCGTCGCGCCACGAAATGAACGTAACAGGTTGCATTTCCGTTTTTGCGTTCGGCTCTGCGCCCGTTTTTCCGTTTGAGCCACCGCGACCTTTTCCAGAAAATCTGTAGCCGATTTGCTCCGCGACGATTTTTGTGGCGTACCAAAGTCCGTAAGTCGTTTCAAATTTGTTCATTTCAAAAGGTTCAACTAAACGTCGTTCCGTCCAAGATTGATTTGCGTCGCCAATTACAAACTCGCCACCAGAAAATTTTTCCATTTTAAGCGGATTCCAATCGATTCCAGAAAGATAAAAATCGTCCGCACTTTTTTCAATTTTTGTACGGTTTTGCGAATTCAAAAAAAACGGCAAAACAAAAACAACAAATCCAGCCACAAAAATCTTTTTTCCGTTCATTTTTGATTTCTCCTCGTTTTGCTCGATTTTGAGTCTAAATTCAAAAGTAAATACGCAGCCGTTGCGGAAAACGCGCAAAGTCCAACGATAAAGAAAAATCCCGTCCAACTTCCGTCCCCGCTGTCGCCACTCCAGGGCAGGCGTATGTTCATGCCCCAAAAACTCGTTATAAACGAAATTACCATCATAACAAGCGAAATCACAGTGAGTTTTTTCATAATCACGTTCATGTTGTTTGAAATTAAACTTGAAACCGCGTCCATAATACCAGCCGTAATTTGACTATACGTTGAAGCCATTTCCATAGCCTGTCTGTTGTCGATTTCAACGTCGTCAAGCCATTCTTGGTCTTCTTCGTCGAGTTTTAAAATCCGCGTGCGCCTTATTTTTTCTAGCAAAAGTTGATTCGATTTGAGCGAAGTCGTGAAATAGGTAAGCGATTTTTCGATGTTCAAAAGTTGAATCAACTCCGCGTTTTCTATAGATTCGTGTAGTTCATCTTGAATCGAAACTGTGCGCCTGTTGATTTCTTTGAGGTAGCGTAAAAACATTGCGTCCGCCCGCGCCAAAATCCGAATGACAAACGCGGGAAAATCAAAAAGAGTCAACCCTTTTATGCGATTCGCCGCAAGGTCGCGCAAAACCTCGCAATCCGTCCAACAAATCGTGATGATTTTGTTTGGAAAAATCACCGCGCCAAGCGGAGCAGTCGTGTAACTTACGTCCGCGCCTGGCGTAAAAACGGGAAGCCGCATAATTGCAAGCGAACAATCGTCC
>CAJOEO010000218.1 GCA_905233535.1 uncultured Treponema sp.
GGGGACAAGTTAGTGTTATTGTTTTCGTATTTTATATAATACTACACTTTTCCTATTTGCTCTTTTTTTATAGCATACTTTTTGTAACACGTCCAAAAAATGAATCTGCGAGCCGATGCCTTTTGGACGCGATAAACAAAAAAACGCGCTTAAAAAGCGCGCAAGCGATTCCAAAAAACGTGGAAGATTTTTTAGCGGATTGCGCAAGGTCGATTATCCGCAGAAATTGGGGCAGTAATCTTACACTTGAATACTATAAATCGGGATTTTCGGCTATTAAAGCGATGATGGAATTTCCGTTCGAGCCGAATCTTTACGACATTAAACACAAACTAGAACATTTTCCCGTGAGGCGTTTTGACCAAAACGGCTATAATTCCACGTGTCTTTTTCTTAAAATTCCAAGTTTTAAATCGCTCAGAAAAGCGTACAGCAAAAATCCGCTCGCGCTTCTTTCGTTCAAAGGGCTTTTGAAATGTGGTTTTACCGACAAGAATTTTATAATCAAGGTGCTTGACTCAAACCTTGCAAAACTTTTTGAATGGAATTTTTACAAAACGGACTATCTTGCGCAATTTTGCCGAATCGTAATTCCGCTTCGTGGCGAAGGTCCAGTTTTGACGATGCTTTCGCACAATTTTTTCGACGCGCAGAAAATCGCCCGCCCCGAACTTTGCACGGATACGGCGGCAATGGCGGTAAAATGGCTCAAAGACGAAAATCAAAAAATCGAAAATCCTAAAATCGAAGAAGGGCAAATCTCTTTGGAAGAAATCGACGATTTACTTGGAACAAACAATCAGAATTTTTCGCATTTGCCCACGGTGAACCTCGTCAAACTGCCAGATTCGCTTCGCGCCGATTTGATTAAAAACGGACTTACAAAAAACAACCACGACGCTTTGCAAGAACTAGATTATTTGCGGACGCACCGCGTGATTTCGTTCAAATATTTGAAAAAACAACTTGCGCTAGAAGACGATATTGACGGATATTCGTTCCGTCTTCCCGTGGATTCAAAACAACTATACATCATCGGGCAGAATCTGCATAATTGCGTCAATTCGTACAGTGAGCGCGTTGAAAAGCGCGCTTGCACTATTATTTTTGCAACAAAAAACGGCGAATATCGGCTTTGCATTGAAGTTCGCGGAGAAAAAATCCACCAGCAACGCGCCGACCGCAACGCCACCCCGTGCGGAGAAGACGAGGCTGTTCTACGAAAATGGCGCATTCGGCACAGACTTTCGTTCAGCGGAAATTCGTTTTAGAAAAGTATGGTAATTTGAAGAAAATCAACATATAGAAATTTTTAGCCAATTTCTTTTCGTTTACAATTTGCCCAAGCGACCAAAGCACTTTTCAAAAATTTCCTCAAATTCCGCAAACGATTCTTTTGTAAGCGATTTTTGCGCGTAATCGCGGACATTTTTCAACAAATCTTCAATATTTTCGCTCGAATCGATTACTTTTCCAAGCCCATCGTGGAATTTTCCAGAATTCATTTTGTCAAAATGCGTGCCACCGTTTTTGAACGCCACCGACCGCGTGTCTTGCACCAATTCCGTAAGCGCGAGCGAAATCAACGCGCCGTCGTCTTTCCACTTTGGATTCGTCAAAAAATCAAGATAATTTTTCGTCATCAACCATTCGTGAACGCCGCCCGAACCGCGAATCGCGTGATTCACCGTTTTTCTGATTTCTGGAATTCCCAAAAGTTCCTTCACTTGATTTTGGTCGCCGTCGCAAAGCCTCACAAAAAATTCCTGAAAACCCGCGCCCAAAGTTTTTTCGCCCGTTTTTGCCCGAATCGTCGCACGCAAATTCACTTTCGGGTCTTTTTTTATCCATTCGATTTCCTTTTTTGAAAGACGGATTTTTCCCTTTTGCCGAATCGCGCCAAGACGATTTTCAAGACGACGCAAATCGATTCTTGAATGACGAATCGCACGCGCGACTTCTTTTGTCGGAATCGACGTGCCGAATTTTTGCAGATTTTTCGCGCCACCAAGCCGAAAAAGCGTCAGCGCACGGTTCAATTCGCCGCCGTTTTTTGCAAAACGCGAAAGATTTTTC
>CAJOEO010000219.1 GCA_905233535.1 uncultured Treponema sp.
ATTCGTTACAAATGACAAGCAGTTAAAACAGATTTCCGAAATCCGCGTAATCTTAGTCAGCGAATTGCAAAACGGCGTATAATCGAGGTGAAAAAAAATGCAGACGCACGATTCATTGATTTTGTTTTTCGATGAACCGTGTGTTTTGTCGGTTTAATGTTTAATTTTTTCGCAAGCGGGAAAAAAGTTTTCTTACCAAGCCGATTTTTCCAAAGCAAAGCCAAAAAAGCAACGCCACAACCAAAACGAGCGGGATTCCAAAAACAACAACGTACAAAAGAGCGAACAAAAGCCACACAAAAAATCCCAAAATGTTCCCGATAAACTCGCGGAATTTGCTTTTTGTGTCGGGAAGAACAAAACCTTCTTCGGTGTGATTTACGGGAAGTTGCGCCGAAATCGTAATCGTCGAAAAGTCGATTTGCGACGAAAGACGCTTCATTCTTCCGCGCATCGATTCCAAATCGCTCGTAACTTCGTTCAATTTCGTTTCAATTTGAATCATGTCTTTTACGTCTTTTGCCGCCGAAAGATAATTTTGCATTCGTTCAAGCATGACTTCTTTTGTTTGAATTCGCGTTTCAAGGTCGTAAAATTGTTCCGTAACGTCGTCCGTACTCACCGAACGCGAAAGCGTGCGCCCAAAACGCCCTACCGCGCTCATCGCCTCGTCGAATTTTTTGCTCGGAATGCGAGCGGTAACAGAAAGCCAATTTCCAGATTCGTTGGAATTTGCGACGTAGCCACCAAAAACAGAAACCCAAGATTCGATTTCTTCTCGCGCAGATTTTAGGCTGTCAACTTCCAAATTCACGCTTCCGTTTCTGACGAGTTTTCGTTCAACCGCAGGAACATTCCCCGAAATATCCGCCGATTCCATTTCGTCCATTTCAGCTGGCATTTCCATTGCCATTTCTGGTTCGGCAACCGCCATTTTTGCACTGCGCATCGAAATTCCCGCAGCCGAATCAACATTTCCGCTGTCAGAATAAAATTGCACCGCGCTTTTTTTTGAACACGCAGAAAACAAAGTCAAAATGGAAAACGCAATAAAAATACATTTTTTCATAATTTTCTCCTGGTTTGAAAAAAAACACGCCCGAAAGCGTGTTTGATTTTTTCTGCAACTGAAAGATTTTACGCGCCCATTCCGCCGTCAACGCCCAAAACCTGCGCCGTGATGTATGTTGAAAGGTCGCTTGCCAAAAACAAAGCCGCGTTTGCAATGTCTTCTGGAACGCCCGCGCGCTTTAGAGGTACGCTTTCAATCATCGCTTTTTGCAAATCTTCCTTTAGAACCGCTGTCATATCGGTTTGAATGAATCCTGGAGCGATGCAATTCACGCGGATTCCGCGGCTGCCCACTTCTTTTGCCAACGCTTTTGAATACGCGATGAGTCCGCCTTTGCTTGCCGCATAATTCACCTGTCCGCCCTGCCCGTGGATTCCCACGATTGACGACATATTGATAATCGAGCCTGAGCGTTTTTTGAGCATATCGTTCGACACGATTTGACAAATCAAAAACGCCGAAGTCAAATTGACGCGAAGAACATCGTCCCAATCTTCTTTTTTCATTCTAAAACTCAAGCCGTCGCGCGTGATTCCCGCGTTGTTCACAAGAATATCGAATCCGCCCGCTTCAGAAAGAGCCGATTTCACGACGGCAGAAACTTCGTCGGCGTTTCCAACATCTGCGCAGATTTCGTGAAAAATCGTGCCGTTTTCTTTTGCCGCGTTTTCCAAATCCGCTTTTGCCGCGCTCGGCTTTGAACAAAGTCCCCAAACTTCCGCGCCTTCGCTCAAAAATTTTTCAGCGATTGCCCGCCCGATTCCGCGCGAAGAACCTGTAACGAGTGCTTTTTTTCCTTTTAAAAGTGCCATTTTTTTTCCTTGATTTTTTATTTTGAATCCCGTTTCTAACTTGCGGTGGTTAAGCCTGTAAAAACCACCTTTTTATCTTGCAGATTTTTACGCCGTCATTCCAAAATCGAATTCCGCTTTTTCAAAATTAAAGCGACGAAATCGTTTCGGCGGTGTTCACGGGAATTGCTGCGAGCGACGCGCCGAATTCC
>CAJOEO010000220.1 GCA_905233535.1 uncultured Treponema sp.
CTCCTGTTGCAGGTACTCTTTTGAAATATGCAGTTGCTGAAGGTGCAAGCGTTCAAGCGGACACAACCGTTATCATTATTGAATCTATGAAAATGGAACTCGAAATCAAAGCTGGTGCAAGTGGAAAAATCCATTTTACCGTTCCAACGGGAACTCAGGTGAGCGCACAGCAAACGGTTGCAACTGTTCAGTAAGGTTTCAAGAAAAATCCAAAGAAATTTGTCATTTTTGAAAAACTCAAAATGACAAATTTTTGAGAAAAAAATTGAGGAAAAATCGTAAATGATTGATTTACAGCAAAAAAATTACAGGACTCGCATTTTTGGTGCGACGCTTGCTGTAATGGCGATTGCTTTTGTTTTGTCGATTGGAACGAAAGTTGTTGCTGATACAACAGGCGCAAGCGGTTCTGGTACGGGAATGAGCCGTGTAATCAGCGGAACTGAAAAATGGGGCGACGAACACAACATAAATCCTGGTCGATTTATTCAGAACATCGGAAAATCGACCGGCATTTACAAAATGTTCTTTCAAAGCAAAGAAGAAGCCGACGCTGAGGCGGCTGCAAAGCGCGCACAAGAAGAAGCGGTCGAAGAAGGCAACGAAAAAGACTGGGGAACTGCTCCAGGTTGGCAGTCATTTTTGATGGTTGCAGTTGGATTTTTAATCGTTTATTTGGGCGCGGGACGCGGATTTGAGCCGCTTCTTTTGATTCCGATTGGATTCGGCACGATTTTGGTCAACGCAGTCGGCGCGGGAATGGGCGAACTTCCAGACGGAATGTTGGCTATAATTTACAAAGCGGGCGTTGGAAACGAATTCTTCCCGATGCTTATTTTTATGGGAATCGGCGCGATGACGGACTTTGGTCCTCTTATTGCGAATCCAAAAACCGCACTTTTGGGTGGCGCAGCGCAGTTCGGCGTTTTCTTCACGCTTTTCGGCGTTGCCGTGATGAACCTTTTTGGATTGAACTACAATATTATGCAGGCGTGCGCAATCGCGATTATCGGTGGCGCGGACGGTCCGACATCGATTTATGTTTCTGGAAAGCTCGCGCCTGAGCTTATGGCGGTTATCGCGGTTGCGGCGTACTCGTATATGGCTCTTGTTCCGATGATTCGAATGTCCGACCTGTCAGCAAGGCAGAAAAAACGCTTTTCCCGCTTATGCTTCTTGTTCTTACAATTCTTCTTCTTCCGCCTGCCGCTCCTCTTATTGGAATGTTGGCGTTCGGAAACTTTGTCAAGGAATCGGGTGCGGCACAGCGTCTTTCAAAGACAATGGAAAACGAATTGATGAACATCGTTTCGATTCTTTTGTCGCTTGGCGTTGGTGCGCAGATGACTCCAGAGAAGATTATCCGCGGAGAATCGCTTGGAATCATCGTCCTCGGACTTGTGGCGTTCGGCGTTGCAACTGCGGGCGGAGTCTGCATGGCACACGTTATGAACCTCTTTTTGCCGAAAGACCGCAAAATCAACCCGCTCATCGGCTCGGCTGGCGTTTCGGCAGTTCCGATGGCGGCGCGCGTTGCACACAAAGTCGCGCAGAGCGAAGACCCGACGAACTTCCTTTTGATGAACGCGATGGGACCAAATGTTTCTGGCGTTATCGGAACGGCAATCGCGGCGGGCGTATTCATCGCAACTTACGGCGGACTTTAATCGCAAGTTGATTGCAAAAAAAACGGGCGCGAAAGCGTCCGTTTTTTCGTTTAAAATCCAAATTGTCAAATCGTTTCAGAAACGTAATTCAAAATCGAATCCGCAGTTTTCTTAAATGAATATTGATTTTTTGTGGGTGGAATCGGATTTTTTTCGCAAAACGAATCAAAAATCTTTTCAGACAAATCGATTTCGTCGCCCGTCTTAAAAAAAACGACGGGCAACCCCGCATAAACTTCCTTGAAAACGTCAATGTCAGAAACAATCGCCCGCGTTCCCATGCAAAGAGATTCAAGCGGCGGAAGCCCAAAACCCTCGTAAAATGACGGCTGTACAAGAATCTTCGCCTCGGAAAGAAGAATCTTCAACTTTTCGTTTGAAACAAAACCTGTAAATTCAACGCCGTCAGCGTTTTCAAGCGCGGAAAAAGTAGAATCTTTTGTGCGAAAATTGTTTTTCTCTCCAACGATTAAAAGGCGGGGGAGGGCAACGCCCGTTTTTTTGCATTTTTCGCGCACTTTTTCAAACGCGCCCACAAGCGTGTGCAAACCTTTGTGTTTTTTGATGTTTCCAATAAAAATAATCGTGTCAGTTTTTTGCGGTAGCGGATTTGGCGGCGTTTGCAAATATTCAGGCACGCTCGAATGAACAACAACGATTGGCTTTTTACAATGCAACTTTTCAATGATTCGATTTTTACTAAACGAAGAAACAGTAAAAATCGCATGGGATTTTTTGATTGCGTGCAGATAAAACCATTTTCGCGCCAAAGTGCCGATTTTATCCGCAAGTGCAATATCTAAAAAAACAATGTCGTGAATCGTACAAAATATAGGAATCTTAATATCCGACGGTATATTACAATATGGAGAAAAGAAAACATCACATTCGTTGATTTTTTTTGCGATTTCGCTTGGAAAAAAAAACGTTTCTTTTATGGAAAACGCACCGATTTCGCACGGAAGAATAGAAACGTTTTTCGACTCGTAAACGCTCGGCAAAACGGACGGAATTTTTTGCTTTTCGTTCAAACCCAAAAGCAAAAACGAATTTTCCGTTTGAACGAGGTGCGGGAGAACGCCGTCGATGAACGCGCCGATTCCGCTTTTTCCGCACATTCGGCAATCAACTGCAATTTTCATTTAAGCGAAATCTCCTCTTTTGTTTTTTCTACAATCGCCTCGAATTCTTTTCGGAATCGTTCTTCGCTAAATGTTTGCGCGTGGCTTGTGATTTTTTTTGTGTCAAATGCGTTTTTTTCGTCGAGTTTTTCAAATCGTTCGATTGCGTCTTTCACCGATTCCACCGTTTGTTCTTTGAAAAAAATTCCTGTTTCGCCGTCAATCACCGTTTCGCACGCGCCACCGCGCCCAAACGCAATCACTGGTCGCCCGCACGCTTGCGTTTCTAGCGGCGTAAGTCCAAAATCTTCTTCCGCGCAAAAAATCAACGCGCGACACTTTGCAAATATTCGCGCAAAACGTCGTCGTTCACTCTGCCCGTAAACGTGATATTTTTGTCGCCATTTGCAAGTTGATGTAATTTTTTCGATTCCGACCCGCTGCCAATTACAACGAGTTTTCGCCCCGTACCTTTGATTGCGCTAATCGCCAAATCGACGCGCTTGTACGGAACGAGGCGGGAAAACGCCACATAAAAATCTTTTTTTTGCGCATTTTCCGCGGGAAAAAATCGATTTTGGTTAACTGGCGAATAAATTACGAGCGCGTTTCGATTCCAGAATTTTTTGATTCTTCGCGCAATGTATTTTGAATTTGCCACAATCGTATCGATTCTTTGTGCGGAAACGTAATCCCAAAGTCGAATTTCGCTCATCCATTTTTCCATGAAAAATCGAGTCAAAAATCCGCTCCGTTTTTTGTAGTCAAAATACAAATCCCAAGCGTAACGCATTGGCGTGTGAATGTAGGCGACTTGCGGAACGTGTGGCGGAACGATTACGCCTTTTGCGCAACTTGACGACGAGCATAAAACAAGGTCGAATTCCGAGAAATCAAAAGATTCAAACGCTTTTGGCATGAACTTTAAAAGTTTCGTGTAGATTTTTGTTGAAAACGGCAATTTTTGCAAAGATGACGTGTGAATTTTTACGCCCTCAAAATGCGAGCCTAATTTTTTTTGGTCGTAAACGAGCGTAAAAATTTCTGCGTTTGGATACATACGAAGCCACAGTTCCACAAATGTTTCTGCGCCTCCGTAATTTGTAAGCCAATCATGCACGATTGCAACGCGCATCAGCAAACCCCGATTGAGTGCATATAATCGCGCAAAACGCTGATGAATCGCGTCATTTCCTCTTCGCGAATGTCGCCCATATTTGCAATGCGGAATGTGTCGATGTTGCCGAGTTTGCCCGGGTAAATCGTGAAGCCGAAACTGCGCGCGTAGTCGTGAAGCGCGTTGAAGTTGTACGCGGGCGTTTCGGGAATGAGAATCGCCGTGATGAAGTGGCTCTGGTTTTCGGGTGCGACGAGCATTTTCAGCCCGATGTCCTTCAAGCCCGCCACCAGAATCTTCCAACACGCCGTGAACCGCGCAAAGCGTTTTTCCACGGTTTCAACTTTTGTTTCAATAATCGCCTGTCGGAGCGCGTAGAGCGTCTGCACGGGCGGCGTGAAGCGAGTCTGCTTCGTTTCGAGGAAATATT
>CAJOEO010000221.1:0-1989 GCA_905233535.1 uncultured Treponema sp.
TTTTTTCCTCAAAAATTGATTTTCTTCCATTATATCGCGCAGATTCCCGTTGCGCTATGCGCGCGCTATGCGCGAGATTACGCGACGGAAATCACATCGGCGGTATTATACAAAAATCCTTTTTCGTACATAAATTCAGGCGAACAGTCGATTTCGCCGTTTTTCCAAGTAACGATTCCGTATTCAAGACGCGGATTTTCGTAAACCTGCGGATTTTTCAGCGGCTCAAAAACTTCGCCTTCAAGAATGCTCGAATCAAAAAGTTTTACAACGCCATCGGAAAATTTCAGCAGATAAACGCCGCTGTACATGTGGCGGACTTCAAGAACGGTCAGCATTTTTTGAGGATTGTCAGAATATACGATTCCATTTTCTTCGTGCATTTTTCCCCCGATTATGTGTCAATTTTATCAAAATGTTTGTTCTGAACAGCAAGATTCCAGGCGGCATACGCTTTTTCTTCATTCTTTTTCAGCCAATTTTGAACCGCTTTCAACTGTTTCGCAGGAATTTCGCCAGCAAGCAAAGTTCCGTCTATTGCCACAGAAGCCTTAAATTCTCCATAAAAAACATGAATATGAGGTTTATTATGTTGCGTTGTATCATTAAACAACATATATAATTCTGGCATTTTTTCCTCAAAAATTGATTTTCTTCCATTATATCGCGCAGATTCCCGTTGCGCTATGCACGAAGATTACGCGATGAAAATCGGTTATTCCTCAAAATCTTCAAAAGTGGTATCGTTTTGTTCAAAAAATTTTGGAGGAAAATATGGCGTTTGCTTTGAATCTTTATCCTGTTACTTACATTGCACGATACAATCCCGACACCACAAAATGGGACGAGGAATGGCTAGAATGTGATAATGTAACATACGATGAGTTGATGAAAATGGACGAAATCGAGCGAAAGGCGGTTTTGGACAAACGAAATCAAATGGGAATTCCTACGGTTTCGTATACTAGTCAATACGCTTACGGCTGTTTTGAGGGAATGAAGGGATTTCCAACAAAAGACGGCGGAGTTGCGATTTTTCGCCCAGAGGAAAATGCGAAGCGTTTTCACAATTCGATGAAAGGGCTTTATTGTCCTGCGTTCCCCGTGGAGCAGTTCGTAGCGGCTTCGGTGGAGTTCGTAAAGCGAAATGCGGCGTTAGGCTATGTTCCTGCGTACAACGCGGATTGGGAAAAAACTGGCTACGCTGACGCGGATTCGATTTATATGCGTCCGTTTATGAACAGCGAGGGCGCAATCGGCGTTGGCTGCGCGCGCCAGCCTTATGTGGTGATTTGCGCGACGACCGTGAGCGCGTATTTTAAGAAGGGTCTTGACGGCGCGGTTGTTACCGACCGAATCCGCGCGACTCCTCGCGGAACGGGCTACATTAAATGCGCGTCGAATTATGTTATCAGTGCAATCGCGAAGCACGAGGCGGAAATCAAGGGTTTTGTGGAATGTGTTTATCTTGACGCGGTGGAACACAAATATTTCCAAGAAGGTTCGAGTTGCAATGTGTTCTTTGTGATGAACGACGGAACGCTCGTAACGCCAGAACTTGGCGACACGATTCTTCCTGGAATCACGCGAAAAAGCGTTATCGCGCTTGCCCAAGAATGTGGAATCAAGGTGGAAGAGCGCAAAGTTTCGCTTGAGGAAGTACAGAAACGCGGCGTGGAATTTTTCGTTACGGGAACGGCGGCGGGAATCAGCCCGATGACTTCTCTCACCGACCTTAACGGAAAGAAAGTGGATTTTAAGGACGGCACAAAAGAGGGAACGGTCGCCTACAAATTGCAGCGACTTTTGAAAGGTCGCCAGTACGGACTTTTGGAAGACCCGAACCACTGGAACACTGTCGTAATTCCAGGCAACAAATAATTTTTGAAAAAAAACGCTCGTCGAAAATGGCGGGCGTTTTTTTTTCGTGCAATCGAAAATTGATTTTCTTTGAAAATTTATTTTCCTTGAAAATCAATCAACGTGGTT
>CAJOEO010000221.1:2006-2917 GCA_905233535.1 uncultured Treponema sp.
GTTTTTCGGCGTCAATAACTTCAATGGCAAAAACAAGCTGATTTTTCAAGTTGTCCACGTCGTCAATTAAAAGGAATTTTTGTCCACTATTCACGTCCGCTTTTTGAAGTTCGATTTCCGCTTCTCCGTATTCCAATTTGTATGCCGCGCGATAAACTTCGCCTGGAAGTTTGCCTTTTTTTCTGATTAAAACGAGCGGAAGATTGAACGCTTGCGCAAGCGGGGACGCAAACAAAAATCCGCGGCTTTCTACGGCTGCAACGGCGTTTATTTTTCCGTCTTTTACGAGGGGGGCGTATTTTTCAATCGCCGTGTCAATCGTCCACTTAAAAGCCTCAGGATTCGTCAAAACGCTCGTGATGTCGTAAAAAAGAATTCCTTTTTTTGGAAAGTCCATAACGCGCCGAATCGCTTTATCCAAAATCGAATTATTTTGCATTGATTTCTCCAAAATGATTTTTCAAATTGTAAACGCCCATTTTCGCGCGGTCAAGTTTTGACTATTTTTCGAGGACGCGGATTTCGCCCATTTTTAAACGTTTTTCGCGCGTATTTTCAAGCAATTCGCACAATTTTTTTGAATCTTCGTTTTGAATCGCCAGTTTGAATTCTTCCATCGATTTTTGAAAACGGTCGATGTGGGCGCAAAGTTTTTCTTTATTTGAAATGAATAATTCTGTCCAAAGTGGCGCGTTTATCATGGCGATTCGCGTTAAATCTTCAAAACTGCCGCCGCCAAACTCGGTGATTTTTTCGTTTTCGGCACTCTACTATTTATGGGGTGTCATTCTACTATTTGTGGAGTATCATTCTACAAATTATAGTATGACTTCTAATAAATAAGTAGAATGACTATACAAAACTACACAAAAGTCTCTCTACTAAAACATTAGAAAGACTTGCTAATATTT
>CAJOEO010000222.1 GCA_905233535.1 uncultured Treponema sp.
GAACATCAACTTCAACACCACCGTTGCTGCAGGAAGCAACATGAACGAGTGGTTCGTCGTCAAAGACAAAGACGTTACGATTAATTCGGCGGCATTTGCAGGACAAGTTCAAGGCGACGGCGCGAAAAACACAATCTCAAAGCAAATTAAAACGGCGAACGCTTTTTCTCTTTGCGACGTTTTAATCGTGGGGCGTGGAGGCGGTTCGCTTGAAGATTTACTTCCGTTCAGCGAAGAAGAAGTTGTGCGAGCAATCGCCCAATCGAAGATTCCAACGGTAAGCGCGGTTGGACACGAAATCGATTGGGCGTTATCCGATTACGCGGCGGACGTTCGTGCGCCAACGCCAAGCGCGGCTGCAGAATTGGTTTTTCCGCAAAAAGACGAAATCGTCTACGAAATCGATTCTCTGAAAGATTCTCTCGTTTCAAGAATGGAAAGTTTGATTCGCGAGGCAAANNTTCCACTTTCGTCCCGATTTTGCGCGGCAAAAAAAGAAATCGGCGAAAAGATGCGACAGCGTTTGGAAGATTCTCGCAGACGAATCGAAAACGCAAAACGCACGCTTGAAGATTCAAGTCCAAACGCGATTTTGAAAAAAGGATACGCAGTCGTTCGTGGCGAAAACGGCGAAGTCGCAAAAAATCCAAACGAAATCAAAATCGGCGAAAAAATGGAAATCACGCTTTTTGGCGGAAAACTTTTTGCAGAAAAATTGGAAGAAAAAAACGCTCGTTGACAAAAATTCTTTAATTCAAAACGGAGGAAAAAATGAAATTTGAAGAAAATCTTAAACGGCTTGAAGAATTGTCAGAAAAAATCCGCGCCCAAGATATTGGAATCGAAGACGCGCTTTCGACTTTTGAAGAAGGCATGAAACTTGCGCGGTCGCTCGAAAAAGAACTCGACAAAATCGAAGGAAAAATCAAAATTTTGGTGAACAGTCCGCTCGACGAAAAGGAAGACGGAAAAAAAGACGCTCTTCCAGAATTGGATTTGTTTGCGCAACTCGACGCGCCAGAAACGGGACTTCGTTCAAATGAGTAAACAAAACGCCGTCAAAGTTTTGCGCGAAGACGTGGCAAGAAGAATTGCGGCGGGCGAAGTGATTGATAGACCCGCGGCGATTGTTCGCGAACTTATGGACAACGCGATTGACAGCGGCGCGGACGAAATCCGCGTGGAAATCGAGCAAGGCGGAATTGACGCGGTGCGCGTTACGGACAACGGTTCGGGCATGACAAAAGAAGACCTTGAAACGTGTGCGCAAAATCACGCGACGAGTAAAATCAGCGAGGCGGAAGATTTGGAAAATCTAACGACGCTTGGTTTTCGTGGCGAGGCGTTGGCTTCGATTGCCGCGTCTGCGGAACTTTCCATAACGAGCGGAAACGCAAAAATGACGTTTTCCAATTTCAAAAAAAAGCAGATTTTTACCGTTCCGCTTTTTCAAAATGGACGCGGAACTCGCGTGGAAGGCGAAAGGCTTTTTGCGGATTTTCCTGCAAGACGACGATTTTTGAAACGTCCAACGAGCGAAGCATTGCAATGCAAAGAAACGTTCATCGAAAAAGTGCTTCCGCTTCCGCAAATCGCGTTTAGATTTTTTGCGGACGGCGCGCTTCGCCTTGACCTTCCAAAAGAAGAATCGCTTTCGCTTCGTTTTGCGCGCGCTCTTTCCATGGAAGAAGACGCGCATTTAATCCACGAATTGCAAACGGGCGGCACAGAAGCCGACGGAAAATCAAAGTGGAGTGCGAAAATCGTGATTGCCGACCCCGCTTTGCGCCGCAACGACAGAAAAAAACTTTTTGTTTACGTCAACAATCGGCGCGTAAACGAATATTCGCTTGTGCAGGCGATAGAATTCGGCTGTCAAGGATTTTTCCCAAACGGAACGCACCCCGTAGTCGCGCTTTTTGCCCAAGTTGACCCGTCTCTCGTGGATTTTAACATTCACCCCACAAAACGCGAACTCCGTTTCCGCGATGTTTCCGCTTTGCACCGTGGCGTGTCGTCGCTTGTGCGCAATTTTTTGCGTTCTCTTTCGTTTTCGTCTTCGCCCCAAACGGAAGAGAAAACCGAAGAAGATTTTGAAGAATCGTCGGAAGAAAAGGCGAAAAAAATCGTTTCGGCGTTTGATAACGCAAAATCGTATAAAATTTTTCACGATTTTGAAGAAAATCCAAAAAAAATCGATTCTAATTTCAAAGTCGAAATCAAAAAAGAAAAAAGTTTTGGCGCGAAAAATCAAAATTTTTCTTCGCGATTTTTTGATTTTGACACGCAAAAAAAAGATTTTCTTCCAAAATCGTCCGCGATTCGATTTATTGGGCGCACGTTGGAA
>CAJOEO010000223.1:0-1414 GCA_905233535.1 uncultured Treponema sp.
TTTGCCTCCGCCTGCTTTTCCACGATTTTTTCGTGCTTTTTTCGATATTCGATTAACTGCGCAATGTTTACTAGTTTTAATCCCCATTTTTTTGAAAGTTTCGCAAGTTCAGGAAGACGCGCCATCGTTCCGTCTTCGCTCATAATTTCGCAACAAAGACCCGCTTCTTTCAATCCCGCAAGCCTGCAAAAATCCACAGTCGCCTCGGTGTGTCCCGTGCGCACAAAAACGCCACCCGCCTTTGCCACAAGCGGAAACAAATGCCCCGGCCGCCTAAAATCTTCGGGCGTGGATTTCGGATTCACCAATGCCAACGCCGTCGCCGAACGGTCGAACGCACTGATTCCCGTCGTCGTTGAAATGTGGTCGATTGAAACCGTGAAAGCGGTTTCGTGATTGTCCGTGTTTTCTGCAACCATCGGCGAAAGGGCGAGGGAGTGCGCAATCTCAATCGAAATCGGAGCGCAAATCAAACCTTTTGCGTTCGTCGCCATAAAATTCAAGTTTTCCGCCGTCGCAAATTCGCACGCGCAAATCAAATCGCCTTCGTTTTCGCGATTTTCGTCGTCCGTAACCATTATGATTTTGCCCGCACGCAAATCGTCGAGCGCGTCTTCAATTTTATCAAAAACAAAATCTTCCATATTTTCTCCTTTCTTTCGCGAATTTTTGCGGCGGTTGAGCGAAGTCGAAACCGCGATTTTTCAATGAAAATTCGGGAAATTTTCCATAATCGCGGAAAAATCCTGCGACGATTCGTTTTTCTGCTGATTTTTCAAAAGAATCGACTCGACATATTTTCCGATTATGTCGAACTCAACATTTACTGTGTCGCCGCTTCTTTTTTTGCAAAGCGTCGTGTTTTCCCAAGTGTGCGGAATGAGCGCGACGGAAAAATGCGTTTTGCCGTTTTCGTGCCGAACGCTTGCAATCGTCAAACTCACGCCGTCAAGCGCGACCGAGCCTTTTTCTACAATGTACGCGGCGATTCCGTCCACAAAAAAATGCGCTGTCCGCTCACCAAATGCCCGCCGAATCTGCCGTCCGCCTTCATCGCGCGCTCAAGATTCACGCCGCTTCCTTCGCGCAAATCTTTTAGCGAAGTCCGCCTGAAACTTTCGGGCGTAACATCAAAGAAAAACGATTTTTCGCCGAGTGCGCACGCCGTCATGCACGCGCCGTTCACGGCAACGCTTTCGCCGAGCGAAAGTTCGCCCGCAAACGCGCATTTCACGCCGATTTTGAGCGAAGACGCTCCTCTTTCAATCGAAACGATTTCGCCGATTTCTTCAACGATTCCCGTGAACATTTTTCCTCCTTTTAGATTCTTTAAATTCCCCGCGAAGATTTTTCAAAATTCCCGCGCTGGTTGAGCGCAGTCGAAACCGAAATTCTTTTACGGCAAAGTCGCCGT
>CAJOEO010000223.1:1441-3193 GCA_905233535.1 uncultured Treponema sp.
CCCCACTTTTTCCCCAGCACTGCTTAGGGGCAAGCCCCTAAGAACCCTAATTTTTTATTGCAGAACTTTGTATTTCAGCAAAACATCGTCGTCGAATTGTTCTATGCCCGCCAATGAGAATTGCACCGCGTCGTCTGGGCTGTCTACGCCCTCGCCACGAATTGGCACGCGAATGTCGGAAACGCCGCCGAAAATCTTTGGCGCAATGTACGCGTGAATCTCGTTTGCAAAGGGCAAAACAGAAGCCGCCAACTCTCCGCCGCTTTCGACAAGAACACTGTCGATTCCGATTGAAGCTAGATATTCAAGCACTTCTTTTATGTTGATTCTGTGCTTTTCGTCCAAGCTGAAACTTGCTGTTTCAACGCCTTGATGAAAAAGCCACTCCCGCATGTCGCTCGTGTGCGGGTTGAAAAATCCGTAAATCACGGTAACCTTTGACGTTTTTGCAGACTTCACGAGCGCGCTTTCTTCGGGTATTTCAAGATTTGTATCGATAACAATGCGCTCTGGTTGGTGATGCTCTTTTCCGTCGTCAAGGCGGCAAGTCAAAAGCGGGTCGTCTGCTTTCACGGTTCCTATTCCCGTCATAACAGCGGCAACGCTAGCGCGCGTTCTATGCACATTCTCGCGAGCCTTTTCGCCCGTAATCCACTTGCTTTTGCCCGTAACGGTCGCCGTTCTGCCGTCCGCCGTCATTGCGTATTTTACGATTATGTACGGCATTTTTGTGCGTATATAATGGAAGAAAATCGGATTCAAAGAATCACATTCGTCTTTCAGAAAATCGCGTTCAACTTGAATTCCCGCGGATTTTAACAAATCGATTCCTTTGCCGTTTACGAGCGGATTTGGGTCGCGACTTCCAACGACGACGCGCGCAATTTTCGATTCGATTATCGCGTCGGTGCAGGGCGGCTGTCTGCCCGTATGACAGCACGGCTCAAGCGTAACGAACATCGTTGCGCCCTCAACATCGATTCCGCGATTTTTTGCGTCCAAAAGCGCGTCGCGTTCTGCGTGAAGCGCGCCGATTTTTTTGTGGAAGCCTTCGGCAACGATTTCGCCGTTTTTCACGATTACCGCGCCCACAAGCGGATTTGGATTCGTCCAGCCGCGAGCGCGCTTTGCAAGTTCAATTGCGCGCCGCATAAATTCTTCTTTTTTTGCAGGAGAAATGTCTGTCATAAAAAATAGTTTTATATCAAACTATTTTTGCTGTCAAGTTTTTTCGCTTCTTGAGGAAATGCGCAAAATCTGCTTTAATCTTTTCATCAAAAGGGGAGTAGTTTTGGCTTGAAATCAACATACCCGTCAAAAGACTGGTTTCGAGCGTTCGATTTTCGGATAACAAGACCTTTTGCTGATTCGCGTTTGCGTTCGGCAAAAGGTCTTTTTTTTAGGAGGTGCGTATGGACACGCAAATTTTGGACATTCTGGGACTTTTGGTCTTCGGATTCATTCTGCTCGTAAAAGGTGCAGATTGGTTTGTGGAAGGCGCGGCGGGAATCGCGGACAAACTGGGCGTTCCGCAACTTGTCGTCGGCTTGACGATTGTGGCGATGGGAACGAGCGCGCCAGAAACGGCGATTTCGCTTACAGCGTCGTTCCACGGAAGCGCGGATTTGGCTGTGGGCAACATCGTTGGAAGCAACATTATGAATGTTCTTGTGATTTTGGGATTGACCGCAATCATTTCGCCGCTTGCCGTTCAAAAATCCACGATTCGATACGAAATTCCGTTCACGATTT
>CAJOEO010000224.1 GCA_905233535.1 uncultured Treponema sp.
GACGACGTGAAAAAACTTCGCGCGTGTTTGGCGGAAGTTGACGAAAAATTCATCGTGGCGGGCGTAAATTCGCGCGACTTAAAAACATTTTCGCTCGACCCGCTCGTTCCCGCAAAAATGTTTGAAAAAATCAAAAACGCGGGAGCGAATCGAATCGTTTTTGAAAGCGGAATCAAAACGACTGAATCGGCAAAAATGGCGGCATCGTTTGGTTTTAACGGGATTCTTCTTGGCGAAGCGGTCGCGAAAAACGAAAAAATGGCGACGGATTTTGTAGAATCGTTTACAAAAACGTTGCCGAACGCAAACGGCGAATCTTGGCGCGATTTTGCGAAAATCGAAAAAAAATCGCCGCTCGTGAAAATCTGCGGAATCACGCGAATTGAAGACGCGATTTTTTGCGCGGAACTCGGCGCGAAAGCTAATCCCAATCAGAAAATCCAAGTCGACGGCAAATTGCTGACCTTCGACGCCGAAAAAATTTACCTCATTCTAAACAAACCTCGCGGCTACGTCTCAACTGCTCACGACGAACGCGGTCGAAAAACCGTTATCGATTTGCTCGGCGAAAATTTTTCCGAACGCGTTTATCCTGTCGGTCGGCTCGATTTGAATTCCGAAGGCTTGCTGATTTTAACTAACGACGGCGATTTGACGAATGCTTTACTTCACCCGCGCTACGAAGAAAAACTTTTTGTCAAACGGCGAGCCGAGAATTTTGGTCGATTCAAAAAGTGGGAATTTAATTGGCGGAAGCGGAAAAAGAATCGACGAAAATCTTGTTGGCGAAGTTGCAAAATTCACAAAATTGTGGATTGCGGGCGGAATAAATCCGCAAAACATTCGTTCGATTTTGCAAAATTTTTCGCCCGAATTAATCGACGTTTCAAGTGGCGTAGAATCGTCGCCAGGAATCAAAGATTCTTCGAAACTTCGCGAATTGTTCAAAATGATTCACGATTCGTTTTGAAAATCTAAAACGGCAAAAAAAGGAGAAAATTATGAAAGTTAAATTTGGGTTATTTTTGGCGATTTTGTTTTTTCCTTTTTTTGCATTTGGCGAGGAACTCATCGTTTATCGACCGCAAAACACGCAAAATATAAATCTTGTTCGTTGTTGGATAAAAATCCAAGACGAAGACGGAAACGACGTAACGCAAACGGTGGCGCGTGCGTCTTACGCTTACATGGACCGCCCAAACGTGCGTTTTTGGTATCAAAAATCGTTTTACCTTGACGGAGGAATGGCGTGCCATCTTTATTTGAATCGTGGAAAATATAAAATTTCTGTTTTTACGCCAAAAAATCAAGTTGAGGGTTTTCCAATCGCAAAAAGATTGCAAACCGATTGGGATTCGACCGTTTTTGAGTACGATTCATCGAAAATCGAAAATTCCGTGGACAAAAATGCAAATATTCTTCATGTGATTGGTTTTACGTTCCGCGCTGGAACATCGACTACAAAGCCCCGACTTTTTTGCGCGACCGCGAACCACGTTTTACAAAGCCTAAAATGTAGATTCGCTTTTTTCGATTTAATATCCGTAGCGTTTTTTGAAGAAAATCACGCAAAAAATTACGACAAAAAACGCGCAAGTTTCCGAGGCGATTCCCGAAAGCCAAATTCCGTCTAGTTGTAGAATTTTTGGCAAAATCAAAACGGCGGCAATTTGAAAAACGAACGTCCGCAAAAACGAAATCAACGCGCTTACGAATCCGTTGTTTAATGCAGTAAAAAACGACGAACCGCACAAATTCGACCCCATAAAAAGATATGTGAACGAATAAAGCATGAACGCTCGTCGAATCATGGAAAATAGGGCGGGGTCGTATCCTCCGAAAACTTTTGCAAGTGGCAACGACAAAATTTCTGAAAAAATCACGAGCGTTACGCTTGAAATTGCAACAATCGTGCAGTCTTTTTTGAAAAGATTTTTGAGTTCGTCTGTGTTTCTTGCGCCGTGATGAAAACTCACGATTGGAGCGCGTCCGATTCCGTAGCCCAAAAATACAGCCGCAAAAATAAAACTTACATACATCAACGCACCGTATGCGGCTATTCCTGTTTCTCCTGCTATTTTTATTAGTTGGAAGTTATACAATATACTAACAACTGACATCGCTATATTTCCGACGAGTTCCGACGAACCGTTCGTGATTGTGCGAAAAAGTGCGTGCGCGTCAAACGTTGGTTTTGTAAGATGAAGAGGCGTTTTGTTTTTTCGCAAAAAAAAGACGAGCGGAATGGCGCACCCCACGCTTTGTGCGCACGCAGTCGCGACCGCCGCACCAGAAAGTCCCCACTTTAAAACGACGATAAAAATCGCGTCCAAAATCATGTTTGTAAGTCCAGCGGCAACCGTCAAAATCAAGCCCAAAGTCGGTTTTTCTGCAACGATTAAAAACGACTGAAAAATATTTTGCAGAATAAACGCCACGCCTGTACAAAGAACTATTCTTGCGTAAAGCGTTGCGTCAAAAAGCAATTTTCCGTCTGCGCCAAGAAAACGCACGATTTTTTCCATAAAAATGAACGCACAAACGCAAACAATCGCACCGAAAAACGCGGCAAAACAAACGAGCATTGAAAAAATTTGGTTTGCCTTTTCCTTTTTTCCCTCGCCCAAAAACATTCCCACAAGCGCGCTTCCGCCCGTGCCAAGCATAAATCCGCCCGACGAAAGCAACAGCAAAACTGGCATAACAAGATTCACTGCGGCGAACGACGTTTTGCCAACAAAATTGGATACAAAAATTCCGTCAACGACGCTATAAATCGACGTGAAAATCATCATCACAACAGACGGTAATACAAATCGAATAAGTTTTTTGTAAGAAAAATGGTCGGATAATTGAATATTCATATTTTTTCCTAAAATAAACTGATAAGATATAAAAAAAGCCTAATCGTTAAAAAAAATAATGTCAATCAAAGTGATTTTTCGGAATCGAATATAAAATATGTGAATTTTATAATATTATCACATACTAAAAAGATTTTTTCGTTTATGATTATATAAAAATCAATGGAGGTTTTATGAAATCTAAAAAATATGCGTCTGTAGACGTATCGCATTGTGTTGCGTGTGGCGCGTGTGAAAAAACGTGTCCGCGTGGGGCGATTGCGGTTTTTCGCGTAGGTTGTCTTTTGTGTGCGCGGACGTGTCCCGCGAGTGCGATTTTTGCGAAGGAACGGGAGGCGTAAAATGAAAACTAGAAAGTGGTACGATTTTTTGTGGATTTGGTCGATTGTGTATTTCGCGCTTGGCTTTTTTAACATTTTGTTTGCGTGGCTTGGAATGATTGATTTTCTTGTGCCGCTTTTTTTTGCGATTTTTGCGGGCAACAAACATTTTTGCAATCGATATTGCGGGCGCGGTCAACTTTTTTCTGTTCTTGGTTCAAAACTTTCGCGAGGAAAAACAACGCCTCGCGCTCTTTCGTCAAAGTTGTTTCGCTACGGATTTTTGGCGTTTTTTCTTGCGATGTTTGGAAACATGGTTTTTCAGACGTATCTTGTGGCGACGGGCGCGAATTCTTTGCGTCAGGCGGTAAAACTTTTTTGGACGATTCGCGTGCCGTGGAAATGGGCGTATTCGGGATTTTTGCCACAAAATCTTGAATGGATTGCGCAATTTAGTTATGGATTTTACAGCATTATGCTTACATCAACGTTAATCGGGCTTATTGTGATGTTGTTTTTTAAGCCGCGTTCTTGGTGCGCGTTCTGCCCGATGGGAACGATGACGCAATCAATTTGTAAAATCAAAGCGCGAAACTTAATCGAAAAATCGAATAAAGAATAAATCAAAAAACGCGGCGGAAAATTAGACCTGGTGGGGAAATCGGTTATTTCCTCACAGGTCAGTCAGTTTTCTCAGGCTAAAGCCTTACGAAAACTGATTTCTTCAAAGTTGATGATTCGGAAACTTCAGTTTCCGAATATCTCTATTTTTCAAATCCGCCGCCTTTCTTTTACAAAATGTCGATATATTCGCCAGCGAGAGCTTTGTTCATACTGCGGACTGCGCAAAATTTGCCGCACATTGAACACGCTTCTTCGTGGTCGTCTTCGGGCTTTCGGCTTTCG
>CAJOEO010000225.1:0-2433 GCA_905233535.1 uncultured Treponema sp.
GCAAACGAACGAAAATGTCGAAAAAATCGGCGAAACGATTTCCCAAAACGTCAGGTACATAAACGACATGGTGAAAAACGTAGAAAACGCGGAAAATTTGAACAAAAACACGGTTCAACTATTTGCCGATTGCGCGTCAAAAAATCAAATGCTTTTCAACGACCTTTATTCGCTTTCCTACGAAATCAAGGCGATTTTGGAAGATTTGGGAAAATCGCCTGCGTAAAAATGACGGACGTTGAAAATATCGAACGATTGATTTTTCGCATTTTTGGAATCGAAAAAAAGATTCGTTCGCGTTCAAACTCAAATCGTTGCATTGCGCCGCTGAACACACAAAATTTGGGGCTTTTTGCGTACAATTTTCACGAACGCCTTTCGCGATTGGCGCGTGTTTTTGCGCAAAGTCCTAAAGAATTGAACGAAATTGCCGAGCGCGTAAAAAACATTGGAGAGGCGCGGGAATGGGGTTGGGCAGGTCCATATTCCGAACTCGTTGCGCTGGATTTTTACGCGCAATTTTCAAAAAATCTTTCGATTTCGTTCATAAATCAACTGCCCATTTCTCTGCACAAAAATTCGATTGCGGCAAGAAGTGGAAGAAAAGAAATCATCGACATCGACATTCTTTTGCAAACTCGCGGAATCAAAATCTACACGGACGTAAAGTCGTTTAATTCCGTTCATCTTCAAATTCTCGAAACGATTTTTGAAAAAGTCGAATCGTTCGCGCTTTCTTCGTTAAAAAAATCGATTCTTGTGGGCGTGGATAACCTTTCGAGTCTTGATTATCGCGAAGTGAAAGCGCATTTGGGCGCGGAAAAAACGCGCATTTTTGAAACGCTATGGACTTCGTTTTGATTTCAAAATCGAATACACGGGAACGCTATCGACTGTAAAGGAATATTCACCTTTTGCAATGGCTGAGGCGTATAAATACAAGTTTCTTGATTATGGCGCAAAACTTTTGGACGACGAATATTCCGTTATAACCGTCGTAAAAAATCCCTGGTACAACGGCGAAGTCGTGGATTTTGGCGATTTTAACAACATTTTTTATCGTTCGCTTGCACGGCGAACTTTTATGGAACTTTTCAAAAAAGATTCTTTAGCCGCAACTTTTTCGCGTCAATACGCACAAAGTAGCGTGCGCGTCAGCGATATTCCGCGGGCGTTGGCGGGAATCATTTTTATTGACGACAACAGCGCGAAAAGTCGAACGGCGGAAAATTTATACTCGTCGTATATCTACTTGAATCCGAATTACGCTATAAAAGAACCGCTGACCGTTCGGCGTTTGGAAAAAACGTTTCACAATAATTTTGAATCGCAAATCCGCGATTTTGACGATTTTAAGTGGGATAATTATTAAACGGAGGAAAAAATGGAAATTGCTTCAAAAATCGACCACACGAATTTAAATCCGCTGGCAACGAGCGCGGACATCAAAAAACTTTGCGATGAGGCGCGAAGTTTTCATTTTGCGAGCGTCTGCGTGAATCCGAGTTTTGTGAGTTTTGCCGCGCAAAATCTAAAAGATTCCGATGTGAAAGTTTGCACGGTTATTGGTTTTCCGCTTGGCGCGGACACGATTGACAACAAAGCGGCAAGCGCGGCAGTCGCCGTAGACGAAGGCGCAAGCGAAATCGATTTTGTGCAGAATCTTGCGTTTGTGAAAGAAAAAAAATGGGACGATTTGGAAGACGAAATTCGAGCCGTCGTGGATTCTTCAAATTCTGTCTATACGCAAGACGAGCGGAAAATCGTCGTCAAAGTGATTTTGGAAACTTGTTTTCTTTCCGACGACGAAATCGTCAAATGCTGCCAAATCGCAAAAAAAGCGGGCGCGGATTTTGTAAAAACAAGCACGGGTTTTGCTTCCGCGGCAAACAGCGGAGCGACGGAACACGCCGTTTCGTTGATGAGAAAAACGGTCGGGGACGATTTTGGCGTAAAGGCAAGTGGCGGAATCAGAACAAAATCCGATGTTTTGAAAATGTTAGCCGCTGGCGCGAACCGAATCGGCACGAGCAGCGGCATTAAAATCATTTCGGAAAAATAGATTTTTGCGTTTTCAAAAACGTTAAATTTTTCTTTTCCACAACATTCGGCTGTTGTTCATTTCAAACGTTGCGCGTCCTGCCTCGTATAGCCCCGTGAGGTATGAGCGCAACGTACTGCCGATTAAAACAAATTGATTCAAACCCAAGCGAATTCCGTTTCGTTCGGCAACTGCTTTTAAAATTTCTTCCGCGCTTTTTGGTTCAGAAAGTTCGTCTAAAATCATGTCTTCCGTTTCCAAAATCGCAATCAAATTCAATTCTGCCAAACCTTCGATTTCGTCAACCGCATCTCCGTGTCCTGGCACGAATTTTTCCGCTTCGATTTCTTGCAATTTTCGTAACGTTTCTTTCGTTTTTGTTTCGTTAAGTA
>CAJOEO010000225.1:2446-3962 GCA_905233535.1 uncultured Treponema sp.
CAAAAAAAGCGTTCGTTTTCCGTCGGAATCAAAAATCAAAAATCCCAGCGGGTCTTGATAATGTCCAGGGAGCGAAATCGCGTTTAAAATCGCGCCGTTAAGGTCGATTTTTTCGCCGTCTTTTAAAATGCGCGTTGCGTGGTTGGGCTTTGCTACGAGAAACTTTGAACGAATATCGTGGACGGGCGTACCGCCCCAAATCAACGCGGTTTCGATTTCTGGATAATCCAAAAGCGCGCCTTCGCCACGGCTCGCCCAAATCTCGCAACCCGTTTTCGCCACAATAAACGAGTTTCCGCCGCAATGGTCAGCGTGCGAATGCGTGTTTATAATCGCTTTGACTTTTGCGTTTGAAAAATTGCGGAAAATCGATTCCAAGATTTTTTGACCGCTAAGGTCGTCGTTTGCAGAATCGATTAAAAAAATCTCCGTAAAATCGTTTCTTTTTAAAGCGATAACGCCAACGTTTGTGGAAAACGGCAAAACGTAAACATTTTGCGAAATCTGAATGGGGTCGATTTTTGAATCCAAAGTAAGCATTGGCAAATTCTAGCACGATTCGCTTTGTTGCGGTACTCTTGTTTTATGAATTTTTGTGGAACGCTTTTTGTTGTGGGAACTGGACCTTTTGGCGCGGATTTTTTGACGTTAAAAGCAAAACGAATTTTAGAAAACGTAAACACGATTTTTTATCCAAAAACCGAAAACGCCACGCGCGCGTTCGATTGCGTTTGCGAAGCCGTGGACGTTTCTCAAAAAAAATGCGTCCCGTTTTATTTTCCGATGAAACAAAACGAATCGGAATTTCCAAAAATCTACGAAAAAACGGCGGATTTAATTTGCGACGTTCTAAAAAACGAAGACGCGACAATCGTAACAATCGGAGACGCTCCGCTTTTTTCCACGGCGACGCGCGTTTGTCAAATCGTAAAAAAACGCGGATTTTTTGTGGAAAGCGTAGCGGGCGTTTCTTCCGTTTCGGCGGCAATGAACGCTCTTTTGTTGCCATTTTCGTTTGACAAAATACACACGTTTTGCGGCGATAAATCGATTTTGGACGGCTCGTTCGATTCTTTGATTTTGGCAGACGGATTAAAAATCATTATGAAAACTTCTCGATTTTTGGCGGAAATTTGCGAAAAAATCGTTCAAAATGGACTAGCATCAAAATCGTATCTCGTTTGGGAAGTTTCTTCTTCAAACGAAAAAATCGTTTTTGGAAAAGATTTTCTTTCGATTCCAAAAGAGATTTTAGAAAAACCGTATATGAGTATAATTTTTGTGGGGGAAAAATGAAAAAATGCTTTTTGATTAGCGGTGGAATGGGGGCGTTTTCGTCGCTAACGCTGGACGCGATTCACAAAATCGAATCTGCGCAATTTGTGGCTTCGTCCGAGCGGATTTTGAAAATCGTGGAAAAAGATTTGGTGAACGGAAAAACGCTCTGCTCGTCTGACGCAAACGAAATTGCAACGGTTTTTGAAATTTTTGCCGAAAAAAACGGTTCAAACGCGGT
>CAJOEO010000225.1:4006-5554 GCA_905233535.1 uncultured Treponema sp.
GGCGTTTCTTCTGTTCAATATTTTGCCGCCGCCCTCGGAGAATCTTGGGAAAATTGGCGATTCGTTTCTGCGCACGGCGTAAATGTCGATTTGGGAAAAGAACTTTGCGAAGGCGGAAACGTTTTTTTCTTGACGGACAAAAGAAATTCTGCGCATAAAATCGCAGAATTTTTGTGCGAAAATCAAATTCATTCAAAATTTTTCGTTGGAAATCGTTTAAGTTACGCGGACGAAAAAATCGAACGATTTGAAATCGGCAAAGACGGCGTTTTTTCCGTTCCCGATTTTGAAGAAAACGAACTTTGCGTCGTTCTTGTAAAAATCGATTTTGAAAAAACGCGCGGCTCTCTTCCCGACGAAGAATTTTTGCGCGTTGACGGCGTTCCAATGACAAAGCGCGTTGTGCGTTCGGCAGTTGTTTCGTTGTTGTCGCTAAAAGACGACGAAACGGTTTGGGACATTGGAGGCGGCACGGGCGCGATTTCCATTGACATTGCGCGTGCCGCCCGCGTTTGCGTTTATTGCATCGAAAAAAATCCCGCGGCGTTGGAAGTTTCAAGAAAAAACCGCCAAAAATTTTGCGCATTGAATCTTCACATAATCGAAGGAACTGCCCCAGAAATTTTGTATTCTCTGCCGTCGCCCGACGTGGCATTTATTGGCGGTTCGGGCGGCTCGTTTGAAGAAATTGCGTCTATGATTTTGGTAAAAAATCCGTTTGCAAGAATCGTTGCGTCTTGTGTAACCGTGGAAACGTTGTCTGAATGTCGTGCGTTTGCCAGTTCTCGCGCGTTGCCGTTTCAAGCCGTTCAGATTTCCGTGGCAAAAAGTTCTTCAAACAAAAATCTTTCGCTGATGAAAGCGGAAAATCCGGTTTGGCTTGTAAGTTTTTTTTGAAAACGAATTCGTTTCGACCACGCTTCGTTTGTGGCGCAGTCGAAACGCTTATATAAAAATGTTCATTAAAAAGAAATTCTTATATAATTTTGTCATGTTTCGATTTTGTATTGTTCCGCTTTTTTTTGTTTTATCGATTTTTTGTATTTCTTGCGGCTCTTCTCAAAATGAAGAAATCTTGAAAATTGAACTTGGAAAATCGCTTTTTTGGGCGGAATGTAACAAAAACGACACTGCACTTGACGCGATAAACGCGGATTTTAAGCCGTTTGATGCTTCGCCCTCGCGGAATTTGCAACGAATCGTCGGCAGCGAAGGAAAATACGTTTGGATAAAATCGACGTTTACGATTCCAGATGAATTGAAATTTCACAGTTTGGGACTTGTGATTGCACACGTCCATTTTGCCGACAAAGTTTGGCTGAATGACGCTTACGTCGGAAGTTCGGGCGTTTTTCCGCCAGACGAACGCAGTATTCTGTGGAAACCGCATTGTTATTTTTTTCCCGATTCCGCGCTTTTTGACGACGGCGAAAACGAAGTTCTGATGAAAATTTGGGTTCACGGAAAAGGTCATATTTCCGAAGATATTTTTATTTGCGATTACGACAAAGCAATCAACGAAGCCGAAAAAATCGGATTTTGGAATAC
>CAJOEO010000226.1 GCA_905233535.1 uncultured Treponema sp.
AAGGTACTTTTGGAAAAGACAAATTCTCTGACCTCGGAATCGATTGGGGACTTTATTATGGCGCGGGCTTTGAACATCACGGCGACATCAACTTTTTGCAAGCGGGAATTTCTTGCGCGGACATGGTTACGACCGTTTCGCCGACTTACGCGCACGAAATTCAAACTCCCGAAGGCGGATTTGGACTCGACGGACTTTTGCGCGTTAGAAGCGACGTTGTTCGCGGAATCGTGAACGGCGTTGACACAGAAACGTGGAATCCAAAAACGGATAAACTTCTTCCTGCGAATTTTAGCGTGGACGATTTTAGCGGAAAAGCGATTTGTAAAGCGGAACTTCAAAAAGCGTTTGGGCTTCCAGTTCGACCCGACGTTCCGTTAATCGGAATGGTTGGACGACTCGTTTCGCAAAAAGGAATCGCCGAAGTTTTCGCTCCAACTTACGGTTCGATTTACGGAATTTGCTCCACGATGGACGTTCAATTTGCGATTATCGGAACTGGCGAAAAATGGTGCGAAGACGAAATCAACGCTCTTCAAGCGAAATTGCCGAATATGCGTGCAAAAATCGGTTATTCGGAAAAATTGAGCCACCTAATTGAAGCGGGGGCGGATTTCTTCCTAATGCCGTCAAAATACGAGCCGTGCGGCTTAAATCAAATGTATTCTGAACTTTACGGAACTCTTCCGATTGTTCGCAGAACGGGAGGACTTGCCGACACCGTTCAAAATTACGACGAGCGCACAGGAGACGGCACTGGCTTTATGTTTGATTCGCTTACTCCTGGCGCGGTTTACGATACGGTTGGTTGGGCAGTTTGGGCGTATTACAACAAAAAAGACCACATTCGCGCAATGCAAACACGTGGCATGAAAGCGGATTTCACTTGGAAAGCAAGTTGCGACCGCTACATTGATGTTTACAATGAAGCGATTGCTCGTGGCGCAAGATAATTTTTGATGCAATGTGAAAAAAAACGGAGGTTTTGAAAACAAAACCCCGTTTTTTTATTTGTTTTTCAGGAGATGAGTAAAATGGATTTAAGCGCGTTTTTTGGCGTTTTCGTTTGGCTTTTTGTAGTCGTGGTTTGTTCGATTCTGCTTTTCGTTTTCCGCACAAAAAAGATTCTGACTTTCATTTGCGGAATGATTCTTTTTCTTGCAGGATTCCTTGCTGTTGTAATAACAAGTGGCGGAGTTATAAAGGATTTTATAGATATTCCTTTAATTTTAGGGATTTTATTGCAGTGCGTTCCCGTTATGTTCATTTCTGGATATTACGCGGATTTTGCAAACGCCTTTAGAATCGTATTCAAAAACAAAAAATCAACCTTAAACGAACTGAAAAAATCGCGCGATTCGATTTCATTTTTGGAAAAAATACTTTTCGTTTCCGCCGCATTCATAGCGTTTACAGGATTTTTTTCGATTTTCAGCCATCTTGACGACTGGGCTTCGTTTTTTCCAAACGCCGCGATTGCGATTTTGCCGTTTTCGTATGCGTTTATTTTGTTCTTTTTCCTAAAATCTCTGAAAGGCAGCATCGAGCAGAAAATCATCGATTTTGACGAAAATTCTTAAAATCGGACAATTGCGTTTTTTTGCTTCTGCCGTCATTGTTCTTTTTATCGCATTTGCGGTCGCGCTTTTTGTGGTAACAAATTCTGTTTTTGACAGTACGGAAGACGGCGTTCGAGAATCTTTTACGGCGAGTTTTACGGGCGACGTTTTAATTCGACCAAAATACGACGTTTCGCTTAGTCTTTTTGGAGACGAAACCCCGTTTACTGGGGAATTTTCCACGATTCCAGAAATCCAGCATTTTGAAGAAATCTCTTCCGTTCTAAAAACGACTCCGAATGTTGACGGATTTATTGCGCAACTTTCGGGGCGGGCGGTTATGGATTTTAAAGGACGAAAAGAGCCGTGTTTTTTGTTTGGGGCGGACGCGCACGAATATTTTGATTTTATGCCTGCCCTCCGTATAGTGCAAGGCGAACCTTTTTCGGACGAAGGCTTGATGCTTCCTCGGCAATTTGCAAACGAACTAGAAATCAACGTTGGCGACGACGTGCAGTTTATAATCGCGGACGGGCTTGCTTCTCGAATTCAGGCAGTAAAACTTACGGGCATTTACGAATATCCGTCGGAAAATGCCGCGTTTGACCACCTCGCGCTAATCGACGAGGACACGTTTCGCGAACTCGTTGGACAATCGAACGCAATGAACGTTTTTCAAGACGACGAAAATTCGATATTTGACGACATCGATTCACTTTTTGACGATTCGTTCGATTCTTCCGTTTTGGATTTTGAAGAAATCGAAACAATCGAAGAAGAATCGAAACCGATTTCAAAAATGTGGAATTTTATTCTCGTTCGCACAAAAAAACCGTCCGCCGTGATTTTTTCATTGAATAAAACGTTCAAAAAAAACGATTGGGACGTTGAAGCAGTTGGCTGGCGAAGTGCGGCTGGAAATTCCGCGCTTTATCTTTATATGCTTCGTTTGGTTTTAAACGCGGGAATCAGCGTGATTTTGATTGCGGGCTTTGTTATTGTAAATAACGCGCTTGTTGTTGGCGTGCTTGACCGCACGCGCGAACTCGGCACGATTCGCTCGCTTGGCGCGTCGCGCACGTTTGTTTCGTGCGAGTGCATGGCAGAAACGATGATTCTTTCAGGG
>CAJOEO010000227.1 GCA_905233535.1 uncultured Treponema sp.
CGCAAGTTCGTTAATCGGTCTGCCCTTGAACTCCCGCGCCGCCGCAAGAATAACGCCCGGACCTGAAACGCCGACGTTAATCACCGCATCTCCCTCGCCTGGACCGTGGAACGCGCCTGCCATAAACGGATTGTCCTCGGGCGCATTCGTGAACACGACGAGCTTTGAGCAGCCGTTGACCGCGCAATTCTTCGACGCTTCCGCCGTACGCTTTATGATTTCGCCCATCAAGCGCACCGCGTCCATATTGATTCCCGATTTTGTTGAACCGACGTTGACGCTTGAGCAAACGCAGTCGGTAACCGAAAGGGCTTCGGGAATCGAGTCAATCAAAATGCGGTCGGCTTCTGTAATGCCTTTTTGCACGAGCGCAGAAAAGCCGCCGATGAAGTTCACGCCGAGTTCTTTCGCCGCTTTGTCGAGCGTACGGCAATATTCCACATAACTTTTTTCGCTTGAAGCGCCCGCAACCAGCGCAATCGGCGTAACAGAAATACGCTTGTTGATAATCGGCACGCCGAATTCCTTTTCGATTGTCTCTCCCACGCGCACAAGGTTGCCCGCTTTTCGCATAATCTTGTCGTATATCTTGCGGCAGGCGGTCTTTGCGTCGCTGTCTGCGCAGTCCAGAAGCGAAATGCCCATCGTGATACAGCGCACGTCGAGTTTTTGGCGCATAAACATATTAACCGTTTCTTGAATTTCCACTGGCGAAAAAATCATAATTTCCTCGATTTTTAAGTGATTTTTAGATTTTCGATTTTAGCAGATTTCGCGAATTGCGTTTCGACAAAATCAAAAGTGCAAAAAAAATCCCCCAAAAAATGGGGGAATATAATTCCTCAAAAATTCATTTGCCAGCTGAATGGGCAATCAGCGTAACTAGACTACCGATTGGGTCTGCGTCCAACAAAAGAATATCAATTATAAAAAAGACCGCAAAACCTGCAACTGCAACCAGTGCAAGCATTAAAATTCCAATACAAAATTGAACTGGAACTGGCAAAGCATCTATTGTACTTCTCAAGCCCGACGATTCCGAATTAGCCATAATCTGCTCCTTTATTCGCCTAAAATCAGTTTTAAATAATAAACCGTGATTTTTTTGCCGTCAACAAAATATTTTCTGCCCGCCGTTCAATTCGTTGTATTAAACATAAAAAAATCGTAAAATTGCCGATTATGGAAAGTTCGCCGAACGAGGAATTGCAAAGGATTTTAAAGCCGTTTTTGCAATACTACGATACAAAAATCGAGGGCGTTTGTGCGCCGTTCGACGCGGAGGCGGAGTTTCGCTCGCACGACGAACAGTTTTTTCTTGTGCGTTCGGCGCGGATTTCCGAAACGGAATCCAACGAATTTGTTTTTATAGGGCGAATGTCGAGTTTCAGAAATTTCGGCAGTTTATTGCAAAAATTTGGTGGTTGAGCGGAGTCGAAACCACCAATCAAAAATTTCTGTTCGTAAAAAATTGAAAATTGTCATTTCGACTACACTCTTTTGACCATTTTTTTCATTACGAATCAAAAACTCGAAATTGAACCTCATTCTCCCGTCAGGCAAAATCAAAGAAATAAAACGAAAGGGGCAAAAAGCCCCTTTTTTCCGTGATAAATGCGTGGTCTTCGGCTAGAATCAAATCAACTGGAGGCGAAAAATGAGAGAAATCGCTGGAAAATACAATACGGCAAAGGTTTTTACGGACACGATTGATGAAAAATCTGTGGAGCAGGTTTTGACGCTGTGCAATCAGGAGTTTACCGCAGGAAGTTCTATCCGCTTGATGCCCGATGTGCACGCAGGCGCAGGCTGTACGATTGGCACGACGATGACGATTCGCGATAAGATTGTGCCGAATCTGGTGGGCGTGGACATCGGGTGTGGAATGGAAACGCTGTGCATTAAGGCGGACGCGGAGGCAAGCGAAACGTTTAGCGGGCAGGCGCTCGATAAGATTATCCGAAAAAATATTCCGTCGGGGTTCAAAATCCGAAAGTTTGCGCACCCGTTTACTGCGCAGGTGGAATGGGAGCGCGTGAAGGGCAGATTTAACAAGCATCGCGCGCTTTTGAGCCTCGGCACGCTCGGCGGCGGCAATCATTTTATTGAGGCTGACCGCGACGACGAGGGCAATTTGTATATCGTTGTCCATTCGGGGAGTCGGCACGTGGGGCTTGAAATCGCGGATTATTATCAAGAGCAGGCGTGGCGGCAACTGAACGGCAAGAGCGGGGAGGATTGCAAGGCGTTGATTGAGCGGCTCAAGGCAGAGGGGCGGGAAAGCGAGATTGAAGAGAGTCTCTCCGAGCTGAAATCGCAGATTTCCACGCAGATTCCCCACGATTTGGCGTATGTGAGCGGCAGTCTATTCGATGATTATGTGAACGATATGCGCATTATGCAGCATTTTGCGGCGTTGAATCGAAAAGCGATGATTCAGACAATTTCGGTGGGGCTTCATCTCAAAGAAAGCGACATCATCGAGCAGTTTACGACGATTCACAATTACATCGACACGGACGCGATGATTTTGCGAAAGGGCGCGGTGAGTGCGAAGACGGGCGAAAAACTGCTGATTCCTATCAATATGCGCGACGGCTCGCTCATTTGCGTGGGCAAAGGGAACGCGGATTGGAACTTTTCTGCGCCGCACGGAGCGGGGCGGGT
>CAJOEO010000228.1 GCA_905233535.1 uncultured Treponema sp.
TCCGCGACAAGTTCGCCGTCAAATTCGCAATCGACGGGCGACACGGAAAATTTTTCCGACACGGGCGAAAATTTTTTTGCGAAGAACTTAAACGCAATTTTTATCGCCGCGAAGTCGGTCGAAAGTTTTTCCGTTGCCTCGCGCAAAATTTTTTCCACGTCGGGAATTTTTATCGGGCGCGATGTCCAATCCGTCAAAATTTCCGTCAAGCGGCTCATGTGCGTGCCGCGCAGATTTTCCGCCAACGAAACCGTGAATCGTATTTGCGCCGTGACGGGTTGAGTTTCGTCGCCGTCCACGGGTTCTGTCGCGTAACGATACGCCGCACGATAACTTTTTTCGATTTCTTTTTGCGTGGACGGAAGCCCGTTTTCGATTTTCGATTCGTCAACGTTGTTATTTTTTAGAGAATCCAAATCCACAGAATAATCTTCCGCGTTCAAAAATTCCGTGGAAGAATCGAATCGAATTTCTTTGGGTCTTAGTTTTTCCAACTTTGGCGCGAAAATAACAAAAAATGCCACCAAAATCGCCGAAATCAAAAACAAAAAAATCGAGCCGAAAATCACCGACGGATTTGGTCCGAGTGGCGGATAAAATCGACTTAGCGCATTAGATTCCACAAGACGCAAAATTTCTTCGGGCGTGCCTTTTTCTTTTATGAATTTTAGCGCGTTTTTTGCAATGCGATTTTTTGGGTCGCGTTCCCTTACGTCCAAATAGTATTGAACCGCCCGCGCCGTGTCTCCAACGCGAAGATAAAGAACGGCTTGCCCCAAAAGCAACTGCGAATCCGTTACGTTATATCGACGAGCAATTTGAAAATAACGATTTGCCGAGCCAAATTCGTTCAAATAAAGGCACGCAAGACCACCCGTCAAATAATACCCAAAAACGTCTCTATAAAGGTCTTGTGCAGGTTCAAGAACTTTTATGCAATCCAAAAATTTTCTGCGAGAAAGTAAAGAAACTGCACGTTCTAGTGGTGTTTTTTTCACTTGTTCTGCTCCTGCTTTAATCTTGCAAGAATCGCGTCGAGTTCCGCGTTCAACCGTTGAATTTCCGCTTGGTCAATCGGCTCAACCGCTCCAGAACGAATCAAACTAATTCTATCAATAAGCGACTGAATGTAGGCGGGGTCTAATTGATAATCTTTTAGATTTGAAACCGTAAAATCCACGTTTGTTTTTTCTTCGCTCGATTCTTGCTTTTCGTCCGATTTTTCCACAGTTTGAACGGGATTTTCTTCCTCGTTTTTTTCGATTTCAACGTAACGAACGACAACGTTTTGTTTTACTTTTCCAATCGAAATGTAAATTGGAAAAGTTTTGGACGCGCCTTTTTCAAGAATAAAATCGTCCCAAGAAAACGCAATCGCAGAATTCAAATACGAAGTCGCGCTAGAAAAACTCCGCCCTGTCAAAAAACGAATTCCGCCTTCGCGTGAAAATTCCCGAAGAAGAACGTCGCGGTTTGCAACCGTCGCCGACGGAAAATCTTTTTCAAACGCAAATCCCAAAAAATTTTCTCCGTCAGTAAATCTGCGTTTCTTTGCGATATTCCGCGCCAGACGCGCTTTCAAAAGGCGTTTTTGCGTTGTCGCCAAGCGTCGTGTCAAAAAACGAGCGAAGCGAAAATCGCGCACGCGCCCCAGAAAGATTTTCCACGGTGAAATCCGCACGAATACAAGACGGCTTTTTGTCTTCGTCGAATTCGTCTTTCTGTTCGTTTTCTAGCCAAACGGATTTTTTTCTGTCTTCGTTCGCGTTCAGCGAAAGCGTCGCCTTAAATCGATTTCCGTCCGAAAAAGTCATTTTTGCAGAATTTTCTTCGTTTATTTTTTCCAGCGAAAAACCTGGACTCGTTGAACGAAATTCTCTTCCAAATGCAACCACGGAAAAAAAAGCAGAAAGTTTTTTGTCCGCCACGCTCAATAACGCTTTTTCTTTTCCTTCTAGCGTTGTTTTGTACCACAGACGGATTTTTTTGAGAAGACACGCAAAACGCACTAGCAAACAAAAATATGGAAAGTATCGTTTTTTTCATGGCAAAATCCTATTTTTCGTTACCGAATTGCAATTCGTCCATGATTTGCTGAATTCGTCTTGCTTTTTTCCTTAAATTGTCGAGTTCCCTCTCGTACTCTTCTTTATCGAAAACTTCGCCATCGTTAGAAGCCGAAGAATTTGTTGGATTTTGTGAATCTGAAACGGTCGGAGAATTTGAAGAAGCAGGATTTTCCGAATTTGTGGGCGCAGACGCAACTTGTGGAAGGCTCGCAGGAATTTTTTGCGTCTGCGGATTTTCTACATTTTCCGCAGATTCTTCTTTTGCAGGCGGATTTTCTTGTTCATTCGATTGCGGGACGCTTTCTGTATTCGCCATTGCAACGCCCGCAGAACGAAGAGAGGCAAGTTCTTTTTCAAGTTCTTCGTTGCGAGATTTTGCGTCCGCAAGTTGCTTCCGAATGTCAATTTTATCTTCCGCTTGATACTGCCTAAGTTGACGTTCAAAATCTTCGCGGGTTGAAAGATTTTCTTCTCCAGTAACTTTCAAAAGATATAGTAATTTTTCTTCACGTTCGCGACGAGAAATCTCTTCAAGGCGCATTTTTGAATCGGAATAAACCGCGCTAGACGGATACGAATCCAAAATCCGCGAATAAAGCGAACGCGCCGTTTCAAAATCGTAGTCGGCAAAAAAAGATTCT
>CAJOEO010000229.1:0-1419 GCA_905233535.1 uncultured Treponema sp.
GGAACGACGGGCGAAATCGTTTTCAAAAAAGAAGACGAAGGAACGGAATTTAGAACGATTAAATTCAACATTTCTCTTGACGACGATTGGTTTAATCGAAACGGACATATTCCGCTTCCGCCATACATAAAACGAGAAGACGACGATACGGACAGCGAGCGTTATCAAACCGTTTACGCAAAAGAAACGGGAAGTTCCGCTTGTCCGACGGCGGGGCTTCATTTTACGAATGAAATGCTCGACGCGCTCGAAAAACGAAAAATCGACCGCGCGTTTGTTACGCTTCACGTTGGGCTTGGCACATTTTTGCCCGTTCGTGCAGAAAAAATCGAAGAACACAAAATGCACGAAGAATTTTATACGATTAGCGAAGAATCAGCGCAAAAAATTAACGATGCAAAAAAAGCGGGACGAAAAATTCTTGCCGTGGGAACGACGAGCGTTCGCACGCTTGAAAGTGCGGCAGACGAAAACGGCATCGTTCATGCGGGCAGTTCTTCCACACGAATTTTTATATATCCTGGCTATAAATTCCGTATTGTTGACGAACTTTTTACGAATTTTCACACACCAGAATCGACTTTAATCATGCTTGTTAGTGCATTTGCTGGAAAAGAAAATATATTGTCCGCATATAATGAGGCAGTGCAAGAAAAATATCGATTTTTCAGTTACGGCGACGCGATGTATATAAAAGGATAAAAAAATGACGATTTCGGGAATTGTTCTTTTGGTTGTTGCATTCGTTTTGATTTTAGCGGGAATAATCGGCTCGGTTGCACCAGGTTTGCCAGGTCCGCCGATAGGGTGGGCGGGTTTACTCGTTGGCTCGTTTTCGTCGTTTGCGCACGTTCACATTTTGATTTTGATTTTGACCGCGCTCGTGATGATTTTTGTAACCGTAGCGGACAACATTTTTCCGTCGATTATGACAAAAAAACGCGGTGGCACAAAAGCGGGCGCGTTGGGCGCGACGGTTGGTTTAATCGTGGGCTTTTTTATTGGAAGCATTCCAGGCATTCTTTTAGGACCATTTTTAGGCGCACTCGTTTTTGAACTAATCGCCGACTCCTCAGATTTTAAACGCGCACTTTCTTCGGCAAAAGGCGCGTTTTTAGGATTTCTGCTCGGCACGGGAATGAAACTCATGACAGTTTTGATTTTCCTTTGGATTTTAATCATCGCCATTTTTACGAATCAATCAAATTCGCTCCAATGAATTTTTGAGCAAATTCAAAAATTGAGCCTTTTGTAACTGATAAACGTCTTTTTCCAACGGCGGATTCAACGTTGCCGCAGCGTCTTCAAACAAACGTTCGGCGGCAAAAAGAATCTCTTTCAAAAATTCCTTTGCGATTGGAAGAGGCGACCCCGTAAGACGACTTTCAAATTCCGTGCTTCTGATTCGCACTCGACCAA
>CAJOEO010000229.1:1429-2512 GCA_905233535.1 uncultured Treponema sp.
GTCGTCTGTCAATTTTCCTTCCGCGCCGATTTTTCTAAACGTGCTAAAAGACCATTCTTCGTTCGGCACGCTCACCTTTATGAGAACCCAGCCGTTTTTATCAAAATCCCGAAGGCGCGAAAGCGCGACCGTTTTTGTTTCCGTCCGAATCGAATCTTCTTTTGCGCGGGCAAATTCAAGACGCGCGTCCAAAGCGCAAAGAGGCGCGACGAGCGTTCCGCAAAGACCAGAATGTTCCGCCAAAATATTTCCGCCAAGCGTTGCAATGTTGCGAACTTCGCGGCTGGCTGTTGCCCTTATCGCGTCAAAAAGAAGCGGCGGAAGATTCTGCTCGCCCTTGTCCTCCAGTTCCGAAAGCGTCAGCGCAGGTCCAAGAGAATATTCCCTATCCCATTTTTCAAATTTTCGCAATTCCGCAATCGAACGAACGCACACCGCTTTTTTAGGAAGAAATTGCGTCGCACTTCCAGCACCAACCACACCCGCGCCTTTTTCCACCGCGTGCAGAAGTTCGGCGACAGTTTTTGCTTGAACGATTGACATTTACCCCCTCCGTTTTCCCTCTCGCGAACGACGAAACGTCGTTGCATAAATCACCGCGTCAATAAACGCGTTTTTTTCCGTACACGAACAACGAATTGTGTCGGCAAATTCCTCACATTCTTCCAAAGTTGGACGATAATTTCTCTCCAAAAGTTCGTGAACGCACAAAATTCTTGATGCAAGGCAATGCCTGCACGGTCTAATTTCCGCTTTTCTAAAACCGTTGATAATGTCTTGATAATGCGACGTTTCCGCGAAACCTTCGAGCGTTAAAATCTTTTCGCCGTCCAACAAAACCGTGCGAATAATTGCCGACGGAACGGGCTTGCCGTTCAAAAGAACCACGCTATTTTGAACGCTACTTTCGCCGACGCATTTTCTTGAAGCCGAGCGAATCCCAAGCGAAAGAAGCGACTGCGAAAGCATTTCTTCTTCGTTTGCGTCGATTTCGACCATTTCTCCGTTCAAATTCAAATTGATTTTCATTTTGCTTCGTCCGATTCTTTCTTTTTTGTCATTGCAAGAAAAATATCTTTACGC
>CAJOEO010000230.1 GCA_905233535.1 uncultured Treponema sp.
AAACATCACGCATCCGTCGGCGGTGCGCGACCCATTAAGCACGATTTTCGCTCTTTTAAAATTGCTTTTGATAAAAGACAGTCCTCACGGAAATGGACTTTTTCATTCTTGGTGCGAGGCGAGCGGACAAATGGAAAAATACGAGTCGTGCAAAGATTCGTTTACGCTCATCGACATTTTGGAAACGCTCCCGAAATATGCCACGACGGGCGTTAGCGAAAAACGAGCAAACCTCAAAATCAACGAAAAAAATCACGCAAATTTAAAAGCGCGTTTTCAGAAAATCTTTGAAAAACAATGGAAGATTCAAAAAGAAAAATTGCGCAAAAAATACGGAATCGCGTCTTGGGAAGCGATTTCCACAAACGGAACAACGCAAAAAAGAGGAATCGACGATTTTTCAAAAAGCGAAAAAGGCGGATTAAAAATCGAATTTTTTGACGAAAACAAAAATCCGCTTGCGTTTATTTGGATGCGTGGCAGCGGAACAGAACCGATTTTTCGCGTAATGGCGGACGTTAGCGCGCGAGTTGAAAATTTCAAAATGGCAGAAAAAAAACTTTTGGAATGGGAAACAAAAATGCTTTTAAAAGCAGACGGTCAGATTTAAAAACAAAAACACGGGCAAAAAAATTTGTTAAGTAAATAAAACCCGTGGTATAATCTTTAAGATTTTTTCAAAAAACGCGACGCAGAAAAATGAATTTTCTGCGTAAAATCAAGGGGGACCAAATGGAAAAGGACGAGATTCTCTCAAGGGCAAAAAAATACATTGCCGAAGAAAAAGACGAGAGATTCAGAAAAGAAGTCGAGGAATTGGTTGCAAAGGAAGATTTTAAGGAACTTGAAGACCGATTCTATCAGACGCTTGAATTTGGAACGGGCGGATTGCGCGGTGTAATGGGCGGTGGCACAAATCGAATGAACACGCTCGAAATCAATCTTGCAACGCAAGGTCTTGCAAACTATGTTCTAAAAGCATTTCCAGAAAAAGCAAAAGACGGCACGCTTTCTGCTGTTGTAGCTTACGATTCGCGAAAGAACAGCGATGTTTTTGCAGAGGCGACTGCGCTCATTTTGGCGGCAAACGGAATCAAAGCTTACCTTTTTACAGGTTTGCGTCCAACTCCAGAACTTTCGTTTGCAATCCGCGAACTTAAAGCGCAAACTGGCGTTGTTGTTACGGCAAGCCATAATCCTCCGCAGTACAATGGCTACAAAGCGTACTGGGACAACGGCGCGCAGGTCATAGAGCCGCACGACGTTGGAATCATTGACGAGGTGAACGCTGTCAAAGAAGTTAAAACGATTTCAAAAGACGAAGCTATCAAAAGCGGAAAACTCGTTTTAATCGACAAAGAAATCGACGAAAAGTTTTGGGCAATGTGCAAAAATCAACTTTTCTACACGCCGCTTCACGGAACTGGTGCAATGCACGTCGAAAAAGTTCTCGGCGACTTGGGCTTGAAAGTCATCACAGTTCCACAGCAGAGAGAGCCAGACGGCGCATTTCCAACTGTTGAAAAGCCAAATCCAGAGGAAGCCCCAGCGTTGAAATTGGCAGTTGAACTTGGCGCAAAGGAAAAAGCGGACTGTGTAATGGCAACTGACCCAGATGCAGACCGATTCGGCACGGCGTTCCCTGGAAAAGACGGCAAATTCGTTCTTGTTTCAGGAAACCAAATGGGCGCAATGCTTTGCGAATATGTGCTTTTGAGCCGAAAAGAACTCGGAAAATTGCCAGCAAATTCAGCGGTCATTCGCTCAATCGTTACATCTCCATTCTGCGATTACATTTGCAAAAAATACGGCGTAAAAATGCACGAATGTTTGACGGGCTTCAAATGGATTGCCGCAGTTGAAGACGAGTTCGAGAAGAACAATTCTGAAACGTATGTTTACGGACTCGAAGAGAGTTATGGCTACAAAGTCGAAAAGGAAGTTATGGATAAAGACGGCGTGTCTGCGGCTGCAATGTGCGCGGAAATGACGCTTTACTGGGCTTCAAAAGGCAAATCGATTTTGGAACATTTGAACGAAATGTACAAAGAATTCGGCTTCTTTGAAGACCGCTCGATTAGCCAGAACTTTCCTGGAAGCGCGGGCAAAGAAACGATGGCGAAGATTATGGAAAAACTTCGCAAAGAGGGCTTGAAGGAACTCGGCGGAAAGAAAGTCGTGGAAATCAAAGACATCGCGAATTCCGTGTCATTCTCGCCAGAAAATCCGAGCGATAAAAAGGCGATTGCGCTTCCAAAGGCGAATGTTTTGCAGTTTGTGCTTGAAGGCGGAACGATTGTTTCTGCGCGACCGAGCGGAACTGAGCCGAAAATCAAGTTCTACATCAACGCGCGTACGGAAGTGGGAGGCGCAAAATGCGATGCTTGTCTTGCCGAGGCAAAAAAGACTTCTGCAACCGTTTGCGACGCAATCAGCGCGGACATCAAAAAAATCCTTGAAAACGCATAACGTTTTAAAAACGCAGAAACGTTTTTGATTTTCAAAACACGGCGGAAAAATCTGCCGTGTTTTTTTTTCAGACATAACTTTTGTTTTTCGATACAATCTTAGAATGATTCAAGAACCAAAAAATTATCACTTAATAACAGATTCAAATTTGATTGTAAAACTTTTTGATTTTGGACGCGATTTTTGTGTTTTTGACACGGAAACCACGGGTCGTAGTGCGGAACACGAAAAGATCATTGAAATCGG
>CAJOEO010000231.1 GCA_905233535.1 uncultured Treponema sp.
TAGAGCGATGTAGTTCCGCAGGAAGAAAGAAAAGCGAGCGGAACTGCTGCAAAAAACAATGCGATTTTTTTCATGGAATCTCCACGATTTTTACTTCGCCGCTTGAAGCAAAAATCTTTTTTCTGATTATTTCGCTACCTTTCGCGCTGATTGAAATATCGTGCGCGCCTGGCGCGATTTTGTATGTATGCTCGGCGCTCGTGCTTCGCAATTCTTTGTCGTTTACTTTCGCGTTAAACTGCTGACCGTCGATCGAAACGGAAACTTCGCCGTATTCGTCTCCGAAAATCTGCAAATACGCGACATTTTCTTTTCCGTGGCTTTCGGTTTTTGCCTGAGAAACGCACGACGAAAGCAAAATTGCAAACGCCGCAAAAATTCCAAAAAAGCGGATTTTCATTTTGCCTCCTGAATTATGTACGAATCGAGATTTGAAGAATCCACGCTTGCATAAACTTGAACGAGAGACCATTCGTTATTTTTGTCTTCGCCGCCTGTCTGCAAAACTTCAACCGTGCCGACTTTTGTTCCTGGAAGTTCCACAATCATTCCAGTCTGCGGATTTTCAACGCGCTTTCCGCGCTTTACTACATCGAATTTGTCGCCTGCCTTGATTCCCTGCGACGCTCCGCCCGAAATAATCACCGCGTCGGAATCGAACGACAGAAAGTACGATTTCCACGGTCTGTCCATACAGTTGTTGATTATATTTTCAACGAGTTTTGAAATCGCCGCGTCAATCGCCTTGTCGCTCATCGGTTTCTGCCATTCCGTCCGCTTCTTCGCTGTAGATGATTTGCCCTGTTGACACATCGACCAGCCGAATGCTCACGCCCGCTTCCACAGTCTGCCGCTTTTTGCGCGAAACCAAGCCTTCTTCGCCAGTGTTTTTGCGCCCGTATTTTGTGAGCGAGCCGATTATCAAATAATCCGCTCCGATTTGCTGAACGCTCGCGCCGGAAATTTTCTGCTCCGCGCTGATTGCGTCCAAATCGCTTCGCTCAAGCAAAATGAACTTGCCGCTTGACGCAAGTTTTGCCGACAGAATGTCAACAGCCTGCTTTCCGAGCGGGTCGTTTTCTTTGTCGTAAAACGCGCCTTTTGCATAAGTCGATTCGTTTGAAAACCGCGCGATTGCGACTTTTCGCTTGAGACCCGTGAAATTTGCCGCGGCATTCGCGCTCAAACTCGACGGCGTTTCTTCCGCTTCGATGTCGTTTTTTGATGCAGACGACACGCACGACGAAAAAACTGCCGCCGAAATCAAAAGCGGGAAAATACACAAAGATTTCTTCATTTTTCCTCCTGTAAAACTGAAATTAGATTGACCATACGAAAAGAAAGCATTTCGTATTTGCAAATTACCAGTGCCAGCCAAAACCTACGCTTGGCATTATGATGAACGCTCTGCTGCTTCCGTTTGCCTCGTATTCTTTTATGTCGTAGCTGTAATAGTTAGAATATTCGGTTGTTGTGATTTTTGAATTTGATGAGCCTATGCCGTACAAAAATGCACAGTTTGCAAAAAATCCAAAGTGCTTTGACACATGCAAGTTAAAAGCGATTTCTGGTCCAAGCACAAACGAATTCCTTGTTGTTTCACATTTATAATGTTTTCTATTTTTTGAATCGCCTTCGCTGTCAAAACCTTTAGGTTCGTCGTGGTAATAGCCGAGGTCAAAAAAAGCTGTGATTGCTCCGCGTTTTCCTCTAACAAGAGGGTAGCCCAATCCAAATGTAAAGCCGATTTGGTACTCTCCACTGCGCATTTCTATACTGACATCTTTTGTTGAAGAAGTGTCCACGAGCAAAAAGTTTGCGTTTCCATTGCCAGTCATCGCAGGGCCTCCATGAACGTCTACTTTGAACGCCAACTCTCCGATGTACTCGTAACTCACAAATCCGCCGGTATAAAATGTGCCTACGCCATTAGAAAAAGTCAGCGGAAACGCGGGACCAATGTTGAAATAACTTTCTGCAACAGCACTTGCCATCACCAAAAAAGTCATTGCCAAAACTGAAATGATTTTCTTCATAAAATTCTTCCTTAAAAAAATTAGATTACTCTACAAAAAAAAAAGCAAAATGTC
>CAJOEO010000232.1:0-1360 GCA_905233535.1 uncultured Treponema sp.
TTTGCAAAGAATTTCCGCAGATTTTGCGTAAGAATACGCGCCCAAAACTTTTGAAACTTCGTCGTCGTTCAAACGATTTTGGTCGATTTCAAGAATTTTTTTTGCAAGGTCGGTTTCGTTTTGCGCCTCAAAAAATTGAACGGGCAGATTTTCAAAAATTTCCTTAAAAACGGGAATGTCAGAAACGATAGCCCGCGTTCCCGTTGACATTGCTTCAAGCGGGGGCGTGCAGAATCCGTCGTAAATCGAAGGCTGTACAAGAACGAGCGCGTTTTCGTAAAGTCCGCGCAAATTTTCTTTTGCGATTTTTCCCGTAAAAACCACGCCAGACGATTCGTTTGTGCAAAGTGCGCGTAATTTGTCTACGGTTTTTGTGTCTCCGTCTTTAAAATCCGCCTTTTTCCCGACAAGAACAAGTTTTCCAGAAAATCCTTGCGATTTTGCGTTTTCAAACGCGCACAAAAGCGTCAAAAGACCTTTGTTTTTGTAGGAATTTCCCACAAACAAAATCGTGTCGCGTTTTTCCGATTCTTCTATTTTTCTTCCTTTCAAAATATGCGACGAAATTCCACCTGGCGTTACGACGATTTTCTTTTGGCAATTCAAAATTTCTCTAATTCGATTTTTTGAAAATTCGCTGGTCGTAACGATTTTTTCGCTTTTTTCGATTGCCCTTTTCAAAAACCAATTTTTTTTGATTTTTTCAGAAAATCCGATTTGATTTGGAACTTCCAAATCCGCTAAATCGTGAATAGTAGACACAACTGGAATCGGGATTTTTCCAGGAACGTTAAACGACGGCGAAAAAAATATTTCGTATTGCAAAATGCGCTCTTCGACATTTTTTGGAAATCCGCGGATTTCCTCAAGCGAAAAAACTTCCGTGTCGCAAAAACAAAATTCCACGTTTTCGTCGCGCACAAATTCCATGCACTGCGCGTGCGTTCCGATTAAAAGGCAGTTGTGTCTTAAAATAAGTTGTTGGACGATTTCAGAAATATACGAGCCGATTTGTGTTGAGCCAACCAAACGACAGTCAATGGCGATTCTCATGGCTTCACTCTATCACACAACGGCTCGTTTTTTCAATTTGATTTAAATCGACTTAATCCAAAACCGCGCCTTTGTCCGCGCTCGAAACGAGTTTTGCGTATTTTGCAAGATAGCCCGTTTTGACTTTCGGCTCTGGAGCGACCCACTTTTCGCGCCGTTTGGCGAGTTCTTCGTCGGAAACATCAAGGTGAATTTTGTAATTGTTGATGTCGAGCGTGATTTTGTCGCCTTCCTGAACGAGCGCGATAGGTCCGCCGTCCGCAGCCTCGGGCGAGCAGTGTCCAAGAGACGCTCCTCGAGTCGCGCC
>CAJOEO010000232.1:1403-3610 GCA_905233535.1 uncultured Treponema sp.
CCGCCTTTCGGTCCTTCGTAGCGAATCACGACAACATCGCCTTCTTTTATCTGCGATTTCTGCACCGCTTCCATTGCCGCCGATTCGTCGTCAAAAACGCGCGCAGGTCCTGTGTGAAGCATAAGTTCCTTTGCACACGCAGAACGCTTGACTACCGTTCCGTTCGGCGCAAGATTTCCGAACAAAATCGCAATTCCGCCGTTGTCAGAATACGGATTTTCGATTGGACGGAGAATCTCTGGGTTTTTGTTTTTCACGCCCGCGATATTCTCCGCAATCGTTTTTCCAGTCGCCGTGATTAAATTCGTGTTGATGAGATTTTTCTTTGCAAGTTCCGCCAAAACCGCCTGAACTCCGCCCGCGTCGTCAAGTTCGCACATAAAAGTGTGTCCCGCGGGAGCGAGGTGGCAAAGATTCGGCGTTCGGTTGGAAATTTCGTTCACTTCGTGAAGGTCGAGCGAAAGCCCCGCCTCGTGCATAATCGCAGGAACATGAAGCATAGTATTCGACGAGCAACCGAGAGCCATATCCGCGGCAAGCGCGTTTCGGAAATTCTCAATCGTCATCATTTTGCGCGCTGTAATTCCGCGCCTGTACATTTCCATAACCGCCATTCCCGCGTGCTTTGCAAGTTCAAGCCCAAAACTTCCGTGAGGCAGTTCATAGAATTCGCCGTGAACATTCCAGAACACGCTCCACAGCCAGGGCAGGCGTACTGTTCCATTTCGCGAAGTTGCGCTTCCGTTACTCGCCCGACCGCAAGACCGCCGACCGCCTCGAACATATCGGTGAGAGAAAGATTTTTGTCGGAATACGGATTCGATTCGTCGTGTCCAGGAAGATGACCTGGCATCATCGGTCCTCCCGAACAGAAAACCGTCGGCAAATCCAATCGCGCCGCCGCCATAAGCATTCCAGGAACGATTTTGTCGCAATTCGGAATCATCACGAGAGCGTCGAATTGGTGCGCCTTTGCCACACATTCCACGCTGTCCGCAATGAGTTCTCGCGTAACGAGCGAATATTTCATTCCCTCGTGTCCCATCGCGATTCCGTCGCAAACGCCGATTGCTGGAAATTCCAAGTTCAATGTGTCCTGGAATTAACTCGTTTTTTGCGCAAATTACGCCGACTAGCGGTTGATTCAATTCCTCGTCCGTGTATCCCGAAGCGTAAAAAAGGGAGCGGTGCGGAGCGCGTGCCGTTCCCTTGCAGGCATTGTCGGATTTTTTCATTTTGTACCTCGTTTGAATTTAGATTTGTTGCGATTTTACCGCTGAATTATAGAAAAATAAAGCGTTGAATATTTTTCTTTCGTCAAAAATCTACTATAATTTTTTGTAATTTGAGAGGAAAAAAAATGACAGAAACGTTCAAAAATTGGACGGCTTACGATGAGTGGCTTGTATTGCATTATAATGATGTTACCGTGGAAAAACTTGAAGAAAACCCTGATAAATCAGTTACTGCAACATATCAAGAGAAAAATTCAAATCGCTGACAAATAAAATTTGTATAGGCATTTTGTTTTCATGTGCTGTTCTAAAAACAACTTCTTGCCGATAAATTCAACGGTATGAAACGTCTTTTAAAAATCGTTGTTTTATTTGCTTCATTTTTGGAGTTGCCCGTTTTTGCAGAAACCATACACGTTGTAAAACGCGGCGAAACACTCTATTCGATTTCTCGTTCCTATGGAATTTCCGTTGGCGATTTGCAGACGGCGAATTCTCTTTCGGGAAATAATGTTCAAGTGGGGCAAAAATTAGCAATTCCTGACAAAATTTTGGAAAATGAACAGACTTCAAAAGTTGATGACGGAAAAGTTCGGCACACGGTTCAGCGCGGTGAAACTTTGTATAGAATCAGTCTGCAATACGGAAAAACAGTAGACCAAATTCGAGAAGCGAACGCGCTTTCTAGCGACGGCGTTAGGGTGGGGCAAGTTCTTGTAATTCCGTCGGAAAACGACGTTCCAGAAAAAACAGTCGAAACGATTTCTGCTGTTTCCGTTTCTCAGGAAGATACAAAACCAAAACCGAAGTCAGATATTTACTATACAGCGCAAAAAGGCGACACTTGGCTTGGAATTGCAATCGCTTATGGGCTTACACTTTCAGAAATTCAAACCATAAACAAAGTTTCCGACGCGGATTTATTGAAAGAAGGTCAGCGTGTAAAAGTGTCTAACGTTCCAGACTTGAAAG
>CAJOEO010000233.1:0-1487 GCA_905233535.1 uncultured Treponema sp.
CTTGCCATTCTAAAAAAAAATAATATTCCATACGATGAGAAAAATGGAACGTATATTATTTACGGCTATCACAGAACAAAGTAATTCCAATTTTTTCTATTGACAAATACTTCCGTCTTGCGTTAGTATATAATTATGATAAATTCATTTGGAGATTCTGAAACAGAATTAATCTACAAAGGTCTGCGAAGCAAAAAATTGCCGTCGACCATTCAGAATGTTGCACGACGGAAACTCCGAATGATAGCGGCAGCAAAAGAAGTAAAAGATTTACGAATTCCGCCAGGAAATAATCTTGAACAACTGGTAGGAAATCTTGCAGGGCTTTGGTCAATCCGTATAAACGACCAATGGAGAATTGTATTTACCTTTGAAAATAGAGGTGCAGACAATGTTAGAATCACAGATTACCACTAATGACAAACTGCCGAATATTCACCCTGGAGAAATTCTTAAAGAGGAATTTCTTGTTCCAATGAATATTTCAGCATATCGTCTTGCAAAAGAAATTAATATTCCTCAGACTCGTATTTCAGAAATAATTCATGGGCATCGTTCCATAACAGCTGATACCGCAATCCGCTTTTCTAAATTTTTCGGAACAACAGCAGAGTTCTGGCTCAACCTTCAGAATCTTTACGATTTAGAAGAAGAAGAGAAAAATCATGCTCCAGAGTTTGAAACAATAAAGATGTATGCTTATGCGTAAAATCACATAACAAAGCTTCAAAGCCGACAGGCAGTCAAGCTACCTGCGGTACAACCAGTTGTTATGTGGACGCCCGCACTGGGACGCTTAGGAGGAAAAATGAAAGTATATAAACTTGAACATGTGCATGTTCTTTACGACGATGTAGAAGATACAAAGTTTTTAGGAATTTTTTCTACAAAAGAAAAAGCAGAAACTGCTATGCAAATATTATCAAAACAACCGGGATTTAAGGATTTCCCAAAATTGATTGATGGCGATATTTCTGGATGGAAAGAAGGTTTTACTACTATAAAGTATAGAGAATAAGGAATGTTTTATTCAGCAAGTCAAGCCGCGCCACCGTTTAAGCAGTTGTTATGCACAGCCCACTGGGCTGGTAGTTTTATAGAAAAATAAAATTTGAGTTTAACATTTTTATCCGTATCCAAAAAAGGAAGAAAAAATGAAAACTGAGGCACAGTTGTAGGGAAATTTCCCAAAGGAACTGGCGGTTGCTCTTCAAACTTAACCGCACATTGCACAGAATCCAAATTTGGCGGGCGTGCAATTCTCGTAATTGCAGTTTTGTAAGAAGTAAAAAAAACGCCAAAAGTCTTTGACTCGGCGTTTTTTTCACAAAAAATCCATAAACCTCCACGCGATTTTTTATTCCGACAGAATCTGCAAGATTTTTTCGCGGTCCACCGCCTGAACCGCCGATTTCAACGCGCTGAATTTTTCCTCGTTTTTGCCGAGCGAATATTTTTCAATCTCCGCGATGATTTCGTCCGCGCTC
>CAJOEO010000233.1:1500-2839 GCA_905233535.1 uncultured Treponema sp.
CGAAATTTTTTCCCGCGCGTCCTCGCGGATTTTGCCAAAAAGCGGCGCGAGTTTGTCTTTGAACGCGCGGTAATCCAAAACGAGTTTCGGAGTTTCTTCCAAAATCTTTTTTGCCGCGTTTTCTTCGCCGTTTTTTGCCCTGTCGCCCAACGACTCAAGATTTTTCGCAAAATCCGAAAGCGGCAACGCGCCGATTAAGCGCGCGGACGATTTTAGAGCGTGAACTAAAACCGTGTAGTCTTTCCAATCTTTTTCGATTGCAAACTGTTCGATTTTTGCAGATTTTTCGTCGATTGAATCAAAAAAGTTTTTCGCGGCTTCCAAAAATGTATCTTTGCCGCCGCAATTTTTGAACGCCGCCGCCAAATCCACTCCGAACAAACTCAAAAAAAGTTCGCCCGCCTCGCCAAATCCGCCGCCTTTGCGCCGCTCTTTTCCGCTCCAATGCTCCTCGATTTTCTCAATAAATCCCGCGTCGCCTTCGTGTAAGACTAGTTCTTTTGGTAGATTTTTTTCTATCATTTTTTCAAGAAGATTCGAGTCAACTGGCTTTGAAAGATAATCGGAAAATCCCGCCTGAATGTATTTTTCGCGCGAGCCACTAACCGCGTTCGCCGTAAGCGCGATTGATACTGTATTTTTGTTGAGCGAAGCGTTGTCTATCCAGTTCTGACGCAAAAATTCAAGTCCGTCCATTCCAGGCATCAGATGGTCGATGAACATTATGTTGTATTCTTTTTTGCGCACCAATTCCAGCGCGTCTTTTCCGCTCAGTGCCGAATCGATTTGAATCCGCGTGTTTTTCAAAAGTCCACGGAACACCGTTATATTTACAGGCGTATCGTCAACCACGAGTATATGTGCGTTCGGTGCTTGAAAATGCTCTTTGTATGACGAGATGTTTTTTAGAAGCGCGTTCTGCGACTCTTCTCGCGTGCCGATTTTTTCCCAAGAACGCACGCTCTGTTCCACCGAAAACGAAAACTCCGAGCCTTTGCCGTAAACGCTTTTCACTTTCAGCGCAGAGCCTAACTGCCGCAAAAGCCCGTTTACGATGCTCATTCCAAGCCCCGTGCCTTCAATCGTGCGGTTTCTCCCCTCCTCGATTCGCTCGAACGGCTTAAAAAGTTTGTCCAAATCTTCTTCTTTGATTCCGATTCCCGTGTCTTTTACGCAAATTTCAAGAGCGATTTTGCTTTCGCTGATTTTTTTCGCGCCAACTTCAAGAAGAACTGAGCCTTCGTGCGTATACTTTACAGCGTTCGTCAAAATGTTCAAAGCGCATTGCTTGATTCGCTTTTCGTCGCCAAAAAGCAAATGCGGCATTTTTTCGTCAACT
>CAJOEO010000234.1 GCA_905233535.1 uncultured Treponema sp.
CAAGAACCAGATATATTTCCACGTTGGAAAAAACTGACTGATGACCAGAATATTATTGTTGTTAGTCAACAATTCCCATCATTTCTGAAATCGATCAATAAACCGGAACCGTTCATTGATTGATATAAAAAAACGTTCTTTCAAAAATGAGAGAACGCTTTTTTTTTGCACTCTTGGAATTCGCGCGAAAACGCCCAAATTTCGCGTTTGGACGTAAAACTACACGACTTTTGTCAAAAGTGCGCTGTTTGCCCCCTTCTCGTCGCTCTGGTGGCCTGTTTTAAATCGAGTGCGCTCTTTCAACAACTTCTTAAAAAAGACAAAAAAAAATCGCCTAAAAAAGCGACCTCTTTCAAAACTTCTTCCGCTAGGACTCGAACCCGGACTAAAAGCACCAAAAGCTTCTGTGCTACCATTACACCACGGAAGAATATCTTTTAGATTATGACTTTCTCTTTTGATTTCTGCAAGTCATCGTCTTTTTTTGATATGCTTATATTCCCCGCACAAGGAGGCGGCTTTTAAATGAACAGCGCGGAATCTAGTTCTCCTGCCGCAAAAATCGAATCTGTAATCGATTGTGCAACTTCAATGCTTGAGCGCGACGAAGCTATGCGCGCTTGCCTTTTGGCGTTGGTAAGCGGTGAAAGCATTTTCCTTTTAGGAAAACCTGGAACTGCAAAAAGTCTTTTAGCCCTTTGGATTTCTTCTGCAATTCAAAACGCTAAAAGATTTAGTTGCCTTTTAAATCAATACACTCAACCTGACGAACTCTTTGGTCCGCTTTCAATCGAAAAACTCGGCGAAGGTAAGCGCGAAATCTTAAGCGAAGGTTACCTTCCAGATGCAAACGTCGCTTTTTTAGACGAATTGTTCAAAGCTGGTCCCGCAATTTTAAACTCGCTTTTGACGATTTTGAACGAACGCATCTTTAGAAACGGCAATCAAGAAAAAAAAGTTCCGCTTTGCCTTCTGCTCGGCGCATCAAATGAATTGCCAGACGAAGATGCCGGCTTAGACGCTCTTTACGACAGATTTTTAATTCGCGTTGAAGTTCGCCCAATTCAAAATGCCCAAGCTTTCAAAAACCTCGTTTCTCAATCTCAAAAAATCAACATTTCTCCAACTTCTCTAATTACCTTTGACGAAATCAATTCCTGGAAAGAAAAATCCGAACAAATCGATTTCCCAGACGAAATTTCTGCTTACCTTTTTTCTCTTCGCCTTCGTACATGTCAGATAAACGTTGGGCAAAAACTGGCAAGTTGTTGAAAGTAAGCGCCTTCATAAACTCAAGACAAAAAGTTTCTTTCCAAGATTTGCTGATTTTGGGCAACGTCCTTTGGTCTTCCCTTGAAGAAAAAACTGACATCGCAGAATGTGCCCGAAATGCAATTTTCCCAAAAGTCGTTTGCAACAGTTTCTCTTTCGTGGAACGAATCCAAAAAGAAACCGACGTTTTTTCAACAAAAGAAATCTTTGACGAATCTGCTTTCAAAGTCTTTGACGAAGATGTAAAAAAATCATTGGACTACCTTGCAAAACTTTCTGCAGAACTGGAAAACGCAAAATCTGGAAACGCTAACTTTTGGCGAAACGTTTTCTGTTCGCTTGAAACACCTTTTGAACGAATGATGATGGCAGAAGGTATTGCAAAACTCCTTGAATTCGTTGGAGAATCCGAACAAAAACTCGAATCTTTGCGTTTTTCAAAACGTCCAAAAATTAACAAAGCTCTAAACGTTGTTACTCCAACCGTAATTTTACGCGCCGCAGATGAAGCCATTTCCGCTGCAAGCGCTGCATCTCCTTCAAAAACTAGCCTTCAAAAAGCAATTTCGGCAACAAAATCTCAAAACCCTGCCGAATCTCAAAGCGAAAAAACTCCAATCACTCCAATTCCTTCCGATTCTTCTGAAGAAAAATTTGAAGTTGAATCAACGCAAAATTCAGACAAAGAAGCTATCGCTGCTCTTTTAAAACCTCTCCCTCAAAAAAGAACAACCATTGGCGGATTTTTTAAAAGCATCTTCGGTTCAGATTCCGAAAAAACTGAAATTACTCAAAAAT
>CAJOEO010000235.1:0-1223 GCA_905233535.1 uncultured Treponema sp.
GAGAAATGGAAAAAGTCAGGGGACAAATGTCCTACTTGCGGACAAAAAGTAAATACAGAAAAAACGCAGTTGATAAAGAAAGAGATAAACGCCGAAGGAATCGAACTTTCCAAAAAGTGTGATGAAGATAAAGCGAAATTGGCGCAAATAGAAGAGCGAATGAAAAAAATGCGTCAAGAATTGAACGAGTTGCAGAAAGAGTTTGAGGCAAATCAATTTGATTATGAAGAGTTTAATGAAGTCGTGAGGCAACGTGATAAATTGAAGGAGCAAATAGCGCAAAGAAAAACGCACATAGCGGAAATCACGCGGCAGATTGAGCTTAATGAAAAAAATCAGAAACGAATCGAAGAATTGAGGGCGCAGGAAAAAGAGTACGGAAAAAAATTAGTAGAAAGCGAAAAATCAGCTTGAACTTGTAGAAAAATTTACGCATAAGAAAATGGCGATGATAACGGAGTCGATAAATGCAAATTTTGAGAGCATAAAGTTCAAAATGTATGAGATTTTGAAAAATGGGGAAGTCAGAAATATTTGCGAAGCGACGCTGAACGGCGTACCGTATAGGAATTTGTCGAAAGGCGAAAAGCTGAAAGCGGCGTTGGATTTTGTAAAGACGATGCAAAAAGTTAGCGGCGTGATGTTTCCGCTGATGATAGACGACGCGGAAAGCTACACATCAAACAGTTTAATCGAAGTGCCGAATCAGAAAATCCAATTTAAAGTGGAAGAAGGACAGAGCTTGAAAATCGAAGTCGAGCCGAAAATTTTAGAAAGGCGGATGACGGCGTGAGGAAATTCAAAATCGAAGTTGACACGCGGTTTTTGACGGTCGAGAAAGAAGACGCATTGATAAACGCGCTTGAAGAAATTGAGTGCGACAGCGATTGTTGGAGCGAATTTTACGACGGTGAATATGAAGTGATACCGGTACAACTTCCTGAATGCGTAAAAAAAGACGCCGACGAATGGGTATACGGAAAAATTATCGTGGAAGGCGAGGTAAAGGACGACGTTTTAGAAACAATCTACAACGTAATCGAAGGCGAAGCGTCGTATGTCGACAATGACCCGTTTGGAATAGAAACGCAACGCTTTTTAATGGAATTAATAAAATTTACGGTGAAAAATCCTGAAAAAGGGAAAATTTTAATGGAACGCGCAAGAGAAATCGCTGTAGGGAAAATTTAAATGAAATTGCAGATAACAGATGAAGAAGCAAC
>CAJOEO010000235.1:1235-2286 GCA_905233535.1 uncultured Treponema sp.
TAGAGACGGACGACTTGAAACAGTTAAAACGCGAAGGCAAGAAAATCTATGCAGAATATAAGACGGGCGAAATCGTCTTGATGTCAGAAGAAAAAACAGAAGAAGATGCGCGGAAAATGATTCGTGGAATATTTCAGGTTGCGAGATTGTTCAAGGAAGAATATCAGCCCAAAACAAAAAAGACGGAGACAAAAAATGCTGGGAATCAAAGTGATAGCGACGGGAAGTAGCGGAAATTGTACGTTATTGACGACATCAACAGGAGAAAAAATAATCTGCGATGCGGGGATTCCGTATAAAAAAATTCGAGAAACGGCGGGGTATGTGGACAGAGCGATAATAACGCACGAACACGGAGACCACGCACATATGCCGACGATAAAAAAACTTTTGGCGAACGGAACGGAAGTCTATATGACGCGCGGAACAAGAGACGCATTAAAGCTGAAAAATCGTCATAATCTGCACGTAATCAAGGCGGAATTGACAATGACGCCGATTAGACTGGGAAGTTGTAACTTAAAAGCGTTGAATGCAATGCACGATGCGGCAGAACCGATAGTGTTTCAAGTTTATGATGAAGAAGATCGTGTACTTTATGCGACGGACACAATGCACGTACCGAATTGGTACGGCGAAGACAACGCATTTACAAAAGTTTTAATCGAAGCAAATTATTCAGAAAGTGCGCTTGAAAAAAGTGAAATTGAAGACTGGCGGAAAAAGCGAGTATATGAGAATCATTGTTCAATTGAACGAGTGATAGGACACTTTGAGCATTGGAAAAAATATGAAGGAACAAAAATAGATGTGTTGTCGAAGTTGAAAGAAATCCATTTGATACACATAAGCCGAAAAAACGGAAATGCGGAAGAATTTAAGAAAAAGTTGGAGGAAGTGGTAGACGTACCGACTTATACGCATTAAAAAAAGATTGCGGGGCGCGGCGAGCGTTTATAAAACCGCGCCTTTGCAAACAAATAGGAGGGAAATTATATGGAAACAAAAGAATTAGTGCCGGTGGAATATTCGGCACAGCGTGTAGTGACAA
>CAJOEO010000236.1 GCA_905233535.1 uncultured Treponema sp.
ATCGAGAACAAAACGGAATTTGAAAAAAAAGTCGAGCAAGAAATTCAACAAAAAGACGACGGACGACTTTTTGTTCTGCACGACGCGGAATTTTCTGGCGAAATGACGCAAATCGTTGTACAGTATACTTCATTTTCGCACGACGAAGCGGATTTAGCCGCGACTGCACTTGACGAAAATTTTGGCGTTTTCAAAAACGCTCTCGTTTCAAATCCAAAGTTGGCAATTCGCGCGACAGAATACATAAATGCGTCGAGCGTTCAACGAAAAAAATCGTCACGCGTAATTCTTCAAACGCTTCTTGAAAAAAACGGCGAAAAAGAAGCGAATCAAGTTGGAGAATTTTTGAACACAATAAAACGCGGCAATTTTTTTTCGGACGATGCAATTTTTTGGGAAGTTCAACAATTTTCTGCGGAGGCGGCAAAGCACAGCGATTCTTCGGCGCAACTTCTTTCGGCGTTGGCGGATTGGCACGAACTTCACGGTTTTTCAAATTCGTTTTTTGAGCGACTTTCTTCGCTTTCAAAAATCAAGGCAAAAAATCTCGAATCGCGTTTTCAAAATGAAAATCCGTTCGTTTTTGTTTTGATGAATTCAAAAATCTACGAAAAAAATAAAAAAGAATTTTCGCGTTTGGGATTTAAATCGGTTACAAAAAAAGACGGTTCTTGGTGGAACGACAATTTTTATATTTCGCTTTTACATTCGCACGATTCTTTGGACACGAACGCAAACGAAATCGTGGCAGAAAACGCGCTGGACGGCGTGGCGCAAGACACGTTTGAATCCGCGAATCGTTTTGTGAAACGAAATCAACGCGATTTTTCGTCGTTTTGGCTTTTAAACGGAATTCCTGTCGTTGCAAAAAAAACTGGAACAAAAACAGCGTGCATTTCGCTTACAATAAAAGGCGGCGAACTTTTATTTGTGGACGAAAAAATCGGACTTACTAGCGTTTTAGTAAACGCAATCGCCATAAAAATCCGTGAGCAGTTAGACATTCTTCATGCGAACGGAATAACACGCGGTTCGTACAATGTAACATCGCAAACGGATTCCATAAAATCGATTATTACGGTTTCGTTTTCTTGCGACGAACTTGAAAAAACGGTTAAAGCGTTTTGCGACGCTTTGATTTTTTCGGACATAACGCCCGCACTTGCCGACGCGATTTGTTACGATGAGCGGCGACAGTGGCGACTAAAAACGGGTTCTGCGGGCTGTTTCGGCAAGCCCGCGGGCGAAAAACTCGCGCTTTTGTACGAAGAAGTCCCCGAACGCCCCACGCAAATGGAATTTGAAACAATTTTGAAAAATTATCCAAAAATCATAGATTCTTCGTTGATGTCGATTTGCATCGTCGGCGATTTTCGCTCAAGAGAAAACTTAAAAGACGCGCTAAATTCGACGTTCGGCACAATCGGAAAAAATCCCATCAAAAAATCCCAAAAAACAAAAACCGTCGCCGAGTTGCCAGAATATTCAAAGAGAATCAAACTTAGGCACGTTTTTTTGACGGACGTAAGCGCGGACAAAGCAGGTCCAAAGCCCGCCACGCTAATTCCAACGACGCATTTTTTAGACCCCGCAACGTACATTTTTCCCGCGCCAAAAGACGTTGATTTGAACGCGCGATTCAACGCGCTTGGTTTTGCACTTGCAAAAAAAATCGAAGAAGAGGCGCAAAAAATCGAAAAAACGACGAAAATTAAATTCATTCCAAAATCAAAAGAAATTCCGTTTGCAAGAATCGTTGCGCTAAACGTTGAAAAAACGGGCGAAATCGACAAATTATTTTTACAAACGTCAAAAAATCTTTCCGACGAATTGGAAAAAATCGTTCTCGACGAAGTTGAATTTGAATCGATTTCTGGAACGCGCCTTGTGGATTTGGAAAAAAACGCGCTACTTTCGGAAATCGAAAGCGAATGGCTCGTTCATTCGTTTGAAAACAGCGCGACGGCAGAAGAAATTTGCGCGCTCGTTACGGCAGGCGCAAACGAAGGAATTGCCGACCGATACCTTTTGGACTACGCGGCGGTAGATTCTGCGGGAGCGGCGGATTACATTTCAATTTTGAGCGAATTTTTTTCAAAACTTCCGCCCGTTAGAATTTACTCCGCGGATTCAAAAAAATAAAATCAGAAAAAAACTTTTTTTACGATT
>CAJOEO010000237.1:0-1121 GCA_905233535.1 uncultured Treponema sp.
GGCTCGACATTTTGGCGGAAGACGAAAGCGGAAAAATTTACAACATCGAAATTCAGCGAGCGGACAAAGGCGCGAATCCGCGGCGCGCGCGCTACAATTTGGCGATGCTCGACAGCCACGCGCTAAAACGCAAAAGCGATTTTGCAGATTTGCCCGAAACTTACATCATTTTCATCACGGAAAACGACATTTTCCACACGGGCAAGCCGATTTATCGCTTGAAAAAGATTCTTGAGGACGACTGCGGAACGGCGTTGCCGTTCGATGACGGGGCGCACACGATTTATGTGAACGGAGCATATCGAGGCGACGACGCAATCGGAAAGTTGATGCACGATTTTTGCGAGCCGTCAGCGTCGAAAATGCACTACGAAGAAATTGCCGAGCGCGTGCGCCTTCATAAACAGCAAACAAAGGGGGTTACAAATATGTGCAGGATTTTTGAAGAATACGGCGAAGAAGTCAGAGCGGAAGCACGGGCAGAAGCACGAAATGAATTTGTGGAAGATTTGCTCCGAGACGGAAGTTTGCCAATTGAACGTATCGCAATCGTTGCAAAAGTTCCGTTGGAGCAGGTGCAGAAAATTGCCGAGCGTATTTTCGCGACGGCGTAACGCAAACGCACGCGATGGTTTCGACATTTCTTAACCGCTGCGTGTCTTTTCGTTTCGAATTTTGCTCGCTTTTGCCTGCGTGTTTATTCCCGTGAGAACTTGAACTCAAAAAAATTTGGGTTTCGACGTGGCGGTATACTAGACTTGTCGAGTTTTATAGGTTAAAGCCGTGCAAAAACTAAATTTTGTTTTGGAATATATTTGGAAAATAAAAGTTCCTGAATATGTACTTTTCTTAAATATCCAAAAAATCGAGGAAAATATGAAAAAATCAGTTGTCGCAGACAGTGCCGAGCCGAACGATTCGTTTCCGATTTCGCAAATATACGATTTTAGAATCAATCACGCTTCGGACGAAAACGCAAAAACGGGCGTTTCCGTGATTTTCTTTCCGAACGGCGCACGAGTCGGCTCTGACATCAGCGGTGGCGGTCCTGCCTCCCGCGAAACTCCGCTCACGCTTCCGCTTACCGCCGACAACAAAATCAACGCGATTGTTTTGGCGGG
>CAJOEO010000237.1:1208-2067 GCA_905233535.1 uncultured Treponema sp.
CGCCCCGACGCAAAAATGGGATTTGAAGCGTGTGCTCTCGCTCTCGAAAAAACTAGCGAAGAAATGGGAAATGTGGGCTGCGGAATCGGCGCGACCGTGGGAAAATTGCGCGGAACGGCGCGCGGCGACAAAAGCGGATTCGGATTTTTTGCGGAAAAACGCGGAGAACTTTTTGTGGCTGCGGCAGTTTGCGTGAACGCGCTCGGCGACATTTTTTCGTTCGACGGAAAAAAAATCGCGGGGCTTCATTCTGCGGACAGAAAAAAGTTTGAAGATTCCGCGGACGCGCTTTGCGAAAATCTTTCTCCGCGCGATATGTTCACGGGGAACACCACAATCGGCGCAGTAATCACGAACGCAAAATTTTCAAAGGCGGAACTTTCAAAAATCGCGTCGATGACAAGAAGCGCGTATTCGCGCTGCATTTGCCCTGTTGCAACTATGGCGGACGGCGACACGATTTACGCGGCAAGCACGGGAGGCGTTAGCGCGGACATCAATGCAGTTGGAACGCTCGCCACAAAAATTATGGAAAAAGCAATCGAAAACGCGATTTATTCGTCAAAAATCAGCGACGAAGAATTTTTGCAGAACGCGCATTAACGCGGTGATTTCGACTTCGCTCAATCTCCGTTTTGTTTTCGTTGGTTGAGCGGGCGGATTTTTTTTTCAAAAATTCTCATACAATTTGAAAAATCATATCTTTTATATTAAGGAGATTACGCGATGAGCGAACTTTGCGGGTATTTTGAAATCGGCGTGTACAAAAAGGACGGCACGCCAAACGAAGCGAAGGCAAAAGAGGTATTCGATTGGATTAAGGCGAATTGTCCGTGGTTCAACGGCAGTCCGTCGGCAT